>NZ_JAAGNI010000012.1 GCF_010550605.1 Streptomyces sp. SID9727
CCTGGTCGGCGTGGCCGGATACGAGGGCGAGGTGCCGGACGCGGACGGCGACCGGGTCCGGGCCTGGCTGCGCCGGCTCGTCGCGCTGGCCGCCGACTTCGACGCGGCGGGCCGCTTCGGCGCGCTGGGGGCCGGTGAGCGCATCGTGATCAGCGCGGGCGGCAGCGCGTGGTTCGACGCGGTGGCGGACGTGTTCGCCGGGATCCCGGAGCTCTCCGCCCCCGTGCTCAAGCTGCTGCGCTCGGGGGCGTACGTCTCGCACGACGACGGGCACTACCGCCACCTCACACCGTTCAACCGCGTCCCGGAGGAGGGCGCGCTGCGGCCCGCGTTCCGGCTGTGGGCGCAGGTGGTGTCGCGTCCGTCCGCCGGGCAGGCGTTCCTCAACGCGGGCAAGCGCGACGCGGCGTACGACCTGGACCTGCCCGAGGCGCAGGTGGTCCGCTCGGGCCGGGACGGCTCGGAGCGGCCGGCCGAGGGGGTCACCGTGACCGGCCTCTCCGACCAGCACACCTGGGTCCGCACGGACGAGGGCGCGCGCCTGGAGGTCGGGGACTGGGTGGGCATGGGCCTGTCCCACCCCTGCACCAGCTTCGACAAGTGGCAGCTGATCCCGCTCGTGGAGGCGGACGGCACGGTCACCGACTTCGTCCGCACGTTCTTCTGAGCATTCCCAGCCCCTCCGGCGACTGAGGAGCGGGGGTCCGGGGGCGGGAGCCCCCGCCCCCGGACCCCGAAAGGCACCCATGGACCTCGTCATCCGCGACGCCCGCGTCATCGACGGCACCGCCACCCCCTCCTACCGCGCCGACGTGGCCGTCACCGACGGCCGCGTCGCGGAGATCCACCGCGAGGACTCCCCCGGCCCCCGCCCCACCGGGCACCGCACCGTGGACGCCGACGGCCTCGCCCTGTCTCCCGGTTTCATCGACATGCACGCGCACAGCGACCTGGCGCTGCTCCGCGACCCCGACCACAGCGCGAAGGCCGCGCAGGGCGTCACGCTGGAGGTCCTGGGCCAGGACGGCCTGTCGTACGCGCCGGTGGACGACCGCACGCTCGCCCAGGTCCGCCGCTCCATCTCCGGCTGGAACGGCGGCGGCGAGGACATCGACTTCGACTGGCGGACCGTCGGCGGCTACCTGGACCGCCTCGACCGCCAGGGCATCGCGGTCAACGCCGCCTACCTCATCCCGCAGGGCACGGTCCGGATGTACGCGGTGGGCTGGGACGACCGCCCCGCCACCGAGGCCGAACTGGACCGGATGCGGCAGCTCGTGGACCAGGGCATGCGCGAGGGCGCGGTCGGCATGTCCTCGGGTCTCACCTACACCCCCGGCATGTACGCGGACGACGCCGAACTCACCGAGCTCTGCCGGGTGGTGGCCGCGCACGGCGGCTACTACTGCCCGCACCACCGCTCGTACGGGGCGGGCGCCCTGGAGGCGTACGAGGAGATGGTGCGGCTCACCCGCAGCGCGGGCTGTTCCCTGCACCTGGCCCACGCGACCATGAACTTCGGGGTCAACGAGGGCCGCGCCCCCGACCTGCTCGCCCTCCTGGACGACGCGCTCGACGCGGGCGCCGACATCTCCCTCGACACCTACCCGTACACCCCCGGCTGCACGACCCTCGTCGCGATGCTGCCCAGCTGGGCGAGCGAGGGCGGCCCGGAGGCGGTCCTGGCCCGGCTGGCCGACGCGGGGACGGCCGCCCGCATCCGCCACGACCTGGAGGTCGTGGGGTCGGACGGCTGCCACGGGGTGCCGATCGAGTGGGAGACCATCGAGATCTCCGGTACCGGCGAGCCCGCACTCGCCGGATACGTCGGGCGCACGGTGGCCGAGTCGGCGGCGCTGCGGGGCGAGGAGCCCTGGGTGACCGCGCGGCGGCTGCTGGTGGAGGACCGGCTCGGGACGACGATCCTCCAGCACGTGGGCCACGAGGAGAACGTGCGGCAGATCATGCGCCACCGCGTGCACACCGGCGGCAGCGACGGCATCCTCCAGGGCGACAAGCCCCACCCCCGCGCGTACGGCACCTTTCCCCACTACCTGGGCCGGTACGCCCGCGAGCTGGGCATCCTTTCGCTGGAGGAGTGCGTCGCCCACCTCACCGCCCGCCCGGCGGCCCGGCTGCGGCTCCCCGACCGCGGTCTCGTACGCGAGGGCTACCGCGCCGACCTGGTCCTCTTCGATCCGGCGACGGTGGCGGCGGGCTCGACGTTCGCGGCGCCCCGCACCCTGCCGACGGGCATCCCGCACGTGCTGATCGACGGCCGCTTCGTGATCGAGGACGGCAGGCGCACCCAGGTGCTGGCCGGGCGGTCGGTGCGTTCGGCGGGGGGCGTAGTGTAGTTTCTCCGCCCCCGGCCAGGGCAACCGGCTGTCATGAATATCTCTGCGACAGCCTCGAAGGGCCGGGGAAAGGCCCGGCAGGCGGGAAACAGCACCGCCGTGGAAGCGGCCGGCCGTGCGGGGTTCGTGGCACGCGGGGTCATCTACTTCCTCGTCGGGTTCCTCGCCCTGCGCATCGCGTTCAACGGCGGCGACGGCGACGGCAAGGGCGGCGGCGGGAAGCAGGCGGACCGGGGCGGGGCACTCGCGGAGATCGCGCAGAAGCCCTTCGGCCATGTGCTGCTGTGGGTCCTGGGCATCGCGCTCGTGGGCATGGCCCTGTGGCGGCTGTCCGAGGCGGCGTTCGGCGCGGCGGGCCCGGACGGACACAAGGCGACCAAGCGGCTGGCCTCCGGCGGGCGGGCCGTCTTCTACGGCTTCGTCGCCTACTCGGTCCTGTCGTTCGCGGCCGGTGACAAGGGCAGCGGCAGCGGCAAGGGCGACGCCCAATCGCAGGACGTCACGGCCCGGGTGCTGGACCTGCCGGGCGGACGCTGGCTGGTGGGCGCGGCCGGTGTGGGCATCGCCTGTGCGGGGCTGTGGATCGCGGGCCGCGCGGCGCTGCGGAAGTTCCACAAGCACCTGCGCATGGGCGAGATGTCCCGGACCATGCGGCGGGCCGTCGACACCACCGGGGTCCTCGGCGGTGTCAGCCGGGGTCTGGTCTTCGCGGTCGCCGGAGGTTTCGCGGTGTCGGCGGCGGTGAAGGCGCGCTCCGGTGAGGCCAAGGGCATGGACGACACCCTGCGGTCCTTCAGCGCCACCCCGGCCGGCCCGTGGCTGCTGGGCCTCATAGCCGTCGGCCTGGTCGCCTTCGGCCTCTTCTCCCTCGCCAACGCGCGGTGGCGCAAGCTCTGAACCGCGTGACGCGTGAGAAGGGGCGGGGCCGCGAAGGCCCCGCCCCTTCTCACGTACGACGGATCACGGCTTGGGCAGCGCACACCCCGCGCGGTTCAGGTCGAAGACGTTGCCGGTGCCGATGCACGCGGCGATGCCGTAGGTCTCCTGGGCGTAGTTGATGCCCTGGCGGACCGTCACCTGCCCGTTCTGGTCGACCTCGCACGGGTTGTTGTCCGTGCAGCGCCCGCCGTCCTCGTTACCGGTGTTGTTGACGGCGACGACCTTGCCGGTGGCGTTGTCGATCACGGGTGAGCCGGAGGTGCCGCCGATGGTCTGGCAGGCGGAGGTGTAGCGGACCGAGTCCTTCCAGGTCCAGCTCCCCTCCTTGAGGCGGTAGACGAACCCGTCCACGTTGCAGCTGTACATGCGCTTCCAGTACCCGGACGCGACGGTGATGGCGGTGCCCGCGACGGGATGCGTGGTGCTGAGCTCCAGCGCCTTGATGCCGTAGCGGCTCTCGATCTGGGCGTACGTGGAGGTGAGCTGGTAGACCGAGATGTCGGTGTCCGTCATCGTCCCGTACGCGATCTTGCTCGCCCGGACCGTGCCGACACCGCTGCCCGAGGCGTTGAGCAGGGTGAAGCTGCGGCTGGACGAGCGGTTGTACACGACCGCGCCGGGGGCCGGGAAGCCGGTCTCCAGGCAGTGCCCGTTGGACAGCACGAGGGCGGGGTCGCCCGGCTGCGAGGAGGGCGTGCGGACGACCGAGCCGGAGCAGTTGCTGAGCGCCACGGTCCCGGCGAAGGTGACCGCCTTGGCGCGTATCTGCTTGCCGGCCTCGGCCGCGGCGGGAGCGGCCGGTGCCGCGCCGTGGCTCGTGGCCGCGGTCGCGGGGGCGATGCCCGCTCCCAGGAGCAGCACCGCGAAGAGCGCACCGACGAGAGGCTTTTTCATGTGGGGGTCCCCTCTTGCGAATGAACAGAGCGCGACTGGCCTCTGCGACCGAAGTTCCTTCGGTTTGACATGCGCATGCTGGCGTACGGAGAGGGGGCGCACAAGGGGCGGATTTCGGCCGCGCTTTCAGGTCACCAGACCCTGCCGGTAGGCGTAGACGACCGCCTGGACCCGGTCGCGGAGCCCGAGCTTGGCGAGGATGCGCGAGACGAACGTCTTCACGGTCTCCTGGCTGATCACGAGCGCGGCCGCGATCTCGCTGTTGGAGAAGCCGTCCGCGATCAGGCGCAGGACCTCCAGTTCGCGCGGGGTCAGCGGGATGTCGGACGAGGTGTCCCCGGCGGGGCGGATCCGGGCGGCGTAGCGGCCGACCAGCCGGCGCGTCACCTCCGGGTCGATCAGCGCCTGGCCCGTGTGCACGGTCCGGATGCCGTGCAGCAGCTGGGCCGGCGGGGCGTCCTTGAGCAGGAACCCGCTCGCCCCGGCGCGCAGCGC
>NZ_JAAGNI010000025.1 GCF_010550605.1 Streptomyces sp. SID9727
GTCCGCACCCCCGGCCCGGCCGGGCCCGTGGTGGGGCCGGCCGGGCCGGGGGTGCGGACACCCAGGTCGGGGGTGGAACGCGGGCCGCCCGGGCCCTCCGGGAAGTCGCCCTGCGGGCCGTCCGAGAAGTACGGCAGGTCGGTACGGGGCCCGGAGGGCGGGGAGACGCGGCCGGGACCGGGAGCACCGGGGCTTGTCGGGCCGCCGGGGCCGCCGACGCCGCCAGGACCACCCGTGACACCAGCACCGCCG
>NZ_JAAGNI010000037.1 GCF_010550605.1 Streptomyces sp. SID9727
GTCGCGGAGCGCGCGGCGCGCCTGCGCGAGGCCCTGCACCAGGAACTGACGGCGTGAGCCCCGGGGCGGCCGGGCCGTCCCGCGTCAGGGCCGCCGCACGAGCGAAGCGGCACGAGCGAGGCCGCACAACCGAGGCCGCGCGAGCGAAGCCGCACGACCGGGGGCCGCGCGAGCGAAGCCGCACAACCGGGGCCGCACAACCGGGGCCGCACAAACGAAACCGCACAAACGAATTTGCGCTGGTCCGAGCCGTCCCGTAAGGTTGTGAACACAACGACGCGGGGTGGAGCAGCTCGGTAGCTCGCTGGGCTCATAACCCAGAGGTCGCAGGTTCAAATCCTGTCCCCGCTACTGAAGACCGAGGGCCGGATCTTTCCGAAGATCCGGCCCTCGGTCGTTCGCGCATGCGGTCGTCCGCGCATGCGAAAACCGCCCCCGGCGCGAGCGCGGGGGCGGTGCGGCGCGGTCAGGCCGCCGCGGCGCAGTCCGGGCAGATGCCCCGGTAGGTCAGTTCGACGCCCGAGATCGTGAAGCCGAAGCGCTCACCGGCCGGCAGGTCCGCCAGCGGGTCGCCCGACGGGTGCACGTCGCGGATGGCGCCGCACCGCGCGCACACCAGGTGGTGGTGGGCGCGGTGCGCGTTGGGGTCGTAGCGCTTGGCGCGGCGGTCGGTGGAGACCTCGATGACCTCGCCGAGGCTCACCATCTCGCCCAGCGTGTTGTAGACGGTGGCGCGGGAGATCTCCGGCAGCTTGGCCACCGCCCGGGCGTGGACCTCGTCGGCGGTCAGGTGCACATGGTCCCCGTCGAGGACCTCGGCCACGACGCGCCGCTGCGCGGTCATGCGCCAGCCGCGTCCTCGAAGTCGTTCCAGCAGGTCACTCATGGGCGCCAGTCTAGCAGCGCGCGGGTCAGGTCTTGAATAGGTGCGACTTTGGATGCTCATTTGACTTGGACTTTGTCCAATGTAGGATCGCTTATGCGTCGGCCGGAGGACAGGAAGGCCGGACGCGGGGCACGGCATGAAGGCATGACGTGCGGAAACGACGCAGGAGGCGCACGTGACGCAGGGACCGCTCACCACGGAGGCAGGCGCACCGGTCGCCGACAACCAGAACAGTGAGACCGCCGGTGCCGGCGGCCCGGTCCTGGTGCAGGACCAGCTGCTGATGGAGAAGCTGGCGCACTTCAACCGCGAGCGCATTCCGGAGCGCGTGGTGCACGCGCGGGGCGCCGGCGCGTACGGGACGTTCACGCTGACGCATGACGTGTCGCGGTGGACGCGGGCGAAGTTCCTCTCCGAGGTCGGCAAGCAGACCGAGACGTTCCTGCGCTTCTCCACCGTCGCGGGCAACCTCGGCGCCGCCGACGCCGTGCGCGACCCGCGCGGCTTCGCGCTGAAGTTCTACACCGAGGACGGCAACTACGACCTCGTCGGCAACAACACCCCGGTGTTCTTCATCCGGGACGCCATCAAGTTCCCCGACTTCATCCACACCCAGAAGCGCGACCCGTACACCGGGTCCCAGGAGGCGGACAACGTCTGGGACTTCTGGGGGCTCTCGCCCGAGTCCACCCACCAGGTGACCTGGCTCTTCGGCGACCGGGGCATCCCCGCCACGTACCGGCACATGGACGGCTTCGGCTCGCACACCTACCAGTGGCAGAACGAGGCGGGCGAGGTCTTCTGGGTCAAGTACCACTTCAAGACCGACCAGGGCATCAAGAACCTCACCACCGAGGAGGCCGTCCGCCTCTCCGGCGTGGACCCGGACAGCCACCAGCGGGACCTGCGCGAGTCCATCGAACGCGGTGACTTCCCGTCCTGGACCGTGCAGGTGCAGATCATGCCGGCGGCCGACGCGGCGACCTACCGCTTCAACCCGTTCGACCTCACCAAGGTGTGGCCGCACGCGGACTACCCGCCGGTCGAGATCGGCAAGCTGGAGCTCAACCGCAATCCGGAGAACATCTTCGCCGAGGTCGAGCAGTCCATCTTCAGTCCGGCGCACTTCGTGCCCGGCATCGGCCCGTCCCCGGACAAGATGCTCCAGGGCCGTCTCTTCGCGTACGGCGACGCGCACCGCTACCGCGTCGGCATCAACGCCGACCACCTTCCGGTGAACCGCCCGCACGCCACCGAGGCGCGGACCAACAGCCGGGACGGCTACCTGTACGACGGCCGCCACAAGGGCGCGAAGAACTACGAGCCCAACAGCTTCGGCGGCCCCGCCGAGACGGGCCGGCCGCTCTCGGGCGCCATCCCCGTCGCGGGCGTCACGGGCGGCCACCCGACCCCGCTCCACGCCGAGGACGACGACTTCACGCAGGCCGGGAACCTCTACCGGCTCATGACCGAGGACGAGAAGGCCCGGCTGGTCGACAACCTCTCCGGCTTCATCGCCAAGGTCTCGCGCGACGACATCGCCGAGCGCGCGATCGGTAACTTCCGCCGTGCCGACGAGGACTTCGGCAAGCGGCTGGAGGCGGCCGTGCAGGCGCTGCGCGCCTGAGTCCCCCGGCCGTCGCGACCGGCCCGGCCCCGCACCCGGGGGCCGGGCCGGTCGCATGCGCGAGGCGGTCGTCAGCCGACCAGGGCGGCCGGACGGCGGGGCGCGGGCGTCCAGCAGCGGATGATGTCGCGGACCGAGACGACGCCGACCGGGCCGCTCTCGTCGAGCACGACGAGGTGGCGGAAGCCGCCGTGCGTCATGGCCGCCGCGGCCTCTTCGAGCGTCCAGCCGGGCGCGGCGAAGACCACGTCGGTGGTGGTGTGGGCGGAGGCCGTCTCGGTGTCGGGGTCCTGTCCCGAGCCGACGGCGTTGAGGATGTCGCGCTCGGTGAGGATGCCGAGCCCGCAGGTATCGGGGTCGTGGACGACGGCCGCCCCGATCCGGCGGGCCGACATCAGCCGGGCGGCCTGGCGCAGCGTGTGGGCCGGGCCGATGGTGAGGACCATCGTGCTCATGGCGTCACGGACGAGCATGAAGGGTGCCACCTCCTCTGTGAAGCGACCGCGTGAGTCGATTCACAAGTTCACAAGTGGGGGAATGCCCAGAGTTGCACCGATGCGGAAAGCCGACAAGGGGGCGCGAAGGCTGAAAAAGGGGCGCGCGGACCCGCCGCACGCCCCTCGAATGCTCTTTACACCGCCCTGCGGGCGGGGCGCACTCAGTAACGCTGGTTCAGGTAACCCAGCAGCTCGCGGTGGAGCGCGCCGTTCGACGCCGCTCCGTTCCCGCCGCCCGGCCCGTCCACACCGTCCAGACTGGTGAACCGGCCGCCCGCCTCCTGGACGATGATCGCGTTCGCCGCCATGTCCCACAGCGAGAGCTCCGGCTCCGCGCACATGTCCACGGACCCCTCGGCGACCATCATGTACGGCCAGAAGTCCCCGTAACCCCGGGTGCGCCAGCAGGCCCGGGTCAGGTCCAGGAACCCGTCGAGCCGCCCCTGCTCCTCCCAGCCGGTCAGCGAGGAGTACGCGAACGAGGCGTCCGCGATCCGCTCCACCTGGGAGACCTGGAGCCGGGTCGCGGAGGTCAGGCTGCGGCCGGTGTACGCACCCGAGCCCTTCGCCGCCCACCAGCGCCGGCTCAGGGCGGGCGCCGAGACCACCCCGACGACGGGCTGGAAGCCCTCATCTCCGGCCTCCATGAGCGAGATCAGCGTCGCCCAGACCGGCACGCCCCGTACGTAGTTCTTGGTGCCGTCGATCGGGTCGATCACCCAGCGCCGCGGGCCCGTGCCCTCGATGCCGTACTCCTCGCCCAGGATCGCGTCGCGCGGGCGCGCCCGGTGCAGATGGCCCCGGATCAACTCCTCGGCCGCCTTGTCGGCCTCGCTCACCGGCGTCATGTCCGGCTTGGTCTCGACCTTGAGGTCCAGAGCCTTGAACCGGTCCATCGTCACCGCGTCGGCGGCGTCCGCCAGCACATGGGCCAGGCGCAGGTCATCGTGGTAATCGGGCATGCCGCCACAGTATCGACCCGCCGGTGAGCCGGGCCACACAGGACCGGAGCGCGGTCAGTGCGCGGAGCCGGAGAGCTGGAGGCCGATCACGCCGAGGATCACCAGTGAGATCGACACCAGCTTGAGCGTGGAGACCACGTCACCGAGGAAGACCATGCCGTAGATGGCCGTGCCCGCCGCGCCGATGCCGGTCCAGACCGCGTAGGCGGGCCCGACGTCGAGCTTCTTCAGCGACAGCGTCAGCAGACCGAAGCTGCCCAGCGCGAAGACGCAGAACGCGATGGTCGGCCACAGCCGGGTGAAGCCGTGCGAGAGCTTCAGGCAGACCGCGAACCCGGTCTCCAGAAGTCCCGCGACCACGACCAGCAGCCATGCCATCGTCCGCACCCTCCCACATCGCCGACCGCCTCGCACCGGCCGGTGCCGCTGGGCGTGATTATGCACTTACCGGAAGCGAGTGATCGCAAACGTTCCCGGCCCGGTCGGAGATCAGTCGCCCTCGCGCCTGTTGCGGGTGGAGAGCAGCCGGCGCAGCGAGTCCAGCCGCGCCGGGTCCGCGTGCCCCGCCGCCACCCAGGCGTCCAGCGCGCATTCCGGTTCGTGGCTGTCGTGGGTGCAGCCGCGCGGACACTCCTCCGTACCGGGCTGGAGGTCCGGGAAGGCGTTGATGACGCGCGACGGGTCGATGTGGTTCAGCCCGAACGAGCGCACCCCCGGGGTGTCGATCACCCAGCCCCGGTACCCCGGCAGCGGCAGCGCCAGGGCCGACGTGGTGGTGTGCCGGCCCCGGCCGGTCACCGCGTTCACGACCCCCGTGGTGCGCCGCTTCTCCTTCGGCACCAGCGCGTTGACCAGTGTGGTCTTGCCGACGCCCGAGTGCCCGACGAAGGCCGTCACCCGGCCGTCGAGCTGCTCGCGGACCCGGTCGGCCGCGTCCCCGTTCTCCAGCTCCTCGCGGCTGGTGACGACGAACGGCACCCCCAGCGGGGTGTACGCGCCCAGCAGCGTGTCCGGGGACGCCAGGTCGGACTTGGTCAGCACCAGGAGCGGGGAGAGCCCCCCGTCGTACGCGGCGACCAGGCACCGGTCGATCATGCGCGGACGCGGTTCCGGATCGGCCAGCGCGGTCACGATCGCCAACTGGTCCGCGTTGGCCACGACCACCCGCTCGAACGGGTCGTCGTCGTCCGCCGTCCGGCGCAGCACCGAGCGCCGCTCACCGATGCGGACGATGCGGGCGAGGGTGTCCTTGTCGCCGGAGAGGTCGCCGACGAGCGAGACGGTGTCGCCCACCACCGCGGCCTTGCGGCCCAGTTCGCGGGCCTTCATCGCGACGATCGTGCGGTCGCCGACCAGGACGGTGAGGCGGCCCCGGTCCACGGTGAGGACCATGCCGTCCTCGGCGTCCTCGTGCTTGGGCCGGATGTGGGTGCGCGGGCGGTTGCCCTTGCGGTTGGGACGGACGCGGATGTCGTCCTCGTCGGGGTTCTTGCCGTAGCGGCGCATGTCTCAGGCCCCGAGCATTCCGGTCCACATCTGCGGGAAGTCCGGCAGGGTCTTGGCGGTCGTCGCCACGTTCTCGATCTCCACTCCGGGGACGGCAAGGCCGATGACGGACCCCGCGGTGGCCATCCGGTGGTCGTCGTACGTATGGAAGGTACCGCCGTGCAGCGGGCGCGGGCGGATGTGCAGGCCGTCCGCCGTCTCGGTGACGTCGCCGCCCAGCTCGTTGATCTCCTTGGTGAGCGCGGCCAGCCGGTCCGTCTCGTGCAGCCGCAGATGCGCGACGCCGCTCAGCGTGGAGGGGGAGTCGGCCAGCGCGGCGACGGCGGCGATGCCCGGGGTGAGCTCGCCGACCTCGGAGAGGTCCACGTCGATGCCGTGGACGCGGCCGGAGCCGGTGAAGGTCAGCCCGTGCTCGGTGAGTTCGCAGCTGCCGCCCATCGCGGTGAAGATCTCGCGCAGCGCGTCACCGGGCTGCGTGGTGTGCGCTGGCCAGTCCGGGATGGTCACCCGGCCGCCCGTGACCAGCGCCGCCGCGAGGAACGGCTGGGCGTTGGACAGGTCCGGCTCGATGGTCAGGTCGCGGCCGAGGAGCGCCGAGGGGGAGACCCGCCACACGTTCGGCTCGCCGCCCGTCTCCGGCTCGTCCACCTGCGCGCCGACGGCCCGGAGCATGTCGACGGTCATCCGGATGTGCGGCATCGAGGGCAGCCGGTCGCCGGTGTGCCGGACCTCCACGCCCTGGTTGAAGCGCGGCGCGGACAGCAGCAGCGCCGAGACGAACTGGGAGGACGAGGAGGCGTCGATCGCGACCGGCCCGCCGTCCAGCGCCCCGCCGCCGTGCACGGTCATCGGCAGCGAGCCCCGGGAGTCGTCGTCGATCCGGGCGCCGAGGACCCGCAGGGCCTCGATCACCCCGGTCAGCGGACGCTCGTAGGAGCGGGGGTCGCCGTCGAAGCGGACGGGGCCCTCGGCGAGCGTGGCCACCGGGGGCAGGAAGCGCATGACCGTACCGGCGTTGCCGACGTCCACGGTGACCGGGCCGTGCAGCGGGGCCGGGATGACCCGCCACGCCTCGCCCGAGGACTCCGCACCGGCGGCCGCGCCGGTCGCGGCGGAGCTGGAGGACACCGTCTCCTCGATGCGTACGCCCATCGCGCGCAGCGCGTCCGCCATCAGCAGGGTGTCCCGGGAGCGCAGCGGGCGGCGCAGCCAGCCCGGCTCCGAGGAGAGCGCGGCGAGCACCAGCGCGCGGTTGGTGACCGACTTGGATCCGGGCACCGTGACGGTCGCGTCGACGGCCCCGCTCGCGACGGGGGCGGGCCAGAGGGCGGGGTGTACGGCGCTTTCGGTCATGCGCTCACTTTAGGTCCTGTCCGGAGTTCCCCGCCTGCGCCCCGACGCCCGGCACGCACGCTCGCCGCACGGGGTCGCAGGACAGGTGGCTCCGCCACATGACCTGCGACCCCGCACACCGATCGCACGCACCGACCGCCGCTGCGCCCGCGCTCCGCGCGGACGACGGGGAACTCCGGACAGGACCTGGAGGTCTGCCCCGGAGTGAGCCCGGTCACAGGCCCAGCAGCCAGCGCCCGCCGCCGATCAGGGAGCACAGCGACACCGCGTGGAACAGGAACAGCCACAGCGCCGCCGGGACATCGGTCAGCCGGGACAGCTGGTCCGCGTCCGAGTCCGGCGCCCCGCCGTGCCGCCGCTTCGACTGGAGCTCGAAGACCGGGCGTACGCCTCCCAGCAGCAGGAACCACACCGCGCTGTACGCGAACAGCGACTGCCAGGCGGGCGAGGCCAGCCACGAGACCAGCAGGAACACCGAGCCGGTGAGGATCACCGTCAGCGCCCCGTACACGTTGCGGATCATCACCAGCATCACCGCGAGCAGGGCGGTCGCCAGCCACAGCAGCAGCGTGATCCGGCCGTCCACCAGCAGCCAGGCGCCCCCGAGTCCGAGCAGCGAGGGCGCGGTGTAGCCCGCCGCGGCGGTCAGCACCATTCCGATCCCCGTCGGTTTGCCCCGGCTGACCGTCAGACCGCTGGTGTCCGAGTGCAGCCGGATGCCCGAGAGCTGCCGGCCGGAGAGCAGGGCGACCAGCCCGTGGCCGCCCTCGTGCGCGATCGTGATCGCGTTCCGGGACATCCGCCACAAGATGTTCGGCACGACCGCGATGAGCGCCGCGGTCGCGGTCACCACCACCAGCCACTGCTCCGGGGCGGGCTGGGTGCCGGTGACGCGGTCCCACAGGTTGCCGAGATCGGTGCTGTCCATGGGGCGGGCGGCTCCTTACCGGTTCGGGGGCCGTCCGGGACGGCGGTCGTGGCAGTCTGGCACTTATGTGCGGACGGTATGCAGCGAGTCGGCGGCCCGAGGACCTGACCGGACTCTTCCAGGTGGAGAAGTGGGAACCGGCCGAGACGCTGGAACCCGATTACAACGTGGCGCCGACCAAGGAGGTCTACGCCGTACTGGAACGCCCTGTGAAAGACGCGGATGACCAGCGGCCGGTTCGCCAGCTGCGGGCCCTGAAATGGGGGCTGGTCCCGTCCTGGGCCAAGAACCCGGAGGGCGCCGCCCGGATGATCAACGCCCGGGCCGAGACCGTCCACGAGAAGCCGTCCTTCCGCCGCCCCTTCGTCTCCCGGCGCTGCATCCTGCCCGCCGACGGCTATTACGAGTGGGTGACCGGCGCCGAGGAACGGCAGCTGGAGGAGAAGGGGCGCCGCAAGCGCCCCCGTAAGCAGCCGTACTTCGTGACCCCGGCCGACGGCTCGGTCTTCGCGATGGCCGGTCTCTACGAGTTCTGGCGCGACCGCACCCTGCCCGACGACCACCCGCAGGCGTGGTGGGTCACCTGCTCCGTGATCACCACCGAGGCGGAGACCGACCCGCTCGCCGTCGCCCCGGCCGACGGACCGGCCTCACTGTCCGACATCCACCCCCGGATGCCGCTGATGCTCACCCCGGACCGCTGGGACGACTGGCTGGACCCCTCGCGCACCGATGTCGAGGAACTGCGCGCCCTGCTCGCACCGCCGCCGCCCGGCCTGATGCGCGCCTACCCCGTCGCGACCGCCGTCAGCAACGTCCGCAACAACGGCCCCGAGCTGAAGGACGAGCTGGCCGAGCCCGAGGTGAGCACCCTCTTCTGAGCCCTACGCGACGGGCTCGCGCCGTCCCCGTACCGCCCACCGGGTGTTGGTTGGATGGACACCGTGAACACCGACGACGTGACCCCCCGCGCCGAGACCGTCGAGACCGGGGCCGGCACCGCCCGCGTCACCTGGCTCGCCGCCCCCGCCCCGCGCCTCGTGCTCGCCCTCGGCCACGGCGCCGGCGGCGGCATCGAGGCCCGCGACCTCCAGGCCCTCGG
>NZ_JAAGNI010000051.1 GCF_010550605.1 Streptomyces sp. SID9727
GGCCTCCGCGGTGGCGGGAGCCCGCACGGCCCGGGCGCGGCCTCCCCGCTCAGCCCGCCGCTCCGTGGCGGACCGCCCAGAGCGCCGCCTGGGTGCGGTCGGCCAGGTCGAGCTTCATGAGGATGTTCGAGACGTGGGTCTTGACCGTCTTCTCGGACAGGACCAGGGCCCGCGCGATCTCGCGGTTGGACCGGCCGTCGGCGATCAGGCCGAGCACTTCCCGCTCGCGTTCGGTGAGGGTGCTCCCCCGGCCGGTTCCGGTGCCCGGCTCGTCCTGGGCCAGCAGCGCCCCGGCCACCTCGGGCTGGAGCAGGACGTGTCCGGCGTGCACGGAGCGGATGGCTCCGGCCAGGGCGTCCGGGTCGACGTCCTTGTACACGTAGCCGGAGGCGCCGGCGCGCAGGGCGGGGACGACCGTGCGCTGCTCGGTGAAGCTGGTGACGATCAGCACCTTGGCCGGGTTCTCCAGCTCGCGGAGGCGGCGCAGCGCCTCGATGCCGTCGGTGCCGGGCATCTTGATGTCCATCAGTACGACGTCGGGCCGCAGCTCCTCCGTCCTGGCCACGCCCTCGGCACCGTCGGCCGCCTCGCCGACCACCTCGATGTCGTCCTGGATCTCCAGGAACGTGCGCAGGCCGCGGCGGACGACCTGGTGGTCGTCGACGAGCAGCACCCTGATGATCCTGTCAGCCACCGGGGATCTCCATCTCGATCGTGGTGCCCTTGCCGGGCTCGGATTCAACGGTGAGGCGGCCGCCGACGCCGCTCGCGCGGTCCCGCATCGAGACGAGACCCAGGTGGCGCCCGGCCTGGCGGGTGGCGGTGGGTTCGAAGCCCCGGCCGTCGTCGGTGATCCGCAGGACCGTGGCACCGTCGCGGCGGGCGAGGGTGACGTCGACGTGGCCCGCGTCGGCGTGGCGCAGGGCGTTGTGCAGGGCTTCCTGGGTGACCCGGAGCAGCGCTTCCTCCTGGGCGGCGGGCAGGGCCCGGACGCCGGCGCCGGCGAAGGTGACCCGGGCGGTGTGGGCCCGGTCGAGGACCTGGACCTGGGTGCGGAGGGTGGCGACGAGGCCGTCCTCGTCCAGGGCGGCCGGGCGGAGCTCCACGACGGCGGCGCGCAGTTCGTCCACGGCTTCGGCGGCGAGGGCGGCGACCTGCTGGAGCTCGCCCTTGGCGCGGGCCGGGTCGCGGTCGACCAGGGCGGCGGCGGCCTGGGCGGTGAGCCGCAGCGAGAAGAGCTTCTGGCTGACCGCGTCGTGCAGCTCGTGGGCGAGTCGGGAGCGCTCTTCGGCGATGGTGAGCTCGCGGCTGCGTTCGTAGAGGCGGGCGTTGGTGAGGGCGATGGCCGCGTGCTGGGCGAGGATCGAGAGGAGTTCCTCGTCCTCGGCGTTGAAGCCGCAGACGCCCTCGGGCTTGGGGCACCTCTTGTTGGCGAGGAACAGGGCGCCGATGGTCTCGTCACCGTCCCGGATGGGCAGCCCGAGGAAGTCGGACATGTCGGGGTGGGCGCTGGGCCAGCCCTCGAAGCGGGGGTCCTTGCGGACGTCGGCGAGGCGTTCGGTCCTTCCGCCGTGGAGCATCGCGGCGAGGATGCCGTGCTGCCGGGGCAGCGGGCCGATGGCCTTCCACTGCTCGTCGCTGACGCCGTCCACGACGAACTGGGCGAAGCCGCCGTGGTCGTCGGGGACCCCGAGGGCGGCGTACTCGGCGTCCAGGAGTTCGCGGGCCGAGGCGACGATCGTCTTCAGGACGTCCCGTACCTCCAGGTGGCGGCTCATGGCGAGCAGCGCGGCGCTGACGGCGGCGAGGCCGGAGGGGGGTGGGTGGCTCATGCGCCTCACCGTACCGGCGGGTTCCGCGCCCCGTATCGGACCGGAGGCGCCCGAGGACCGGGGCGGAGGGACTAGGACCTGCGGCGGGTGGCCTGCGCGGGGTCTGTTGGGGTCTGCGCGGGGCCCGTACGGTGCGCCGAACCCGGTCCGGAACGTCGCATTCCGCATTGCTCCAGCAACGCAAGGTGAGGCTACCGCCCGCCCCATGTGAGGCCGCGCATAGGGCCCACGTCACTTACGAAGCCCCCTAGTAGACCGAAAAGGGCGATTTGAACCGCGATGACCTGGGGGTGAATCGGGCAAACCGCCCTCCATTCCACTACCCGGCTTCGTACGTCACACCTTTGCCACGGCATTTTGCCGCCGCTAAGAATTGAGCTCGTCCCCGACGGAGATGCGCAGTCGCTCCCGTCTTCGTCCTCCGTGAGGACCCCCCGAATTCGAAGAGGTAAGCCTGTATGTCCGCGTCCCGCTTCACCGGCCGTCTCCGTAACCTGAACAAGACCCAGAAGCTCTCCGCCGCCGGCGTCTCCGCCGTCGCCGCCGCTGCACTCTCCTTGTCCCTGGTGCCCGGTCACGCCGAGGCCGAGACCGAACCGCAGGCTCTCTCCGCCTCCCCGGTCATCTTCGACTCCGCGAGCTCCAAGCAGGCGCGGGCGATCCAGGACAGCGTCATCCAGCAGCACTCGACCGCCGAGAAGCTGGTCAAGGCCGCCGACGCCGCCAAGGCCAAGAAGGCCGCCGCGGTGAAGGAGAAGGCCGAGGCCAAGGCGAAGAAGGCCGAGAAGGCCGAGCTGAAGAAGAAGGCGAAGGCCAAGGCGCACACCAAGGCCAAGTCCCACAAGTCCGAGTCGCGCTCCAGCCGCTCCACCGCGCGTGCGCACCTGTACGCCAACAACCTGGACGGCTGGATCCGGCAGTCGCTCGACATCATGCACGAGAAGGGCATCCCGGGCACGTACGAGGGACTGCACCGCAACATCATCCGTGAGTCCAGCGGCAACCCGAACGCCATCAACGACTGGGACATCAACGCCCGGAACGGCGTGCCGTCGATCGGTCTGCTCCAGATCATCAAGCCGACCTTCGACTACTACCACGTGTCCGGCACCCCGCACACGCAGTACGACCCGGTCGCCAACATCACCGCGTCGGCCAACTACGCCGCCGACAAGTACGGCTCGATCGACAACGTCAACAGCGCGTACTGATCCGCCGCGATCCGTAGCGCCGACGACAGACGCCGAAGGGCGGCACCCCGCGCGGGTGCCGCCCTTCGGCGCGTGTCCGGGCCGGTTACTTGCGCATGACCTCGGGCTCGTGGCGGCGCAGCAGCCGCGCGACCGCGAAGCCGCACACGACGCCGAGGAACAGCAGGACCGAGATGTTGATCCCCCACTGGCTCACCGAGTGCTCCCACAGCGGGTCCAGGTCCGTGGGGTTGCTCGTGTCCCACGGCGGCATGAGGTGGGCCAGGTCCAGCGTCGAGCCGGCGCCGGCGATGGCCCAGCGGGACGGCATCAGCCAGGCGAACTGCTCCAGGCCGGGCGATCCGTACACCTGGAAGAGGATGCCGGTGAAGACGACCTGGACGATCGCGAACATGACGAGCAGCGGCATGGTCTTCTCGGCGGTCTTCACCAGCGAGGAGATGACCAGGCCGAACATCATCGAGGTGAAGCCGAGCGCGATGACCGTCAGGCACAGCTCGACGGCCGGCGGCATGATCAGGCCCTCTTCGGGCAGGTCGCGGGTGGCGAAGCCGATGCCGCAGATGATGACGCCCTGGAGGGCCGTGATCATGCCGAGAACGATCACCTTGGACATCAGGTACGCGGAGCGGGACAGGCCGGTGGCCCGTTCCCGTTCGTAGATGACGCGTTCCTTGATCAGTTCGCGTACGGAGTTGGCCGCACCGGAGAAGCACATCCCGATCGTCAGGATCAGCATGATCGTTCCGGCGTCGCCGTTGAACTTGTGCGGCGGCTTCGGCGGGGCGAGGCCGTAGTCCGACGGAATGACCACGCTGACGATGCCGAGCACCGCGGGCAGGATCACCATCAGACCCATGAAGCCCTTGTCGGAACCGATCACCGACAGGTAGCGGCGCATCAGCGTCCACAGCTGCGTGCCCCAGCCCTGCGGCTTCGGCGGGCGCATCTGCTGCGGAGGCGGCATGTGTACGGACTGCACGGCCGCGGCGTCGATGTCGGCGGCGTACATCTGGTAGTGCTGCGAGCCGCGCCAGCGGCCCGACCAGTCGTAGTCCCGGTAGTTCTCGAACGCGGAGAAGACGTCGGCCCAGGTGGTGTAGCCGAAGAAGTTCAGCGCCTCGTCCGGCGGGCCGAAGTAGGCCACGGCGCCGCCCGGCGCCATCACCAGGAGCTTGTCGCAGATGGCCAGTTCCGCCACCGAGTGCGTGACGACCAGGACGGTACGGCCGTCATCGGCCAGTCCGCGCAGCAGCTGCATCACGTCGCGGTCCATGCCCGGGTCGAGGCCGGAGGTCGGCTCGTCCAGGAAGATCAGCGACGGCTTGGTGAGCAGTTCGAGCGCCACGGAGACGCGCTTGCGCTGGCCGCCGGAGAGCGAGGTGACCTTCTTGTCCTTGTGGACGTCGAGCTTCAGCTCGGTCAGGACCTCGTGTATCCGGGCCTGGCGTTCGGCCTCGGTGGTGTCCGCGGGGAAGCGGAGCTTGGCCGCGTACTTCAGGGCGCGGGTGACCGTCAGTTCCTTGTGCAGGATGTCGTCCTGCGGGACCAGGCCGATGCGCTGGCGCAGTTCGGCGAACTGCTTGTAGAGGTTCCGGTTGTCGTAGAGGACATCGCCCTGGTTGGCGGGCCGGTAGCCGGTGAGCGCCTTGAGCAGGGTGGACTTCCCGGAGCCCGAGGGGCCGATGACCCCGATGAGCGACTTCTCGGGAACGCCGAACGAGACGTCCTTGAGGATCTGCTTGCCGCCGTCGACCGTGACCGTGAGGTGGCGGGCCGCGAAGGAGACCTCACCGGTGTCGACGAACTCTTCCAGCCGGTCGCCGACGAGCCGGAACGTCGAGTGGCCGACGCCGACGGTGTCGTTCGGACCGATGAGCGCCGAGCCGGACTTGGAGAGCGGCTGACCGTTGACGTACGTGCCGTTGTGCGAGCCGAGGTCGCGGATCTCGAAGCGGCCGTCGGGCGTCGCGTGGAACTCGGCGTGGTGCCGGGAGACCTGGAGGTCGGAGACGACGAGGTCGTTCTCCAGGGCACGGCCGATCCGCATCACCCGGCCGAGCGCCAGCTGGTGGAACGTGGTCGGGCTGCGGTCCCCGTGGACCGGCGCGGATCCCGCCGGGCCGGTGCCGGGGCCGGGCGGCGCCGGGGCCC
>NZ_JAAGNI010000067.1 GCF_010550605.1 Streptomyces sp. SID9727
GGTCGCGGTCGCGGCCCGGACCGCGGCGGTCAGCCCGCCGGGCACCCCGGCCAGCCGTTCGCCGACCACGATCAGCGCGCCCTCGCCGCGCAGCGCCTCGGCCGCGGCGGCGCCCTCACCCTCCAGGCCGACACCGCCCGCGATGGCGTCCAGCCACTCGGTCTCGGTGCCGGGTGCGGCGGGAAGCAGTGCGCCGCCCGCCTTCACCAGGCCCCGGGTGGCGTGCGAGGCGACGGAGAAGGTGCGCAGGCCGTGCTTGCGGTGGGCCTTGCGCAGCCGCAGGAAGACCCCGGGGGCCTCCTCCTCCGACTCGAACCCGACCAGCAGCACGGCCGGGGCCTTCTCCAGCGAGGTGTACGTGACACCGGACCCGTCCAGGTCCTTGCCGCGCCCGGCGACGCGCGCGGCCAGGAAGTCGGCCTCCTCGTCGCTGTGGACCCGGGCCCGGAAGTCGATGTCGTTGGTGTCCAGGGCGACCCGGGCGAACTTGCTGTACGCGTAGGCGTCCTCGACGGTCAGCCGGCCGCCGGTGAGGACGCCGGTCCGGCCGCGCGCGGCGGACAGGCCCTCGGCCGCGACGGCCAGCGCCTCGGGCCAGCTCGCCGGTTCCAGCGCGCCCGACTCGCCCCGGACGAGCGGGGTGGTGAGGCGGTCGCGCTGCTGGGCGTAGCGGAAGCCGAAGCGGCCCTTGTCGCAGAGCCACTCCTCGTTGACCTCGGGGTCGTTGGCCGCGAGGCGGCGCATGACCTTGCCGCGCCGGTGGTCGGTGCGGGTGGCGCAGCCGCCGGAGCAGTGCTCGCACACGGAGGGCGTCGACACCAGGTCGAAGGGGCGGGAGCGGAACCGGTACGCCGCCGAGGTCAGTGCCCCGACCGGGCAGATCTGGATCGTGTTCCCGGAGAAGTACGACTGGAACGGGTCGCCCTCGCCGATGCCGACCTGCTGGAGCGCGCCGCGCTCGATCAGCTCGATCATCGGGTCGCCGGCGACCTGGTTGGAGAACCGGGTGCAGCGCGCGCAGAGCACGCACCGCTCGCGGTCCAGCAGCACCTGGGTGGAGATCGGCACGGGCTTCTCGTACGTCCGCTTCCTGCCCTCGAAGCGGGAGTCCGGGTCGCCGTGCGACATCGCCTGGTTCTGGAGCGGGCACTCGCCGCCCTTGTCGCAGACCGGGCAGTCCAGTGGGTGGTTGATGAGCAGCAGCTCCATCACACCGCGCTGCGCCTTGTCGGCGACGGGCGAGGTGATCTGCGACTTGACGACCATGCCGTCGGTGCAGGTGATGGTGCAGGAGGCCATCGGCTTGCGCTGGCCCTCGACCTCGACGATGCACTGGCGGCAGGCGCCGGCCGGGTCGAGGAGGGGATGGTCGCAGAAGCGCGGGATCTCGATGCCGAGGAGTTCGGCGGCGCGGATGACCAGGGTGCCCTTGGGCACGCTGATCTCGATGCCGTCGATGGTCAGCGTGACGAGGTCCTCGGGCGGGATCGCCGCTTCGCCGCCCCCGGAGGGCGCACTCGTGGTGACTGTCATGCGTTCACCCCCTGGTGAGCGTTCTTGTCGTCGGCCCAGAGGGTCGATTTGGCGGGATCGAAGGGGCAGCCCTTGCCGGTGATGTGCTGCTCGTACTCCTCGCGGAAGTACTTCAGCGAGGAGAAGATCGGCGAGGCGGCGCCGTCGCCGAGGGCGCAGAACGACTTGCCGTTGATGTTGTCGGCGATGTCGTTGAGCTTGTCGAGGTCGGACATCCGGCCCTTGCCGGCCTCGATGTCGCGGAGCAGCTGAACGAGCCAGTAGGTGCCCTCGCGGCACGGGGTGCACTTGCCGCAGGACTCGTGGGCGTAGAACTCGGTCCAGCGGGTGACGGCCCGCACCACGCAGGTCGTCTCGTCGAAGCACTGGAGCGCCTTGGTGCCGAGCATGGACCCGGCCGCGCCGACGCCCTCGTAGTCGAGGGGCACGTCGAGGTGTTCGTCGGTGAACATCGGCGTGGAGGAGCCGCCGGGGGTCCAGAACTTGAGGCGGTGGCCGGGGCGCATGCCGCCGCTCATGTCGAGGAGCTGGCGCAGCGTGATGCCGAGCGGCGCCTCGTACTGGCCGGGGCCCGCGACATGGCCGCTGAGCGAGTAGAGCGTGAAGCCCGGGGACTTCTCGCTGCCCATCGACTTGAACCAGTCCTTGCCCTTGTTGAGGATCGCGGGAACCGAGGCGATGGACTCGACGTTGTTCACCACAGTGGGGCAGGCGTACAGACCGGCGACCGCGGGGAAGGGGGGACGCAGCCGGGGCTGGCCACGGCGTCCTTCGAGAGAGTCGAGCAGCGCCGTTTCCTCACCACAGATGTACGCACCGGCGCCCGCGTGCACCGTGAGTTCGAGGTCGAGCCCGGAGCCCATGATGTCGGTGCCGAGGTAGCCCGCCTCGTACGCCTCTCGGACGGCCTCGTGCAGCCTGCGCAGTACGGGGACGACCTCGCCGCGCAGGTAGATGAACGCGTGCGACGACCGGATCGCGTAACAGGCGATCACGATGCCCTCGATGAGGCTGTGCGGGTTGGCGAAGAGGAGCGGGATGTCCTTGCAGGTCCCCGGCTCCGACTCGTCGGCGTTGACCACGAGATAGTGGGGCTTGCCGTCGCCCTGCGGGATGAACTGCCACTTCATCCCGGTGGGGAAGCCGGCGCCGCCGCGTCCGCGCAGACCGGAGTCCTTGACGTACGCGATGAGGTCGTCCGGGGACATGGCGAGGGCCTTGCGCAGTCCCTCGTAGCCCTCGTGGCGGCGGTAGGTGTCCAGGGTCCAGGATTCCGGCTGGTCCCAGAAGGCGGACAGGACGGGCGCGAGCAGCTTCTCGGGGCTGGTCCCGTTGTGATCGAGCTCGGTGGCCAACGTCATCACTCCCCCTCCTCGGCCGCGGGTCCGGCCGGGTGGTCCGGGTCGGATGCCGAGGTCTGCTGCGGCGCGTCGTGGGAGCTGAGGTGCTCGGCGCCCTTCTGCGGCTGGTCGCTGGGCGCCTCGCCGCGCGGGCCGACCACGCGGGCCTGCGGTGCGGCCTCGCCCTTGGCCAGCTTGAGTCCGATGAGCGAGGCGTGGCCGGCGCCGCCGGTGGCCGCGACGGCGCCGGGGCGCTCGTCGGGGAAGCCGGCCAGGATGCGCGCGGTCTCCTTGTACGTGCACAGGGGCGCGCCGCGGGTGGGTTCGACGGTGCGGCCGGCGATGAGGTCGTCGACCAGCTGCGTCGCGCTCTCCGGGGTCTGGTTGTCGAAGAACTCCCAGTTGACCATCACGACGGGCGCGAAGTCGCAGGCGGCGTTGCACTCGATGTGTTCGAGGGTGACCTTGCCGTCCTCGGTCGTCTCGTCGTTGCCGACGCCGAGGTGCTCCTTGAGCCGGTCGAAGATCGCGTCGCCGCCCATCACCGCGCAGAGCGTGTTGGTGCAGACGCCGACCTGGTAGTCGCCGCTCGGCTTGCGCCGGTACATCGTGTAGAAGGTGGCGACCGCGGTGACCTCGGCGGTGGTGAGGCCGAGCATCTCGGCGCAGAAGGCCATGCCCGTACGCGAGACGTACCCCTCCTCGGACTGCACGAGGTGCAGCAGCGGCAGCAGCGCGGAGCGGCTGCCGGGGTAGCGGGCGATCACCTCCTTCGCATCCGCTTCGAGCCTGGCGCGCACCTCGGCCGGGTAGGCGGGGGCGGGGAGCTGCGGCATCCCCAGACTGACTTCCTGACGTGCTTCGGTCACCGGTCGACGCCTCCCATCACGGGGTCGATGGATGCGACGGCGACGATGACGTCGGCGACCTGGCCGCCCTCGCACATCGCCGCCATGGCCTGGAGGTTGGTGAAGGACGGGTCCCGGAAGTGGACCCGGTAGGGGCGGGTCCCGCCGTCCGAGACGACGTGCACGCCGAGTTCGCCCTTGGGCGACTCGACGGCGGTGTACGCCTGTCCGACGGGGACCCGGAAGCCCTCGGTCACCAGCTTGAAGTGGTGGATCAGGGCCTCCATGGAGGTGCCCATGATCTTCTTGATGTGGTCCAGCGAGTTGCCCAGGCCGTCCGGGCCGAGCGCGAGCTGCGCGGGCCAGGCGATCTTCTTGTCGGCGACCATGACCGGTCCGGGTTCGAGCCGGTCGATGCACTGCTCGATGATCCGCAGCGACTGGCGCATCTCCTCCAGGCGGATGAGGAAGCGCCCGTAGGCGTCGCAGCTGTCGGCGGTGGGGACCTCGAAGTCGTAGGTCTCGTAGCCGCAGTACGGGTCGGTCTTGCGCAGGTCGTGCGGGAGGCCCGCCGAGCGCAGGATCGGTCCGGTGGCGCCGAGGGCCATGCAGCCGGTGAGGTCGAGGTAGCCGACGTCCCGCATGCGGGCCTTGAAGATGGGGTTGCCGGTGGCGAGCGCGTCGTACTCCGGCAGGTTCTTCTTCATGGTCTTCACGAACGCGCGCAGCTGGTCGACCGCGCCCGGCGGCAGGTCCTGGGCGAGGCCGCCGGGGCGGACGAACGCGTGGTTCATGCGGAGCCCGGTGATCAGCTCGAAGAGGTCGAGCACCAGCTCCCGGTCGCGGAAGCCGTAGATCATGATCGTGGTGGCGCCGAGCTCCATGCCGCCGGTGGCGATGCACACCAGGTGCGAGGAGAGCCGGTTGAGCTCCATCAGGAGCACCCGCAGGACGGTGGCCCGGTCGGGGATCTGGTCCTCGATGCCGAGCAGCTTCTCGACGCCCAGGCAGTAGGCCGTCTCGTTGAAGAACGGCGTCAGGTAGTCCATGCGCGTGACGAAGGTGGTGCCCTGCGTCCAGCTGCGGAATTCGAGGTTCTTCTCGATGCCGGTGTGGAGGTAGCCGATGCCGCAGCGGGCCTCGGTGACGGTCTCGCCGTCGATCTCCAGGATGAGCCGGAGCACGCCGTGCGTGGACGGGTGCTGCGGGCCCATGTTGACGATGATGCGCTCGTCGTCGGAGGCGGCGGCGTTCTCGACGATCTCGTCCCAGTCGCCGCCGGTGACCGTGTATACGGTCCCCTCGGTCGTGGCGCGGGGCGTTGCGTGGGGAGTGGTCATCAGGAGTACGACCTCCGCTGGTCCGGAGCCGGGATCTGGGCGCCCTTGTACTCGACGGGGATGCCGCCGAGCGGGTAGTCCTTGCGCTGCGGGAAGCCCTGCCAGTCGTCCGGCATCATGATCCGGGTGAGGGCGGGGTGCCCGTCGAAGACGAGCCCGAAGAAGTCGTACGCCTCGCGCTCGTGCCAGTCGTTGGTCGGGTAGACCGGGACCAGCGAGGGCAGGTGCCGGTCGTCGTCCGGCGTGGAGACCTCGAGGCGGATCAGCCGGCCGTGGGTGAGCGAGCGCAGGTGGTAGACCGCGTGCAGCTCGCGGCCCTTGTCGCCGGGGAAGTGGACGCCGCTGACGCCGGTGCACAGCTCGAAGCGGAGCGCCGGGTCGTCGCGCAGGGTCCTGGCGACGGTGACCAGGTGCTCGCGGGCGATGTGGAAGGTGAGTTCCTCCCGGTCGACCACCGTCTTCTCGATGGCGTTCTCCGGGAGGAGGTCCTGCTCCTCCAGGGCGCCTTCGAGCTCGTCGGCGACCTCGTCGAACCAGCCGCCGTAGGGGCGGGAGGTGGCGCCGGGGAGGGCGATCGTGCGGACGAGTCCGCCGTAGCCGGAGGTGTCGCCGCCGTTGTTGGCGCCGAACATGCCCTTCCGTACGCCGATGACCTCGCCGTGCTCGTCGCGCGGGGCGGGAACGGCCGAGCCGTTGTGCTCGTCGCTCATCGCAGGAGCCCCTTCATCTCGATGAGGGGCAGGGCGTTGAGCGCCGCTTCCTCCGCCTCGCGGGCGGCTTCCTCGGCGTTGACCCCGAGCTTGGAGCCCTGGATCTTCTGGTGCAGCTTGAGGATCGCGTCCATCAGCATCTCGGGCCGCGGCGGGCAGCCCGGCAAGTAGATATCAACCGGGACAATGTGATCAACACCCTGAACAATGGCGTAATTGTTGAACATTCCGCCCGATGACGCGCAAACGCCCATGGAGATGACCCACTTGGGGTTCGGCATCTGGTCGTAGACCTGCCGCAGGACGGGCGCCATCTTCTGGCTCACCCGCCCTGCCACGATCATCAGGTCCGCCTGCCGCGGCGAGCCGCGGAAGACCTCCATGCCGAAACGGGCCAGGTCGTAACGGCCCGCCCCGGTGGTCATCATCTCGATGGCGCAACAGGCGAGGCCGAAGGTCGCCGGGAAGACGGAGGACTTCCGCACCCAGCCGGCCGCCTGCTCGACGGTGGTCAGAACGAAGCCGCTCGGCAGCTTCTCTTCGAGTCCCATGGTGTGCCCCTCAGCCCCTCAGTCCCATTCCAGACCGCCGCGCCGCCACACATACGCGTAGGCGACGAAGACGGTGAGCACGAAGAGCAGCATCTCCACGAGCCCGAAGATCCCCAGGGCGTCGAAGCTGACCGCCCAGGGATAGAGGAAGACGATCTCGATGTCGAAGACGATGAAAAGCATCGCCGTCAGGTAGTACTTGATGGGAAAGCGACCGCCTCCGGCGGGCGTGGGTGTCGGTTCGATACCGCACTCGTACGCTTCGAGCTTTGCCCGGTTGTACCGCTTGGGGCCGATAAGCGTGGCCATGACCACGGAGAAGATCGCAAACCCTGCCCCGAGGGCGCCGAGCACGAGGATGGGCGCGTAGGCATTCACGCTCCTCGCTCCTTCCAGTCGTCCTTGACCGTTGGACCGCATCGGGCGAACCGGCTCCCCGCCTCACCAAGATCGTGCACATGTGAGGCAGTTCACAAGCCCGACTGCCCCGCATCCTATGCCCGCCGTCCTGTGATCTGCGACACGGGGGTCACCAACGTCTTTGTGATCTCCACCACCTGACGAACGATCATGAAGTCGGATGAGCGGTGATCTTCGTACACGAAGCGGCCGAGTGATCACGAGAGGTGACATCTGGTGCCGTTATCGCTGGTCACAAGGGTGTCGCACTATCAAGCCGCGGCGCTGCGCGCAAAATTGGCGATGGACACGAGTGGGTGATAAAGGGATCCGTCCCCCTCTGAGGCCGCGGCGACCGGACGGGGCGGCCCGATGGGGTGACCGGATGGAGTGACCGGGCGCGAGGGCCGGAAGGGGGTCACTCGCGCGGGGGTTCACGCGGAACGGAGTGGACGCGGACCGCCGCCGCCCGTGCCGGACCCTCGTATGCCCGTCACAGCACGACCACACTGTGAGCTGCGTCACTCCGCACCAGCCGTTATAGAAGCGGGCTTGGCCAACTGCGTGAACGGGTGGTAAGCGGCGGGCAATTCGGGCGTATTGCAGAAAACCCATGATCACAGCCATGATCACGAGTGCCCGTTTTGCCCGTTACGGCGTCAATAAGGGCCCTCAGAAAGCGGATTCACAGATTCCGGACGTAACTGTGTCGCAACACACGTTTCTTGATGGGACCCCGCACGCCCTGATAGCGCTAGTACCCATGTCCCACACCGCTCTCATACCCAGCCACCGGAAGCCCCGCCGGAACGCCTCGACGACGGCGCTGCGTGCCGGAGTTGCCGGTGGCGTCCTCAGCACCATCGCGGTCGCGGGTGCCGCGGGCCCGGCCCAGGCCGAACCGGTGACCCAGACGATCGAGATGCCCACCATCACGGCGGGACTCTCCACCACCGTCGCCGCCTCCGCAGAGGCGACGCAGCAGGTCGCCCTGGACCTGGAGACGCAGGCCCAGGAGGACGCGGCGGCCAGCAGCGCCGCCAAGGACGCCAAGAAGGCCAAGGCCGAGGCCGTCCGCAAGGCCGAGGCCAAGAAGAAGGCCGCGGCGGCCGCCAAGGCCAAGGCGGAGGCCGCCGAGCGCGCCTCCCGCGACGCCGCGCGCACCACGCTCCAGAAGAGCACCGGCTCCTCGTCGTCCGGCTCCACCAGCGCCGCCACGACCTCGTACTCCTCCAACGCCACCGGCTCCGCGGCCTCCGTCGTCGCGTTCGCCCAGGCGCAGGTCGGCGACGCGTACGTGTCCGGCGGCACCGGCCCGAACTCGTGGGACTGCTCGGGCCTGGTCCAGGCCGCGTTCCGCACGGTGGGCGTCGACCTGCCGCGCGTCTCGCAGAGCCAGTCGACCGCCGGCACCCAGGTCTCGCTGAGCAACCTCCAGCCCGGCGACATCCTGTACTGGGGCGGCGCGGGCAGCGCGTACCACGTCGGGATCTACGTGGGCGGCGGCCAGTTCGTCGGTGCGCAGAACTCCTCCACCGGTGTCGTGCAGCGCCCGCTGGACTACGACATGCCGACCGGCGCGGTCCGCGTCCTCTAGGACCCGTCCGCGTTCACGGATTCACAAGCGCCTCGGCGCATTTCACAGGGCCGCCGCTCCCCCGCTCGGGAGCGACGGCCCTGCGGTGTTTCCCGCAGTATCCGCCCCGTGGCCCGCTTCCACGGAATCACGGAAAGGCGCCACCACCCCGCCGGCCGCCACGGACATCGCGAACCGGCCGGACACCGGCCGCCCGCGCTTGTGAACCGGGGCGCGAACAACGCCCGTACCACTCACTGAGCGCGGGACGGCCGTGCCGTACACCCGACGGCCCCAGTCGCTCGTCCCGGCCCGCTCCCGTGAAGGCACGGTTCCTACGTCTTCTCCTTCAGGGGGAGGGATGACCTCGGCTCTGGGGTTCGAGTACCCGGAAGAGGCCAGAAGCCTCGACCACTCCTCCGGGCTGCAGTCCCACCTCGTCACTGCCCTGGCCTCTCTCAGAGTGCCGACACACTGAGTGCCTGCCGCTGGGGGCTTGTGGGAGAAGGCCAGGACGCCACCAAGGGAGAGCCTCTTGTGAATCAGGAGAAGAAGCTGTTCGGGGTCCGTGAACCAGACGGGTCCGAAGATGGACAGGACCGCATCGAAGGAGCCCTCGGAGTGGGTCAGGTAGTCGGTCACCTCTGCCGTGTGAAAGGTCAGGCCGGGAAGGCGACCCCATCGGGCCACGGCCTTCTCGTGCTGGCTGGGCGCGATGTCCACGCCGGTGCAGTCGGCCCCGAGTGTGGTGAGGTGGGCAAGGTTGCAGCCCGTACCGCAGCCCAGCTCCAGAACGGTCCGGCCGTGCAACTCTCCCAGGATCGATTCGTCGGGCCCGTGGTCGGGGTACTGCGTCCAGTTCAACCACGTCGCGGCCCCGGAGGCGTTGGCGTCCCTCCGTGGCATCCGCCCTTGGGCGTATCGCTCCCAGGCTTCGACGACCTCCATGCACAACCTTCCCTCATGGCGCCAACTCGCCTCGTTCCCGAGGCGAGTTGGCCCAGACCGTGCGGTGTTACTTCCCGCTGTTGGGGCTGTCCGTGCATCCGGCGTGACACTGGGAGCAGTCGGCGGCGTCCTCCATGGTCCACAGCTCCGGGTCGATCTCGAAGCCGCTGGTCCTGATGGCCTTGGCCGTGTCCCCCAAAGTGGGCGGCCCCTGCGTACCCTCGCCGGGCAGATGCGGAACGTGGTGGATGTAGCGTCCCGCGTGCTGGTCGCAGAACGCCATGTAGTTCATCGAGTCGAGCACAAACGAGTGGACACCCAGATCCACGGCAGGAGAGGGGCCCATGCGGATCTCGGGGCACTCGGCCGAGGTCACCAAGTAGGCGACGGCCTGGCCGAAGGTGCGCTCAGCGAGGTCGCGCTCCATGGCGTGGTCCCGCATGATGAGTCGGATTTCCCGGTCCCACACCTGGGCGGGGACGCAGTTCCGAGGGTCTCGGACCTGTACCGCAGTTGCCGTCAGTTCGGGCGGTCAGTCGGGCGGTCAGTCAGCCGCCCTGTGTGCGCCGAGGCGGGAGCGGTGCCGGTTCACGATTCCCTCGACGATCTTCATCAGGCGGTCTCCCGTCTCATCGATGCTTCCGTTCTGTGTGCTGACCTGCGCCCCTTCGAGTACGAAGGTGATCTCGGCCGCGGCCTGTGCGGGGTCGGGCATCTGGGCCTTGGTGCACATGCCGATCAGCCTGCGGGCTTGGTGGGCCTTGTGGTCTTCGATCACTTGCCGTGCCGGATGGAGGCGGTCGGGCAGCTCGGCGAGAGAGTTGATGAACGGGCAGCCCCTGTGTGAGATCGCCGGCAGCCCCTCGGCGATGAAGCGGGCCAGGCCCAGAATCTGCTCCTCGGGTCGGTCGGGGTATTCGGTTTCCACGCGGTCGAAGGCCGCCTGATAGTCCGCGGCGACGATCCGCAACCACTCCGCGACCAGCGCGTCCTTGGTCTCGAAGTGCCGGTAGATCGCCATCTTGGTCGTCTCGGCCTTGTCGGCGATTGCCTGGACCCCCACCTGCCGGATCCCTTCCCTCTGGAAGAGCTCTTCGGCCGCGTCGAGAATGCGCTCACGAGGCGGCAGCTTCGCCACTCTGCTTGGCCTTCTGAGGGTCGATGCCATGGCTACTCCGTCACTCCGGTCGATCGTGCGGTCCACAACGCCCTACGGTACCAGCCAGACCCCTTCGATACCGTAGAGTATCGTGCGGAACTCGAAGGTATCGTTCTTGTCAGGGAGTGGCAGTGAAAGTTTCTGAGTACGTGAGCTTCGACGCGGTCGGGCTGGCGGAGCTGGTTGCTACGGGCGAGGTGCTCCCCGCCGAGCTGGAGGCAGCCGCGCGCGAGGCTGCACATGCAGTTGATCCGCGGATCAACGCCGTCGTGGAGACCTGGCTGACCGACGACGAGCCCGTCCCCGGCAGCGCACCCCTGGCCGGCGTCCCCTTTCTGATCAAGGACATTGCGGTGGCCATGGCCGGCAGGCGGATGGAGCTGGGAAGCCGGCTGGCGGCCGGTAACGTCGCCGGCGCCGACTCCTCGCTGATGCGGCGCTTCCGGCGCGCGGGCCTCGTGACGTTCGGGCGCACCGCGACGCCGGAGATGGCCTATGGCATCTCCACGGAGTCAGTGTTGTATGGCGCGACCCGCAACCCGTGGGACCTGGAGCGCAGCGCGGGCGGTTCCAGTGGGGGCGCGGCCGCCGCTGTCGCCGCTGGGGTGGTCTCGGTCGCCCATGGCACCGACGCCGCCGGATCGCTCCGTATCCCTGCCGCCTACAACGGCCTGTTCGGGATCAAGCCCACCCGTGGCCGGGTGTCCATGGGGCCCGACGTCGACGAGGTCTTCAACGGCCTGGCCGTGCACGGCAGCGTCAGCCGCACCGTACGCGACAGTGCGGTACTGCTCGACCAGATACGCGGCCCGGAATCGGGCGACCCCTACTTCGCCCAGCAGCCGTCACGGCCGTACGCGGAAGAAGTCACCCGTCATCCGGGCTCGTTGCGCATCGGTGTCCTCGCCCAGGCGTGGGGGGGACGCCGCACTTCCGTCCCGGTGGCAGACGCCCTCTCCTGCACCGTGCGGTTGCTTGAATCCCTCGGCCACCAGGTGGAGGAGGTTGAGATCGACCTCGGCGCCGACTGGGAGGAATTCGTCCTGGCCAATGCTCGACTCATGACAGTGAACCTCACCACCCTGGTTGACGGGTTGGCCGCCGCCTTCGGCCGTCCCATCGACTTCTCGACCCTTGAGCCGGCGACCCTCGCCGGCTACCACTACGGGCAGCGGGTCGGCGGCGCGCAATTCCACACCGCTCTCGCGATGCGGAACCGAGTGGCCCGAAGCCTGGGGAGGTACTTCGACGAGTACGACATCCTCCTCACGCCAACCCTGCCGGAGCCTCCCCTTTCTCTGGGCACTCATACGGAGGGTGCGGAGACACTGGACGGCCTCGGCTGGATCGAGCGCATCAATGACCTGTCGCCGTTCACCATGCCGTTCAACGTTGCGGGCACGCCCGCCATGTCTGTACCCGTGACGGCCGACGCCGGGACGGGGCTCCCGGTCGGTATGCAGTTCGCCGCCGGATATGGCCTCGAAGGCCGGCTCTTCCGCCTCGCCGGACAGCTTGAACAGGCGAGTCCGTGGTCAGGCCGAATCCCCTCGGTATGGGCAGGGAACCGTCCAGGCCGCTGAAGAACGCTCCTGGCTCGCTACAGAGAGACATCGGCGAATTCTTGCCGGTCACAGGACCGAAAACTCTCGCGGCGCACGGGGCGGATGTCCTCGATGCCGAGGCGACGCGGGTATGCCGATCTCGACGCTCAGTCAGACCTGAGCGGCCGTGACATCACGACGCATGAACAGAGACCATTGAAGGAGTGTCCGCCATGGTTGAGCGCATCGATGTGCGTATTCCCCTGCCCGACGGCATCGAACTGGCCGCCTGGCTGTTCCTTCCCGAGAACGCCGAGAAGCCGTTGCCGGCCATCACCATGGCCCACGGTTTCGGCGGCACCCGCCATCACAGCATCGAGCACATAGCCCGCCGCTTCAGCGAGGCCGGCTACGCGGTTCTCCTCCACGACCATCGCAGCTTCGGCGACAGCGGCGGCACACCTCGCCAGGACATCGACCCCTACCAGCAGATCGCGGACTGGCGATGGGCGATCACCTACCTCGGCACACGCGGGGAAATCGACGAACAGCGTATCGGCATCTGGGGGTTCAGCTACGCCGGTGGCCACGCCCTGGTCCTCGGCGCCACCGACCGCCGCATCAAAGCCGTTTACGCCCAGGCCCCCACCGTCAGCGGCTACGAGACCGCACTGCGCCGCGTCCCGCCCCACGAGGTACGCGCCCTGGAAGAGCGCTTCCACCAAGACGAACGCGACCAGCTGGCCGGCAAGCCGCCCGTCTACGTCCCCTTCGTCGACACCGATACGAGCCCTGGCTCCCCGGCGGCCTACCCACAGAAGAGGGCGGCCGACTTCTACCTGCACCGGGCACCGGACGACATGTGGACGAATGAGGTGACCCTTCAATCCAGCCGTCGCGCCCGTGCCTACGAGCCCGGTCAGTGGATCTCCCGCATCGCCCCCACCCCCCTGCTGATGCTCGTGGCCAAGGGCGACGACGTCGCCCCCGCCGACATTGCCCTCGACGGCTTCAACCGCGCCCGCGAACCGAAGAAGCTCGTCCTCACGGACGGCGACCACTTCATGTCCTACATCCAGCAGTTCGAACTCTCTTGTACGGTCGCGATCGACTGGTTCGACACCCACCTCGGGACCGCCGAGAAGTACGACTCCCGCCCCGACCAGGAAGCCCGCTTCGCTGCGTCCAGCCTCGGCACGGACACTCGGGTACCACCGATACGCTCACTCACCTGACGAGTGCCTCTACCCGTGCGGCTGACAAGACTCTGAGTACACCACATCGTTGCAGATCAGGGGCACTATCCACTCGCTTGGTCAAGGAGCTGTTTCCAACCTGACGGGTGGTTGGACGCAGCTCAGTGGTTCCCTTCACGTGGTCGCGCTCGGGTGATGGAGGCGCGGGCTCAGGGAGCTACGCGCTCCCACGATCTCGCCGGCGCTGCCATGCCGTCACGCCTCCGGTGATGCGTGACGGGAGAGATGATCCCCGAGTTGCCGAGCGATCCGACGAAATATTGACGTCGTTGATTAAAGATCACCTGCGGCAGTCCTCGGCCCAGGATTCCAGACACTCCCTGGCACCATCTCCGAAAATGGCATGCTCCTCATACGAGGCGAACCGAGTGATCAAGTCCTGCACATCGCGGATGTCGCGAAATACAGTGGCACCCAGATCCAGTTCAGCCGTTGCTAACGTGTCGTCATAGATGGTGAAGGTGGTCAAGGCCCCGGAAGTAAAGTGAACTCCCATCGGAATTACACTCAATTGAATATTTGGCTGGCGAGTGAAGGATGCAAGTCGGTCAATCTGCATGGCCAACTCGTGAGGGGGACCAGCGGGTATCTGACAGCTTGCCCGGTGAGGATGAACGTGAACTTTTTGGAGCGATCAAACAGAACCTTTTGCCGGTCCAGTTTCATTGCTACGGCTTTCACCTGCTGCTCCGGGGGCGCCTGGGCCAGACTGGCGCGAACGTATTCAGGCGTCGCCAGGAGCCCGGTGACCATGGAGAGTAGGAAGTATCGGAACTCCTTGGAGGACGCCTCAAGTCCGGCCTTGCAACTGCTTCTTGTCCAGACCCTTCCTTCGGAGCGTCCTTCCGTCCTGCCACTCTGCCTGTGCGATGCGGGCTATGGCCATCACTTCGGCCGAGACAGCGGAAGGAGCATCGAGACCCCGAAGGATCTGCTCGACATCCAGGAGGGATGGGCGTCCCTTGTTGCTCTCAATTCGGCTGATCTTGGATTGAGACATGTTGCAACGCGCCGCAAGCCGGACCCCTGAGAGTCCGGCTTGCTTGCGAAGGTGCTTGAGCATGGCCGCGAGTTCGCGTCCCGACCGGTCCAGCTCATCAGGCTCGATATTGATCAGAAACTCATGGGGTTCTCGTCCAGGACGTACCGGACGTGCGGCCCTCCGAAGTAGCCGTGGACGATGTGTGGCTGGCGCTGGCGGAAGCGGCACATCACCTCGGCGGTGAAGGTCTCGGTGAAGACCATGAAGTGCATCCGGCCCTTTGTGCTGATCGCCGACATGGCGTTCACCGAGAACCGGTTGCCGGTCCGTCGTACGACGGGTGTCTTGCCCTTCTCGCCCCAGGTGCGGCCGGTGACCTGGTCGGAACGGATGCCGACCTGGTCGGCGAAGAGAATCTCCCCGCCGTCGGCCTTCGCCTTCGCGCGGATCTCCGGCCAGGTCTCCTCGTGCCAACGCGCCACGGCCTGCGGGTCCTGTTCCACGGCCCGCTTGTCCGGGCGCTGGAAGGACAGGCCCCACCGCTTGAGGTACTTGCCGACCCCCACCTCGGTCAGCCGCACCCGGTACAGCTTCGCGATCAACTCCCCCACCAGCCGCCGCGTCCACAACTGCCCGGAAAGACCCACGTCACAGGGCCGGTGGTCCAGGACCGCCTGCCGCAACGCACCCTGTTCGGCCTCCGTGAGAACCTGGTGCACACCGACCGGTTTGCCGCGAGGACGCATGACCAGCGCCTCCCGCCCGCCGGCCTGCCACTTCGCCCACCAGCCGTCGACCGCCTTCAACGACACCCCGAAGATCGCGGCCACGTCCTCGCGGGCCCGACCCGCCACCAGCGCGGCCACCGCCCGCAGCCGCAGCGCCTCCTGCGCCGACGGCGACAGATGCCGCGCGTCCCCCACCAGATCGCTCACACCCGTCCAACGACCCAAAACCCAAACCGTGTCGGATTAATAACGCACCGTCATGGCATGATTACCTGTAGTGATAACGGCCCGCGCTCGCGACGCCGCGGTGGCTGGGATCCACATATCGGGAGGAATGCAGGGTGAATCTCTACAGGGACGTCGTCGCTGGCGACATCATTGTCAGCGACGACTTCTCGATGAAACTCGTCGACGACGCCGCCTTCCAGGTCGACCCGTCGGGCGAGGACGGAAACGGCTCGGTGGACAGCTTTGTGGACCGCTTCATGCTGCAGCCGACCACCTTCGACAACAAGCAGAGCTACCTGAGACAGCTCAAGCACCACATGCAGCTGGTGAAAATGTTCCAGCTGGTATCTGGCGCCAGCCAGGGTGACATCACCGCCATGGAGAACGCCGTTTCGACGTACACCAGGCAGATCGCCTGGAACTTCAAGAACTATGAATTCTTCACCAGCGCGAGCGGAAACCCGGACGGCATGGTGATCCTTAAAACTTACCATGACGACGGCAGGACACCGTACTTCACCTACTGGAAGCACGGACTGAAAGCGGAACAGGTCTGATCAGAAACTCATTGGGTTCGCTCGTCGAGGATGTAGCGGACGTGCGGGGCTTTGAAGTAGCCGGTGATGACGTGGGGTTGGCGTTGCCGACGGTGGAAGAACCTGCGCGTCTCGGCGGCGAGTTCGGTCCGGCTCCTGGCCCGGTGGGTGTGGGGCAGGCTGCGTTTGAGATCGGCGTTGACGAGTTCGTCCGGGTTCAGCTCCGGTGAGTACGAGGGCAGGAAGTGAAGCTCGATCTTGTCTTCATGATCGGCGAGCCAGGCCCGGACGGTCTTCGAGCGGTGGGCCGAGTGCCGGTCCACGATCAGGTGGACCTTCCGGTCGAAGTGTCCGACGATGCGTGCGAGGAAGCGGCACATGACTGTCGCGTCGAACGACTCGGTGAAGACCATGAAGTGCATCCGGCCCTTGGTGCTGATCGCGGACATCGCGTTCACGGAGAACCGGTTTCCGGTGCGGCGGACCACCGGGGTCCTCCCCTTGACGCCCCAGGTGCGGCCGGTGACCTGGTCCGAGCGGATCCCGACCTGGTCGGCGAACAAGATCTCGCCGTCATCGGCCTTCGCCCGGGCCCGGATCGCCGGCCAGGTCTCCTCGTGCCACGCTCGAACGGCTTCCGGATCCTGCTCGACGGCCCGCTTGTCCGGCCGCTGGAAGGTCAGCCCCCAGCGCTTGAGGTACTTGCCCACCCCGGGCTCGGTGAAGCGGACCCCATACAGCTCGAAGATCAGCCGGCCTATCTGCCCCCGCGTCCACAATTGACCGGAAAGCCCCAGGCCGGATGGGGTGTGATCGAGGACAGCCTGACGCACGGCGGCCTGCTCGGCCTCGGACAGAACCTGATGTTCACCCGCGCGTCGGCCTCGCGGCCGGGACAGCAGCGCGTCCCGCCCTCCGGCCTGCCACCTCGCCCACCAGTTGTCCACGGCCCTGACCGACACCTTGAACAGGTCCGCAACCTCCACCCGGTCACGGCCCTCCACGAGCGCCGACACCGCCAGCAACCGCACGGCCTCCTGCGCGTCCGGCGACCAGGTCCGCGCGTCCCTGTGCCAGAGCACCGTAGTTGTCACCAGCGGGGCCAGTTGAGGCACGAGAACGGGTTGCGCGGAGCAGTCTGACTGGCACCAGTGAGGCAAGTGACTTGTCACATACCCACGCTTGGCAGCACTTCTGTCACCGGGGACGAGAGGGGAGTGACACCTCATTGGATGAGGTCGGTGTGCGGATGTTCGGGGGAGGTCGGGCAGACGTAGAGCTGCATGTTGTCCGTGCTGCCTACTTCCACCTTGGTCGGCTGCGCAGGGTTCTGGCCGGCGCGATGACCGGCGGCATGGGCGGCAGGGGCGTCCTCGTATGGCGCCCAGCCGCGCTTGCCGTAGTTCCATTCGAAGGAGGCAATGGTCAGCAGTGGGACCATCTGCACATTGCAGACTTCGCAGTATTGGGGGTTGGGGTCGGTGCGGCCCCACGGGGGCCAGCCGCCGAGCTTCCAGCCGGGAGCGTTTGCCAGATTGCAGTCATAAAATTCTGTCGCATAGCTCGCGTTCGAGCTGTCCACGCCGACGTCGGGGGCCTGCCCTCTGCTCCAGTCCTCCACCATCAGCCGCATCTCCGGGCTGAGATCGAGGCTGTGGGGATACTCGGTGATCGCTTCTGGTGCCAGTTGGCAGGGCTCCGGCACGTAGCCGTCCCAGTCTGCCTCGTACGGGTCCGGCGGTAGGGTCAGGACGTCGTTGACATCGGCTGCGGATCGCCAGAACAACGCCGTCGCGGGCTTGGCATACGGTTCGTGGTCGTAGGGACACCACAGCACTTGGAGCATGTCGGCTGCCCCGGGCGGCCGCAGGAGGGGGACATCGCGCACGTATAGCTGGGCGACGGGCAGCATGGGGACCGGACTTTCCGCAGGCCAGGGAGGGCCGGCTTCGAGTCGCTCCATGAACGTTGCGTCGTTGCGGTGCTGGATCGCCGTCTCCTCCGGCGTGGATTGAGGACCGCGGGGATCATGGTGGAGTCGGGCTCGTCGGCGCCTGTCGAGGCGTATTTCTGCCGGCGACCTACTCCGTCCGGTGCCGGGGTGCGCGGCTTCGCAGTGCGGCCACGGCTCTTCGACGGGCCACAGCAGCGGGCCACCGACAGAGCTGTCCCGCACCGAGGGCGACCCGGCACGTGGATGCAGCCGAATCGCCGCACGCGCCAACGGAGCCAGCTCGGGAAAGACCGCAGTGACGTCGACAGGCCGCGGCGGAGTGGTACGTACGAAGACCATACCGGCGATTTTGTCACCGCCCACTGACAGGCCGCCGCCCCACCAGTGTCGGTGCTCAGCTGGTTGTCTCACGCGCTTACGGACTGAGCGCGTGACAACAGATCTGCCTCTGTGGCAGCTATCGTGCTTCGGCTCAGTCCCCCACCAGATCACTCACACACCATCAACGAGCCTGAACTCAAAGCGTTTCGGATCAATATGCGCGTCATTGCATAAACAGTCTCGAAGGGGCGGAACCTGGTGAACAGCCCCCGTTCCACCAGCACCGGACGGCCCTGGCGTTCGTCCCGTCGCACGTGGTGTGCCCCCGGCGCACGGCCCCGGCCTGGTGATCGGCTGACCCTGCTCAAGGCGCTCCGGCGTCGGACCGGGAGGAAGTGGGGTGTCGAATACCTCCCCCGTATCCACCACACGGCGAGCATCGCAGGGGAGGCGCAGGCCGAGAAATCGATGCGCAGAGTGATCGAGGAGGACGTCTGCCCTCGGACATGTGGGGGGCGTACGCAGGCATACCGGGATCTGCAAGCCGCACGCGAGCTCGGCTGGCTTCCCGCATCCCAGGTCTGACCGAGCAGCTCCCCCATGAGGCATGTGCGCCGACACGCCTGCATGCCGACCTCCCACACGTATCAGGCAGAACCCCGCCGCCCCTGCCGGGGCGGCGGGATCGGATCGCGTACGGGCGCTACGAGCGCGGCGCCACCTTCGCCAGGCCGTTGATGACGCGGTCCATCGCGTCGCCGCCCGTCGGGTCGGTGAGGTTGGCGAGCATCTTCAGCGTGAACTTCATCAGCAGCGGGTGCGTCAGGCCGCGCTGGGTCGCGACCTTCATGATCTTCGGGTTGCCGATCAGCTTCACGAAGGCGCGGCCCATCGTGTAGTAGCCGCCGTAGGTCTCCTTGAGCACCTTCGGGTAGTTGTTCAGCGCCAGCTCCCGCTGGGCCGGGGTCGCGCGGGCGTGCGCCTGGACGATGACGTCGGCCGCGATCTGGCCGGACTCCATGGCGTACGCGATGCCCTCGCCGTTGAACGGGTTGACCATGCCGCCCGCGTCACCGACGAGCAGCAGGCCCTTGGTGTAGTGCGGCTGGCGGTTGAAGGCCATCGGCAGGGCGGCGCCCCGGATGGGCATCGTCATGTTCTCCGGGGTGTAGCCCCAGTCCTCCGGCATGGACGCGCACCACGCCTTCAGGACCTCGCGCCAGTCCAGCTCCTTGAACGCGGAGGAGGAGTTGAGGATGCCGAGGCCGACGTTGGACGTGCCGTCGCCCATGCCGAAGATCCAGCCGTAGCCGGGCAGCAGCTTCTCCTGGGGGCCGCGCCGGTCCCACAGCTCCAGCCAGGACTCCAGGTAGTCGTCGTCGTGCCGGGGCGAGGTGAAGTACGTCCGCACGGCGACGCCCATGGGGCGGTCCTCGCGGCGGTGCAGGCCCATCGCGAGGGAGAGCCGGGTGGAGTTGCCGTCGGCGGCGACCACGAGCGGGGCGTGGAAGGTGACCGGGGTCTTCTCCTCGCCGAGCTTGGCGTGCACCCCGGTGATCCGGCCGGTGCGCTCGTCGGTGATCGGGGCGCCGACGTTGCACCGCTCGTACAGGCGGGCCCCGGCCTTCTGCGCGTTCCGGGCCAGCTGCTCGTCGAAGTCGTCGCGCTTGCGGACGAGTCCGTAGTCCGGGTAGGAGGCCAGATCCGGCCAGTCCAGCTGGAGCCGGACGCCGCCGCCGATGATGCGCAGGCCCTTGTTGCGCAGCCAGCCCGCCTCTTCGGAGATGTCGATGCCCATGGCCACGAGCTGCTTGGTGGCGCGCGGCGTGAGCCCGTCGCCGCAGACCTTCTCGCGCGGGAACGCGGTCTTCTCCAGGAGGAGGACGTCGAGTCCGGCCTTGGCCAGGTAGTACGCGGTCGTGGAGCCGGCGGGGCCCGCCCCGACGACGATGACGTCCGCGCTGTGTTCGGACAGGGGTTCGGTCACGGTCGGTTCTCCCGAAGACTCGAATTCGCGTGCCGCGCGGCACAGGTCCAAGGCAGTCTATGGGGGCCTGTCGATCAACCCTCCGAAGGGCTGCCCCATGTCAATCGCGCCTGCCGCTCCGCCCGTCGTACAGCTGCGTGTCCCGACCGACGAGGACGCCGTCGCCTGGCACCGGGCCTTCGCCGACCCGGAGGTGATGCGGTTCTTCGGCGGGCGGCCGGAGGAGCTGTCGATGTACGAGGAGTGGACCGCCCGTCAGCGCCGGCACGACGCCGAACTGGGCTACTGCCTGTGGACCCTGCTGGACGGGGAGGGGCGCGTCGTCGGCTTCACCGGAGCGCAGCCGTGGGGGCCGACCGCGTACGGGCCGGTGGGCGAGACCGAGATCGGCTGGCGGCTGGCCCGGCCGGCCTGGGGCCTCGGGTACGCGACGGCCGCCGCGCGCCTCACGCTGGAACGGCTGCGCGCGGCGGGGGTGGAACGGGTGGTGGCGGCGGTCGACGTGCTCAACGAGCGGTCGGCCGCGGTGGCCCGGCGCCTCGGCATGGAACCGGCCGAGACCTTCACGCCGTCGCTGCCGGGCCAGGAGGTGCGGTGCTTCCGGCTGGAGCTGTGACGGTCAGTCGACGTCGTTGAGCATCCAGGTGGACAGGGCGGTGTCGAAGACCTCGCGGGCACCGGCCCAGTCCACGTCCCGTTCGGTGACGTGGATGGCGTACTCGGTGCCGTCCTCGGCGATGTAGCGCTGGTCGATCGCGTGGACCGGCTGACCGTTCCCGTCCTCGTACGTGTACTCCCACCGGGCGCCCGGGCGGCCCTGGAAGGTGTTGGCCGACAGCTGGACCTGCTGGTAGTTCCGCCGGTCGGCCGACGCGGTCTTCTCCAGGGCCTTCGCGTTCTCGTACGAGGTGGCGGGGGCGTCCGCGGTGACGCCGACCTCCAGCACGCGGGTGTCGCCCGGGGACCTGGCGTAGGTGACCTGGTGGTTCTCCTCGCCCTGCCGCTCCCAGTCGTCCGGCAGGGCGAGCGCGAAGCCGGCGGTGTCGGCGACGATGCCGTACCCGTCCGGGACGACCGGTTCGGCCGGGTCGGTGGTGGCCTCGCGCGTCCGGTCCTGGGCGGGCGTCGCCCGGTCGCCGCCCTTGCCCTCGTCGCTCTCCGAGGTGCCCGGGTCGTCGTCGTGGCGGTCCAGCAGGGCGAGGGCGCCCGCGGTGGCCCCGCCGCCGAGGATCAGGGCGGCGGTGAGCGTGGCGCCCCAGACGAGGACGGCCCGCCGCCGGGGCGCGGGAGGCCGCGCGGGGGCGGCGGCTTCG
>NZ_JAAGNI010000082.1 GCF_010550605.1 Streptomyces sp. SID9727
GTCCACGGCGACGAGCGCCGCGCGGCCGAGACCGGCGGCCGTGGCGCCCAGGGCGAGGGCGCGCAGGACGCGTCCGCCCTCCCACATCCCGCCGCTCGCCAGCAGGCAGCCCCCGGGCCGCCCGATCCGGCGCAGGCACTCGGCGAGCGGCAGCCCGACCTGGTCGAGGAAGACCCGGGGCGCCCAGCCGGTGCCGCCCTCCGCGCCGTCCACGGTGACGGCGTCGGCCCCGGCCTCCCACGCGGTGCGGGCGGCGTGCCCGATGTCGCGGCCCGGGTGGAACTTCACCCACGTACGGGCCTTGGGGAAGTTGTTCCGCATGAAGCGCAGCTGCTGGCGCAGGATCTCGTCGGTGAAGGTGCCGGGCGTGGCGCAGCGCAGTCGGCGCTCGTCGCCCGCGCCGAACGCGTCGGTGACGGTGAACCGGTCCGCCAGCTGTTCCGCCTCCGCCCTCCCGACGACGGTCATGCCGCCGAGTCCGGGCTTGGCGCCCTGGCCGGTCTTCAACTCGAAAGCCAGGCGCCCCGATTCGAGGAGCGGCCGGGTGGCGGGGTCGCTGTAGAGGAGGTTCCAGACCTCCGAGTCGGCGTCCTCGGTGGACTGCTGGACGACGACCCCGCCGACACCCTCGGGCGCCGCGTCGAGGTACGCGTCGATGCGCGCGAGGAGCGCGGAACGGGCGGCGTCCCCACCGCGCCGGTAGCCGTGCACGGGGACCATGTTCTCGCCGATGACCATGGGGATGCCGAGGCGGCCGGCCTGCCGGGACGCCTGCACGGCCAGGTCGCCGCTGCCCGCCCTGGTGGACCCGAAGGCCGACAGGTACAGCGGCAACGAGACCGTGAACCCGCCGGTCCGGCCGGTGAGTACGACGTCCCCGGACTCCGGCTCGCGGGCGAGGTCGATCAGCTTCTCCAGCCGCTCCGGCATGAAGACGGGCGGCACGATCCTCGACCGGTCGAGCGCGTCCGTACCGGCCGCACGTCCGGGGCCGAAGAGCTCTCCACCGTACGAGCCGGGGTCGGGGAACACCGCGGCGGTGCCGTGCCGGGCGCGGGCGCGGATCTCGTGCTCGGGGAGGCCGGGGGCGACGAGGGCGCTCACGGGGCGATCACCCCGGGGAGCTTCGGGTAGGCGCTGACCTGCCACAGCGAGTCGAGACCGGTGAGGAAGCGGACGAGGCGCTGAAGGCCCATCCCGAAACCGGCACTGGCCGGGATGCCCTCCCGGGCCTCCTTCAGGTACCAGGCGTACTTGGCGGGGTTCTCGCCGCTCTCCCGCATCCGCGTGACGATGGTCGCGTAGTCCGCCTCGCGCTCGCTGCCCGAGACCAGCTCGCCGAAACCGTGCGGGGCGATCAGGTCGAAGTTCCGCAGCACACCGGGGCGTTCGGGGTCCTCACGGTCGTAGAAGCCGCGCGAGCCCTTCGGGTAGTCGTTGATGAAGAACGGCCGGTCGCTCTCCAGCGAGAGGAGCCGTTCGCCGGTCCAGTCGATCTCGCTGTCCGGGCTCTGCGGGTGCCCGGAGGCGAGGAGCCGGGAGACGGCTTCCTGATGGGTGCACACGTCGTACTTGCCGCTCCGCACGTCCGCGAAGTCGGCCTCCTGGCGCCCCAGTTCGGCGAGGACACCGGGAACGGCGGTCCACACGTGCTCGGCGACGTGGGTGAGGAGCCCGGCGGCGACCTCCTGCGCGTCCTCGCGGCTCGCACCGGCGATCTCCACGTCGATCTGGTGGAACTCGACCAGATGGCGGCCCGTGGTCGCGGTCTCCTCCGGCTCCACGCGGACGTTGGGCGCGATGTAGAACAGCTTCGGGAAGCCGTGCAGCGACGCCTGCTTGTACAGGATGGCGCTGGTCATCAGCTTGTACGGGCGCCCGTAGTAGTCGACGTCCAGGGCCTTGGCCCCCCGGCCGCCCGGGTCGGTGACGGGTCCGACGAGCGGGGGCAGCAGCTCCGTGAAGCCCGACCGCCGCAGGAAGTCGCGGGCCGCGTGCAGGGCCTCCTGCTGGACGAGCATGGCGGCGCGCAGCCGCGGTGAGCGCAGGTGCTCACCGAGCGGCGGCGGCAGTGCGGGGCCTGCGGGCTGCGGGGCGTGGTCCATGACGGGCTCCTGTTCGTGGCGGTGGTGAGGGGTGTCGGTGCGTGGCCGGTGCGTGGTCGGGGGGCAGGGCGGCGGCCGGTCGTAGCGGTCGGCCATGTGGTTGAGGGCGGTGAGGAGGCCGTTCGCGGTGAGCGGTGCCAGGTCGGCCGGGGCGTCGGGGCGGATCGGCATCGCGCCGGTGTCCGACCAGCGCAGCCGGCCGTCCGCGCCGATGACGCTGCGGGAGCGGCCCGCGTTGTCGGGGTGGAGGCAGAACGGCACGTCGAGCAGGCCGCGCTCGAACGCGGCGGGCAGCGCGCGGGACAGGTCGGGGTGCAGCCCGAGCACGGCTTCCACCAGCGCCCTGGCCTCCGTGTAGACCTCGGAGTCGCCCGGGCCTCCCGGCAGCGGCGGGCCGGCGAGCGCGGCGGCAGCCGCTGCGGTCTCCAGGGCGCGGACGTTCTCGGCGACGGTCGGGATGCGGCGGGACTCGGCGGTCGTCTTCACGAGGAGCCGGTCCGCCCCCGCCCGCACCGCCAGCCGTGCCGACGCTTCGAGCAGCCGGGTCGCCCCGCGCTCGGTGCGCGGATAGACGCCCATGTAGGTGTAGAGGACGACGTGGTGGTCGACGCCCGCCGGCAGCAGCTCACCTGCCAGCCGGCGCAGGGCCCGTACCGCCTCCTCGTCCTGGCCCGGGTCCGTCTGCTGGGCGTAGCTCGACGAGACGCTGCGCACCCCGTGCTGGGCGAAGAACAGGCATTCCAGCACGCTCGTCGCGACGAGCAGCCCGGGCGGGCAGAGCTGGCCGAGCAGACAGCCGCCGAAGCTTTCGAGGTGCGGCACCGAACCGGGGCGGGCGTGTCCGGCGAGGAGCTCGCATCCCTCGGCCCAGGCGGCGACCGACTCGCGCAGCGGCGTGCGGCCGTACGGCAGGCAGTAGGAGACGGGCCCGCCCTCGGTCGCGTCGAGGCCGGCGGCGAGCAGGGCCCGGACGATGGCCTGCGGGCGGGCGGAGCCGTGGCGGACCTGGACCGGGAAGCCGTCGTCGTGGACCCCGTCGAGCAGGGAGCGGGTGACGGCGGGCGGGTGCGTCGCGATGGGGTAGCCGTTGAGCCCGTCCCCGTCGGCGAGCGCGGCCCGGGCACCCGCGAGGTCGCCGACGCGGGTGTAGCTGTCGATGGTGAGCGTGCCGGCGGTCGTGGCCGCGGCGGCCTTGGTCCGCTCAAGGCCCGTACGCATGGTGCGCGGGTCGCCGAAGCCCATGCGGGGCTGGACCACCAGCCGTCCGGTGGCGGCCGAGGCCGCGACGAACGCCCCGAACGGACGCGGCGCGGCGGCGGTCACGCCCCCACCCCGGCGGGGGTCGCGAGGAACGCGCACAGGGTGTCCAGGTCACCGGCCCCGTCCCCGAGGACGGCGTCGCAGCCCGCCGCGTACAGCCGGGCCGCCTCGGCCTCCCGGGAGTGGCCGGCCGTGCCCAGCTTGCCGCCGACGGCCACCGGCAGGGCGGACAGACCCGGCTCGGCCCGCAGCGCCCGCACGGCGGCGAGCGCGTCCCGGTAACCGTGGCCGTTGACGCTGCTGAGCACGACCGCGTCGGGGGCATGCCGGCGACAGGCGGCCGTGAGCAGACGGGGACTCGCGCAGGGGCCCAGCGCGACGACCTCGTGCCCCCGCTCCTCCAAGAACAGCCCGAGATACACGAGGTTCCAGGTATGGGAGTCCGAAGCGGTTCCGCTCAGGAGTATCTTCATGCCTTCGATGTTATTTACCCAAAGGCTTTCCGGGCGGAAGTCGGGGCGGAAGTCGAGCGGCAGTAACGGGCGGCAGTTTCTTTTCTCGTGTTTCTTCGGAAAGGGGGCCGGCGGGCATACGAAAATGCCGTGCCCCGCAGGAGCTGCGGGGCACGGCACGGGTGCGGCGGCCGGTCAGGCGTACTGGGCGACCAGGCTCCGGGGGCGGATGTCGGTCCAGTGCGCGGTGATGTACTCCAGGGCCTCGGAGCGGTTACCGGGCCCCCAGACACCTTCCCAGCCTGCCGGGATGTCGGCGAAGGCCGGCCACAGGGAGTGCTGCCCCTCGTCGTTCACCACGACGTGGAAGGAGCCCTCGGCGTCGTCGAAGGGGTTCGCGATGTCGCTCATGAATAACTCCTCGTTTCGTTTTCCCGCAGGCTTTTCTCCTGCAGTGCGGAGAGTTTCTCCGCGATGACTTCTCCGATATGTGCGAGAGGCTCTTCCTCGGCCATCCGCAGATGTGTGGATTCCACGGTGTGGTTCTCGACCGGACCCGTCAGATAAGGGTTCCAGGTGGCGGCCAGCACGCCTTCCGGTTCACCGGGCCGGCGGGCGGTGAAGAAGACCGCTCCGGTGTCCGCGACCCCCGGCACGTGCCGCGCCATGAGGGCCGCGTGGGTCTCGGAGGCCCGTGCCACCGCCCGTATCTCCTCGGCGCTGAAGCCGCCGAGCACCGGGTCCACCCCCTCCGGCAGCGCGTCCTTCCCGGGCGCCGCCTCCCGCTCCCGCGGCGGCAGCACGGACACGCTGCCCGGCCCCGTCTGGTGGACGTCCATCAGCGCGAGCAGTTCGACGTGCTGACCGGCCGCGCGGAGCCGTACGGCCATGGTGTGGGCGACGATCCCGCCGAAGGACCAGCCGAGCAGCCGGTACGGGCCCCAGGGCTGGACCTGCCGGACGCGTTCCAGGTAGTCGTCGGCCATCTCCTCGACGGTGCGCGGGAGATGGCCGGGCTCGCTCAGCGCGCGGGCCTGGAGGGCGTACAGCGGCTGGTCGTCCCCGAGGTGCCGGGCCAGGCCCGCGTACGACCAGCCGACCCCGGTCCCCGGGTGCACGCAGAACAGCGGACGGCGGGCACCCCGGGTGTTCAGCGGCAGCAGCACGCCCATCGCGCCGGCCGTGCCGTCCGGGTCCTGCGCGCCGAGCAGCCCGGCCGGGGTCGGGGCGCGGAACAGGTCGCGGACCGTGCGGTCGATGCCGAGGACCGACCGCACCCGGCTCACCAGGCGCACCCCGAGCAGCGAATGCCCGCCCAGCGTGAAGAAGTTGTCGTCCAGACCGACCCGGGGCGCGCCCAGGATCTCGGCGAAGAGCCCGCACAGCACCTCCTCCCGGGCGTTCCGCGGCGCCCGGTGCTCGACGGCGGGCCGGTCCGGCGCGGGCAGCGCCCGGCGGTCCGGCTTCCCGTTGGCCGTCAGCGGCACGGCATCCAGGACGACGACCGCCGAAGGCACCAGATGGGCGGGCAGCGCGGTACGGGCCAGGGCGAGGACGTCCGCCCCGGTGACCACGGCCCCGGCGCGCGGCACCACGTACCCGACGAGGTCCCGCTCGCCCGGCCGGTCCTCGCGCACGACCGCGAGGGCCTGCCCGACTGAGGGGTGCGCGGCGAGCGCGTGCTCCACCTCGCCGGGCTCGATCCGGACCCCGCGCAGCTTGACCTGGCCGTCCGCCCGCCCCAGGAACCGCAGTTCGCCCTCCGGCGTCCAGACGACCCGGTCGCCGGTGCGGTACATGCGGCTGCCGTCCGCCTCGAACGGGTCGGGCACGAACCGCTCGGCCGTCAGACCGGGACGCCCGGTGTACCCGCGTGCCACGTGCGTACCGGCGATGTACAGCTCGCCGGGCACGCCCGGCGGCACGGGCCGCAGCGCCGCGTCCAGGACGTGGCTCCGGGTGTTGTCCATGGGCCGGCCCAGGTGCAGCCCGGACCCGCCCAGCGAGCCCCGGCCACCGGTGAGCCACTGGTTGTGCGAGGCGAACGTCGTCTCGGTGGGACCGTAGGAGTGCACGAGGACGGTGCCCGGGCAGTGCGTCAGGACCCGCTGCACGGCGGTGGGCGAGGCGACGTCGCCGCCCGTCCACACCTCACGCAGCAGCCCCAGCGTGTCCAGCGCCTCGTCGGCCATCACATGGAACAGCCCCACGGTGAAGTAGGCGGCGGTGACGCCGTGTTCGCGCACCGCGCGGCCGGTCTCCGCGAGGTCGGTGCCGTCGCCGCGAAGGACGACCAGGCTGCCGCCGCCGAGGAGCGGCACCCACATCTCGAACACCGAGGCGTCGAACCCGGTCGCCGAGTGGACCAGCATCCGGTGCGGACCGCCGGCGGTGGTGTCGCGGTCGGCGGCCAGCTCGGTCACGTTGCGGTGCGTGACGCCGACGCCCTTGGGGCGGCCGGTCGACCCGGAGGTGAACATCACGTACATCAGGTCGTCCCCGTCGACCGCCACGGCCTCGCGGTCCGCGGGCGGGGTGCCCCCGGAGGGCGCGTCGACGAGGAGGACCGGTACGGAGACGTCCCGCGGCACCGTGCCCGCCCGCCCCGTGTCCGTCGCGACGAGGCGGACGCCCGCGTCCTGGACCATCAGCGCGATCCGGGCCCCGGGCAGGGCGGGGTCCAGCGGGACATAGGCGGCCCCGCACTTGAGGACCGCGAGCGCGGTGACCACCAGCGGCGCACCGCGTTCCAGCAGCACCCCGACGGTGTGCCCCCTGCGCACCCCGGCCGCGTGGAGCCGGGCGGCCAGCGCCTCGGCGCGCGCGTCGAGTTCGCCGTAGCCGACGGTCTCCGCGTCGGTGATCAGCGCGGGCGCCCCCGGCGTGCGCGCGGCCCGGCGGGCGATCGCCTTGTGGACGGGGGCCCGGTCGAGGGTCACGGTGGCCGTGTCGTTGTACTCCGCGACCAGCTGGAACCGCTCGGCGTCGGTGAGCAGGTCCACCGCCCCGATCCGTACGCCCGGGTCGGCGGCGACGGTGTGCAGCAGACGCCCGACGTGGGCGGCGAGCAGCGCGGCGGTGGCGGCGTCGAACAGATCGGTGGCGTACTCCAGCCCGCCCGCCAGACCGGCCGGCCGCCCCGCCCCGTCCTTCCGCTCCCACAGGGCGAGGGTCAGGTCGAACTTGGTGGACAGCGTCTCCAGCGGGGCGGGTTCGGCCGTGAGCCGCGGCCCTTCGGCGCGGCCGGCCGTGTAGTCGTGGTGGAGCTGTACGACGAACTGGGCCAGCGGGTGGTGGGCGGTGGAGCGGGCCGGGTTGAGATGTTCCACGATCCGGTCGAAAGGGAGCCGCTGATGGGCGTAGGCGGCGAGATCGGCGTCGCGTACCCGCTCCAGCAGCTCGGTGAACTCCGGGTCCCCCGACGTGTCGGTGCGCAGGACCAGCGTGTTGACGAAGAATCCGACCAGATCGCTCAGCGCCTCGTCGTCGCGCCCCGCCGTCATGGTGGCCAGCGGCAGGTCGGTGCCGGCCCCGTGCCGGGTGAGGACGGCGGCGAGTGCGGCCTGCAGCACCATGAAGAGCGTCGCGCCGTGGCGCCGGGCCAGCTCCTCCAGGGCCTCGTGGGTGACCGCGTCGACGGTGAGCGGCGCGTGGCCGCCCCGGTGGGTGGCCTCGGCGGGGCGGGGCCGGGCGGCGGGCAGTTCGAGGACGGGCGGCGCCCCGGCGAGGGCCCGTTCCCAGAAGGCGAGGTGGTCCCGCGCCGCCGGTCCGTCGAGGAGTTCCCGCTGCCACAGCGTGTAGTCGGCGTACTGGACGGGAAGCGGCTTCCACCCCGGCGCGTGGCCCTCGGCGCGGGCGGCGTAGGCGGCGCCCAGGTCCGCGAGCAGCGGGCCCGTCGACCAGCCGTCGGCGGCGATGTGGTGGACGAGCACGACGAGGACCTGGCCGCCGCCGTCGTCCGGGGTGAGCAGGGCGGCCCGCAGCGGGAGTTCCCCGGCCAGGTCGAAGACGTGCCCGGCGGCGGAGGCGACCGCCGCCCGGAACCGCCCGGCCGGAACCGTCCGCACGTCGAGCACGGGCCGCGCGTCCGCCACGATCTCCTGGTACGGCTCCCCGTCGACCGAGGGACAGCGGGTCCGCAGCACTTCGTGGCGCTCCACCAGATCGGCCAAGGCGCGTCCGAGCACATCGGCGTCCAGCGGCTCGGCCGGGCGCAGCACCAGCGGGATGTTGTACGAGGCGCTGGGCCCTTCCAGCGCGTCGATGAACCAGAGCCGGCGCTGTGCCCGGGACAGGGGCAGGCGCTCCGGCCGCTCCGTGCGGCGGACGAGCGCGGGTCCCGCGTCCCCGGTGCCCCGGCTCTCCGCGATGCGGCGCGCCAGGGCGGCCGGGGTCGGGGCGAGCAGCAGGTCCCGGACGTGCACGTCGACGCCCAGCCGGGCCCGGATCCGGTTGGCGAGCCGCACCCCGCTCATCGAGTGGCCGCCGATGGTGAAGAACCCCTCGTCCGGGCCGACCCCGTCCAGCCCCAGGATCTCCGCGAACATCTCCCGCAGGGTGTCCACGTGTTCCGCGTCCGGTGCGCCGCCGGCCCGGACCGCCTCGGCGTCGGCGGCCTGCCGGGCTTCGAGGGCCGCGACGCGCTCACGGCGTCCGACGAGGGCCCGCCGCTCCTCGTCGCCCAGCAGCCCGGCGTCGGCGACGGGCGCCCCCGGCCGCTCGGCGGCCGTGCGCAGCGCGCGTTCCAGGGCGTCCAGGAGGAGGCGGGCGGTGTCCTCGTCGAGGACGTCCCGCGCGTACTCCAGGGCGAGTTCGAGGCCGGCGGGCGTGCCGTCGGCGGTGCGGTGCTCCACGCACGCGGCGGTCAGGTCGAACTTGGTGGTCGAGGGACCCTCCGCCCGGAAGCGGCCGGTGAGCGGGCCGAACGCGAAGGGGGCGTCGGCCGGGGCGGCGGTGCGCAGGGTCAGCATCGTCTGGAAGAGCGGGTGCACCCCCGGCGTGCGCGGCGGGTTCAGGTGCTCCACCAGCAGGTCGAAGGGGAGGCCCTGGTGCTCGTAGGCGGCGAGGTCCGCGTCCCGCACCCGCTCCAGCAGCTGCGCGAACACCGGGTCGCCCGACGTGTCCGTCGGCAGGACCAGCGTGTTGACGAAGAAGCCGACGAGCGCGCCCAGCGCTTCGTCGTCCCGCCCCGCGACTGGCGTGCCCACGGCGACCCGCTCCCCGCAGCCCGCCGCCCGCAGTGCGAGGGCCAGCGCCGCCTGGATCACCATCAGCATGCTGGCGCCGTGCGCGTCGGCCAGCAGGGCGAGCCGGGTGTGCGCGTCCGGGCCGAGGCGCGTGGAGACCACACCGCCCCGGTGGTCCGGCGCGGCCGGGCGCGGCCGGTCCAGCGGCAGAGCGGTGACGGCGGGCAGCCCGTCCAGCTCCGCGCGCCAGTGGGCGAGCCCGCGCGCCACGGCGGAGTCCGGGTCGTCGGCCGTGCCGAGGACGTCGTGCTGCCAGAGGGTGTAGTCGGCGTACTGGACGGGAAGCGGCTCCTGCTCCGGCGCACGCCCCTCGGCACGGGCCGCGTACGCGGTGGCCAGGTCGTTCATCAGCGGGGCCAGCGACCAGCCGTCGCCCGCCACGTGGTGCAGCAGCACCGCCAGGACCGCCGCCGGGCCCTCGCCCCCCTCCGGCACGAACAGCGCGACCCGCAAAGGCAGTTCCCGCGCCAGGTCGAAGGTCTCGGAGACGAAGTCCTGGACCCGTTCCCGTAGCTCACCGGCCGGGCACTCGACCGTACGGGCCCGCACCGCGGACGCGGCCAGCACATGCTGGTACGGCTCGTCCTCCGGTGCGAGGAACACGGTCCGCAGCACCTCGTGCCGCTCGGCGAGATCGGTGACGGCGGCGGCGAGCGCCGCCCGGTCGGGTACCCCGTCCAGATCCAGAACGATCGGCATGTTGTACGCGCAGGACGGGCCGTCCAGCTGGTCCAGCAGCCACAGCCGGCGTTGCGCGTGCGAGAGCGGCACCCGGTCAGCGGCGGGCAACGGCTCCTCGTGGACGACCGGAAGCCGCGGGTCCGTGGTCCGCAGCACCTTGCGGTTGATCTTCCCGGAGCTGGTACGGGGCAGCGCGACGACGATCCCCACGGCGGCGGGCACGGCGGCTGCGGGCATGCGCGCGCGCACCAGGCCGCGCAGTTCCTCGGCGCCCACCCCGCCCTCGGTGACGACGAACGCGACGAGCCGCTTGACCCCGTCCCCGTCCTGCTGGGCGACGACGGCGGCCTCCCGGACCTTCGGGTGGGAGGCCAGGACCGAGTCGACGGCGGCGGGGTCGATGCGCTGCCCGCCGATCTTCACCTCGTCGTCCAGCCGCCCGTGGTACAGGATCTGCCGGTCCTCACCGATCGTGACGAGGTCCCCGGTGCGGTAGGCGCGCTCCCCGTCCAGCTCGGTGAAGCGGCGGGCGTTCAGCTCCGGGTTGCTCAGATAGCCGTACGACAACCCGCCCCCGAGAAGCCACAGTTCACCGCCGACGACGGCCGCCCGGACCCCGCGCAGCGGCCGGCCGATCGGCACCGGGCCGTCCCCGTGCCGGGTCAGGTCGGCGACCGTCGCCACCACCGTGGTCTCCGTGGGGCCGTACGCGTTCAGCAGCCGCACCCGCTCCCCGGACAGCTCCCGCCACTGGGCGACCCGCTCCGGGAGGGCCGCCTCGCCGTAGATGATCACCGTGTCCAGGCAGCCGGGCAGGCGCACCGCACCGGTGCCGAGGACGTGGACCAGCTCGTGCCAGTACGCGGCCGGCAGGTCGAGCACCGTGATCCCGTGCCGTGCGCAGCCGGCGAGCAGATCGCGCACGTCCAGCATGTCGTCGGTACGCAGCACCAGCGTCCCGCCGGCCCCGAGGGTCGCGAACACCTCCTGCACGCTCGCGTCGAAGTGCAGCGGCGAGAACTGGAGGACCCGCGACGCGGGGCCGATGCCGTACGCGGGGACGGCGCCCGCGATGAAGTGCGCGAGCGAGTCGTGGGCGACGACGACCCCGTTGGGGGTGCCCGTGGACCCGGAGGTGTAGATCACGTACGCGGCACCGGTCGGTGCGCCCGGACCGGGCAGGACCAGCTCACCGGCGGCGGCCACCTCGGCGGGCGTGGGCGCGGACGCGCCGCAGCTGTCCCGGAGGATGGCCGCGTTCCGCGCGTCGGGGGCCTGGATGTCGAGGGGCAGATAGGCGGCGCCGGTGTCGAGCACGGCGAGGAGCCCGACGACGGCGTCGATCCCCCGGGGGCGGTGGAGGGCGACCAGCCGCCCCGGGCCCGCGCCCTCGGCGGCGAGGGCGCCCGCCCGCTCCCGCACGGCGGCGGCGAGCCGCGCATAGGTCAGCCGGACGGTGTCGTGGACCAGGGCGACCGCGTCGGGACGGGTGCGCGCCTGATGGGCGATGAGGTCGAGCACCGGCGGGGCGGTCGAGGGAGAGGGGCCGCCGTCGAGCAGGTCGTCCGTTCTGATGGGGGGCATCCTGGGGTTTCCTCCGTCTGGGGCGCCGAGAGACCGGGGCGAACCGTTCCTCTCGCCTCCGTGCCCTTCACGCTAGGGGCCTCCGGCCGCCCCTCTCGGCAGTCCGCCCGGCAGCTCCGGGCGGCAGAAAGCGGGGGCGGGAGCTGCCGCTCCCGCCCCCGCCCGCCGCTCCCTCACCCCCTCCGCGCACCCGCCCTGGTCCGGCGGCGGAGCGCCGGGACGGCCACCGGACCGGCGTCCTCCGGTTCGATCGCGCCGGCCACGGCCCCGGCGAGCAGCCGGGAGAGCGTCGCCGCCGTCGGGTTGCGGAACACGTCGCGCAACGTCAGGTCCTGGCCGAACTCCGAGCGGATCCGGTTCAGCAGACGCACCGCCAGCAGCGAGTGGCCGCCGGACTTGAAGAAGTTGTCGTCCGCCCCGACGGCCCGCCCGCCCAGCACCTCCCGGAAGATCCCGAGGAGCCGCCCGTCCGCGTCCCCGCCGGCCGCCGGCGCGGCGGTAGCGGCGTCCTCCTCGGACAGCTCCGCCGGGACCTCACCCGGTGCGGGCAGCCGGGCCGCCCGCACCACCCGGGCCGGCGCCAGGTACTCGGGCAGCCGCTCGGCGGCC
>NZ_JAAGNI010000100.1 GCF_010550605.1 Streptomyces sp. SID9727
GGCGGGTGGGGGTTCGGCGGCCCGGCGGGGCCGGGTTCGCCATGCCCTGACCGCCCGCACCGCCCGCACCGCCCGGCCCGGCTAGCCGGCGTCCACGGTCTCGGCGGACCTCGGCGCCGGCGGCACGTGCTTCGTGCCCCGGGCCGGGCCCTGGTTCTCAGAGTCCAGGCCCTCCACGTCCTCCTGGTCCTCCAGGGCCTCCACGTCTCCCTGGCCTCCCTGGCCCTCCCGGTCGTCCTCCGCCTCCTCCGCGTCCCCCGCGTCCTCCGGCGCCAGGAACCCCGGCAGCCAGGATTCGAGTTCGTCGCGGAGCCGGACCGTGGCGCCGAGCTGGCACAGCACGCCGATCGTGCTCAGCGTCACCCGGTGTATCAGCAGGTAGGACGGCGGCAGGTTCAACTGCTTGCCCAACTGGTGCGCCGGGGAGCGCGGGTCCGCTATCCGGGCCGCCTGATGACGCATCCAGCTCCGGCTGAACGTGAACTCCTCCACCTCGGCCGGCTCGATGATCGGCAACAGGTAGTCCAGCACCGCGTCAGGCTCCAGGTCGATCGAGTCCTTGACGAACCCCTCCGCCCGCAGCATCTCGTAGACCGCGTCCGCCTCGCCCCCGAGCGTCAGCCGCAACGCGTCACCGATGGTCTGCGGCAAACCGCCCGGCAGCCGGTCCACCGTCCCGAAGTCCAGCACCCCCAGCCGCCACCGTGCAGCGTCCGCACCCTCGTCGCTCTCCTCGCCCGACGCGCCCGCCTCCGGGTCCGGGGGCAGCAGCCGGAAGTTGCCGGGGTGCGGGTCGGCGTGGAGCAGCCCGGTGCGCGCGGGGCCCGAGAAGAGGAACCTCGCGAGCAGCTGGCCGGCCCGGTCGCGCTGTCCGGCCGTGCCGTCGGCGATCACCTCGGCCAGCGGGACACCGTCCAGCCACTCGGTGACCAGCACCTGCGCCGACTGGTGGACCACCTCAGGGACCACGACGTCGGGATCCTCCGCGAACTCCTCGGCGTGCGCCCGCTGGGACCGCGCCTCCTGCTCGTAGTCCAGCTCTTCCGAAACCCGGTCCCGCAACTCCGTGATCAGCGGCTTGATGTCCATGCCCGGTACCAGTGGGCCCAGCAGCCGGGCGAACCGGCTGAGCTGCGTCAGATCCGAGAGCAGCGCCTCGCCCGCGCCCGGATACTGCACCTTCACGGCCACGTCCCGGCCGTCGTGCCAGACCGCCCGGTGCACCTGGCCGATCGACGCCGCGGCCGACGGCTTGTCGTCGAAGGTCAGGAACAGCTCCCGCCAGTCCGCGCCGAGCCGCTCCGCCAGTACCGCGTGCACCGTGCCGCTCGGCATGGGCGGAGCGGCCTCCTGGAGTTTGGTGAGCGCCGCGCGGTAGGGCCCCGCGACCTCCTCGGGCAGCGCGGACTCGAAGACGGACAGGGCCTGGCCGAGTTTCATCGCCCCGCCCTTCAGCTCCCCGAGGACCTTGAAGAGCTGGTCGGCGGTGCGCTGCTGCACCTCGCGGGCCACCAGCTCCGCCGACTTTCCGCCGATGCGCTTGCCCAGCCCCCAGGTGGCTCGGCCGGCGAAACCCAACGGCAGCGCGGCCAGCTTGGCGGTACGGGTGACCGCCTTCCGGGGAAGATCAGACATATGCCCCTCCAATTCCCAGACTGCCGCGCTGCGGGCGGCGGTTACCCGGCCATTGTGTCGTGCGCCGTGCCGGCTCCGGAGGCGCGGACCCCCTCAGTGTGACCGGCGGCGCCACAGGAACAGTCGAGGTGCGCCTCGATCCGTTCCGACCTCCAGTCCAACAGCGGCAGCGCCGCCTCCCACCGCGCACCGGTACTCACGGGCAACTCGCCGTCGAGGAAGGCCAGCGCGTGCGCCGCCGCGAGCCCCGCCACCGCCGTCGCCAGGGCCAGGTCGCACGCCTGCGCGGCGCCGCGCCGCCCGGACTGCCACTGCGCCAGCATGCGCGGCCACTGCGGGTCCCGGTCCCGCC
>NZ_JAAGNI010000133.1 GCF_010550605.1 Streptomyces sp. SID9727
GGCCGCCGGCTCCACATCCGGCGGGCCGCCGCGCCGCTGCCGGTGGCCCCGTCCGCCCAGCCGTCCCCGGCGGGGTGGGCACCGGGTGCGGCGCACGCCTCCTCGCCGCACGAGCACTGCCGGCCACCGCCGGACGGCTCCAGCCAGGTGCCCGGGCACACGTCCCAGTGCCTCTCCTCCGTGTACCGCACGGCGGCGTCGAGCAGCTGCTCCACGCGCTGCCGGGGCACCTGCGCGGCTTCCATGACTCCGATGGGCTCTTCCACGTCCAGCTCAACTACGGGCTTCACGAAGAGTTACGGCCGCCCGTGCACGGTTCCGCACACGGGGCGCACGGGTGCACGGGCGGGGGCGCGTGGGAGAGGCACGGGCCCTGGGCGGGTAACTGGTTACGGGACGTCCGGCAGGGGCGGTCCGGCGCGGCATTTTAGTGACTGGCCGTGACGAATGCGGTAAGTCGCGTGGAAAGTGACCAACACGATGAATCGGCGCATTTCTCAGACATATGTCGGGCAGTGATCCCGCCACCTATCACTGCGGCCTCAGGGGGACACACATGGCAGCCAGGCCACTCGTCGCACGTCAGCCGAACGAACGGCTCCAGACGCTCATCCAGGAAGCCGGATGCTCCAACGCGGGCCTCGCCCGCCGGGTCAACATGGTCGGGGCCGAACGCGGCCTCGACCTCCGCTACGACAAGACGTCCGTGGCCCGCTGGCTGCGCGGCCAGCAGCCGCGCGGCCGGGCGCCGGGCACCATCGCCGAGGCGCTGGGCCGCAAGCTCGGCCGTACGGTCACGATCGACGAGATCGGGATGGCCAACGGCAAGAACCTCGCCTCGGGCGTCGGCCTCCAGTTCGCGCCGACGGTGACCGGGGCGATCGAGCAGGTCTGCGAGCTGTGGCGCAGCGACGTCGGGCGCCGCGACTTCCTCACCGGCTCGGCGGTCGCCTCGTCCGCGCTGGTGGAGCCCAGCCGGGACTGGCTGATCACCGGCGCGGACCCGCAGGTCGCCCGGGCCGCCGGGTCCCGGGTCGGGATGCCTGACGTGGAGGCGGTGCGGGCGACGACGGCCGCGCTGGTCGACCTCGACCACCGCTTCGGCAGCGGCCATGTGCGCCCGGTCCTCGTGCACTACCTCAACAGCGTGGTCTCCGGGCTGCTTTCGGGGGCGTACCGCGAATCGACGGGCCGCCAGCTGTTCGCGGCGGTCTCCCGGCTCACCGAGCTCGCCGGCTACATGGCCATCGACACGGGCCAGCCGGGCCTGGCCCAGCGCTACTACATCCAGGCCCTGCGCCTCGCGCAGGCGGCGGGCGACCGCGCGTACGGCGGCTATGTGCTGGCCGCCTCGATGAGCCACCTCGCCGCCCAGCTCGGCAACCCGCGCGAGATCGCCCAGCTGGCGCGGGCCGCGCAGGAGGGCGCGCGCGGCCGGGTCACCCCGCGCGCGGAGGCGATGTTCCACGCGGCGGAGGCGCGCGGCCACGCGCTGCTCGGCGACGCCCGCACCTGCCTGGAGACCGCGGCCCGGGCCGAGGCCGCCCTGGAGCGGGCCGAGCCGGACAGCGGGGACGACCCGGACTGGATCGCCCACTTCGACCACGCCTACCTCGCGGACGAACTCGCGCACTGCCACCGGGACCTGGGGCAGGCGGAGGCCGCCGCGCGCCGGGCGAAGGAGTCCCTGGACGGCCACCCGGAGTCCCGGGCCCGGCGCCGGGGCATCGGCCTCGCGCTGCTGGCCACGGCCCAGGTGCAGCTGCGGGAGGTCGAGCAGGCGTGCCACACGGGGACCCGGGCGATGGAACTGCTCGGCACGGTGCGCTCGACCCGGGGCGCGGAGTACCTGGAGGACCTCCAGCAGCGGCTGCTGCCGTACGGGGACGAGCCCGCGGTACGGGAGTTCGGGGCGCGCCTCGAACTCCAGGCGGCGTGAGCCGGAGCGGGTGGGCCCTCAACTGCCCCGTGAGAGGCCGCGGCGTTGCACCGTGTGTCACGGGCGTGCTGCGGTTGGCGGGTACTTGGCGCACCGCGGTCGCCACCCGATAGCGTGAGTCGACGATTACCTAGTTGACACGCACGTAGGAGTCCCGGTGACACAGAGCGGACAGGGCGACGAGCAGCAGCCCCCTGCTGTACGACCCGCGCACGAGGGTGTCGTGCTGCCCTCGGACGGCGGCGAGCCGTGGACGCCGGGAAGAGCGGCGGACCAGGCGCCTCCGGCCGGCGGCCGGCCGTGGGGGCAGGCATGGGGCCCGCAGGACGGCGGGCAGGACCCGTACGGGCAGCAGCCGCAGCAGCAGCCGTACCAGGCGGGCCCGCAGCAGCAGGGGCCGTACGGACAGCAGCCCGGCGGGTACGGACAGCACGCGTACGGCCGGGACCGGAGCGGCCCGTACGGCCAGGACCAGGGCGCCGCGCCCCTCCCGCCCGCACAGCAGCCGCCCGCCCAGCCCCAGCCGTAC
>NZ_JAAGNI010000148.1 GCF_010550605.1 Streptomyces sp. SID9727
GGCGCCGGCGAGGGCGACCGCGAGGGCCGGCAGCACGGCGGTGCGCAGGAGTTGGGGGCGTATCCGCACCTCGGGGGTCGGGCGGGCGGCGCGCGGTCTGGCCGCGGCCGAGTGGGAACGGGCGCCCGGTCGGCCGTGCCGCCCGCCCTCTCGTCGGTCGGGTCGCGCGTCGGGTGCGCGAAGTTGAGACATCAGCGTCCTCGGTACGTGGGGTCCCAGGCATCTGCGTGCACGTGGTGGCACCTACGGTGGTCGGGCATTCTCGGGTCATCGGCCGGGCGGCCCGGAGAATATGAGCCCACCGTTGATCACCGGGCACACACGGTAGTCGCGAGAAGTGCGGCCGCGATGGGCAGTTGTGGAACTTGCCCGTCATCCGTCCCGCTCTGGTATGAGCGCTCGTACGGGCGACCGATTCGGGCAGGCCCGTTTCCGGCGCACGCACAGGCGGGCCCCCTCGACCGATGCCGAGGGGGCCCGCCTGTGCGTGCCTCGTCCGGAAGTCCGGAACGCAGCTCTCAGGAGCTCAGGGCTGTGGTGTCCGGTCGCGTTCCCGGCCGGCCTCGGGGGCGGCGCCGGCCGCCGGGTCGTGCAGCTGTACGTGGACCGGAGGCCAGTTGCCCCAGCCGGGGGCGGGCTCGGTCGCCACGTCGCGCCACCACGGCTCGACGGGCGGCGGATCGGCGGGCTCGAACGGCTGGCCGGGGCGCGGGGAGACCATGGTGACGCCCACGGACCGGGTGGCGCGCATCGACCATTCGGCGGGCTCGGCCCACGGGTGGAGCGCGAGGTTGAACGTCCCCCAGTGGATCGGCAGCATGACGCCCGCCGCCGGATCGTCGCCCTGCAGGTCGAGGTGGGCGCGCACGCCCTCGTCGGGGCTCATGTGGATGTCCGGCCAGGCGCCCGGCTCCGGCATGTCGTCCGTGCGGTCCTTGAGCCAGTACTGGCTGTACGCCCCGATCTGGATCATGGTCGCGTCGAACGGGCCGTGTTCGGCGCCGATGGTCCGGAAGCCGGGGAAGTACCCGGTGTCGCCGCTGTGGTAGATCCGGTGCCGGGGGCCGGCGACGGCCCAGGAGGCCCAGAGGGTGTGCTGCTGGTTGCGCAGACCGCGTCCGCAGAAGTGGCGGGCGGGGGTGGCGGTGAGGCTGACGCCGGCGACCGTGGTGGTCTCGTTCCAGTCGAGCTCGCGGAGCCGGTCGGGCGCGACACCCCAGCGCTCCAGATGCGCGCCGACGCCGAGCGGGACCGCGAAGACCGTCTCGGTACGGGCCAGGGCCCGGATCGTCGGGAGGTCCAGGTGGTCGTAGTGGTCGTGCGAGATCACCACCACGTCGACCGGCCCCAGGGCACCGAGCGGCACGGGGGCCGGGTGCAGGCGCCGGGGGCCGGCGAAAGTGAAGGGGGAGCAGCGCTCGCCCCAGACCGGGTCGAACAGCACGCGCCGCCCGTCGATCTCGGCGAGGACGCCGGAATGCCCCATCCAGGTGATCCGGAGCCCGGAGGCGGGCGGCTTGGCGAGGTCGGCGACGGTCGTGGCGTGCACGGGCACCGGGGCGGCGGGGGCCCGGAGCACCCGCTCCTCCTTGCGGAAGTAGACCCGGGCGAAGTCCAGGGTGGAACCCGAGGGTCTGATCCGCGCGCCCACCGGGTTCTGGAAGACACCGTCGGCGAAGTTGGGAGAACGGCGGATGCGCTCCATGCGCGCGCCGTCCGGGTCGGCCCCGAAGGCAGCGGGGCGCAGCGCACGCAGCCTGGAGCGGAGCGGAAGCCTGTGGTCAGCGCCGGTCACGGGGTCTCCTGAGGAGTCGGGGTCGTCCCATTATGGCCAAGGGGTACGACAGTGCGAGAGCGGAACAGCCGGGTGGGTGGCGTTCCGCACCGACCGCCTTGCCCGCGTCGTCGTCCGTACACGTGCTCGCCACGCGCACGCGGATTGCCGTCCCCGCTCCCGCCGGGGAGCACGAACCGCGCCTCCCGCCGTACGCGCACCGGCGCGTTCCGGCCACCGGGGCCGCGCGGCGGCGGAGACCGCGTTGACAGAGCCGCCATCGGCTTCCGATACTGACCCGCGATTCAGTAATGCGGCCGCTTTCGCCGGCCCGCCCACCCAGAACGGCCCGCCGACAGTGACCGAGGAGCACTCCCGATGACGACGCCGCCGGTGTCCCCGCCCGCCCCGCTCATCTCGCTGACCTGGACCGACCACGCCACCGGCTGCCGCGGCCACCTCGTGGTCGACCGGCTGGTGCGCGGGGTGTCCAGCGGGGGCCTGCGGATGCGCCCGGGCTGCACGCTGGAGGAGGTGGCCGGTCTGGCCCGGGGCATGACGATGAAGGAGGCCCTGCACTTCGACGCGGACCGGCCCGGGGCCCGCTACATACCGCTGGGCGGCGCCAAGGGCGGCATCGACTGCGACCCGCGCGACCCGGCGGCGTACGGCGTCCTGGTCCGCTATCTGCGGGCGATGCGCCCGTACATCGAGAGCGTCTGGACGACCGGTGAGGACCTGGGCCTCTCCCAGGGCCTGGTGGACCGCGCGGCGGCCGAAGCGGGTCTCGTCTCCACCGTGCAGGCCGTCTATCCGCTGCTCGAGGACGAGGCCGCGGCCCGGCGCCGGCTGGCCGACGCCTTCGCCCTGGAGGTGGACGGCATCGGCCTGGACGAGCTGGTCGGGGGCTGCGGGGTCGCCGAGGCCGCGCTCGTCGCGCTGGACCGGGACGGGGTCGCGTACGACGGTGCGCGGGTGGCGCTCCAGGGGCTCGGGACCATGGGCGGGGCGACCGCCCGCTTCCTGTCCCGGGCGGGGCTGCGGGTGGTCGCCGTCGCCGACGTCAAGGGCACGATCGCGAACCCGGCCGGGCTCGACGTCGAGGCGCTGCTCGCCGCGCGGGACGCGTACGGCACCGTGGACCGAGGCGTCCTGCGCGCCGCCGACCGGGAGCTGCCCGCCGACGCCTGGCTCGTCCAGGAGGCGGAGGTGCTCGTCCCGGCCGCCGTGTCCTACGCCGTGGACGCGGTGAACCAGGCCGGGATCAGGGCCCGTTGGGTCGTGGAGGCCGCCAACATGCCGGTGCTGCCGGAGGCGGAGGCGCTACTCGCGGCGCGCGGGATCACCGTGCTGCCCGATGTGGTGGTCAACTCCGGTACCAACGCCTGGTGGTGGTGGACCCTGTTCGGCGACATCGGGGCCGACGCGGACGAGGCGTTCGCGCACACCCGGCGCGCGATGCGCGAACTGGTC
>NZ_JAAGNI010000166.1 GCF_010550605.1 Streptomyces sp. SID9727
CCTCGCCCACGGTGAGCACGGCGAGCAGCAGGCCGAGCGCCCCGGCGGGCACGGCGGTGACCGCGGTCTCGGCGAGGAGCCGGCCCCCGATGCCCCGCAGGGAGCCGCCCCGGGCCCGCAGCAGGGCGAGTTCGGCGTGTCTGCGGCCGGCCAGGAGCCCGCCCGTCATCAGGAGGACGACGACGGCGACCGCGCCGATGCCCACGGCGGCGACGGTGACGACCGGCTGGATCGCGGACCGCATCCCGTCGTACGCCGTCAGGACCTCGTCCAGGTCCGTCGCCATGCTCACCGTGGCCCCGGCCACGTCGCGCATGGCCAGCAGCCCCGGACCGCCCTCCAGCGAGGCCACCGAGGTCCGGAGCCCCGGCGCGTCCAGCGCGGTGAGCCGCGACACGTCCGGCGCGATCCGCCAGTACCGCTCGGGTTGCCCGGCGGTGGAGAGGAGGGCGGGCGCGGCGTCCGGCGGCAGCAGCAGGGCCGCGATCCAGTAGTAGCGGGGGGTGTCCTTGCTGGGCTTGGCCACCAGCGAGGGCGTCCGCAGCAGCGGTTCGACCGACCAGTAGGAGCCCCGCGGGTTCTTGGGGGCCACGATGCCGGTGATCCGTACGGTCAGGGTGTCGTCGCCCTGGGTGGGGACGGCGATGGTGGCGCCCGCCTTGATCCGCAGCGCCTTCGCGGTCTCCTCGGTGACGGCGGCCTCGACCTCCCGGGTGGCCAGCGTCACCTTGCCGGACGTGGCCGGCCAGCTGCCGGTGCGCAGGGTGGCGTGGCCGGAGAGACCGGCCTGGGCGACGTACGACAGTGTCGGGTCCAGGCCGAACGGGCGCGGGAGCCACGGTTCGCGGGCGGCGATCGGCGTCGAGGTGCGGACTCCGTACGCCGACTCGGCGGAGTCGGCGCGCAGCGGAGCGGGAAGCCGCTTCACGACCTGCCCGTTGACGGAGGCCATCGTGTCCCCGCGCACCGCGGCCTCGCGCACCGCCGCCCCCAGCTCCAGGCCCGGCTGGGGTCCCTTCAGCTCCAGCACGCCGCGCGCCGGGGCCGCCGCGCCGAGATCGTGGCGCAGCCCCTTCGTCTCGTACGAGTCGACGGAGCGGGGGAAGGCTGCGGCGAGGAACGCGGTCACCAGCACCAGCAGCGCGAACGCGCAGGCGGCGCCGGGTGCCGTGCGCAGCCGGGTGCGCACCCAGGGGGCGCAGGGGGTCGCGGGGCGGGCACTCATGTCAGTTGTCCCCCTGGGTGCGCAGCGAGATCGCGGGGTCGGCGCGGCGGAGGGCCAGGACGGCGACGATGAGCAGGGGCAGCGCGGCGACTCCGGCCAGCAGCGCGGCGACCTGTCCGGGCGGCAGCTGCACCAGGACCGGCGGTACCGGCTGGGCCGCCTGCCCGGTCAGCACGATCAACGGCACGACCGCCCGGGTCAGCAGGGCCCCGAGCAGGGCCCCGACCAGCAGCGCGATCGCGATCAGGACGCCTTGCTCGGCGGCGGTCATCCGGGCCAGCTGGCGGCGCGGGGTGCCCAGCGCGCGCAGCACGGCGAACTCGGCGGAACGTTCCCGCTGCGAGCCGACCGCGGCCACCGCGAAGCCGACCGCGGCCAGCGCGGCGGCGATCACCGCGACGGCGAGCAGCGCCGACTGCGGGCCCGCCCCCAGCGGGTCGGTGACCAGCTCGTCGGCGATCTCGTCGCGCACCTGGACCTGGGCGGGGTCGGTGTCCGGCTGCGCGCGCAGCGCGGCGGCCACCTGCGCCGTCCGGCCGGGCTCGGTGCTCAGCCACCACTCCATGGCGGTCAGCCGGGCGGCCGGGCGGTCGGCGAAGACCTGGGCGAGGGAGCGCAGGTCCAGCAGGAGTGCCCCGCCGTCCCCGGCCCGCTGGGACTCGGTCGGGGCCGCGGCGGAACCGGGCCCCGTGGTGGGCAGCCGGTGCACGGCGCGGGTGATCGTGACCCGGACCGTCTCGCCGGCCAGGGTCACGTCGATCTTCTGGCCCGGCTTCGCCCCGGTCGCCCTGAGGTACGCGTCCGTGGCCACGGCGTTCAGGCCCGGTGCCTCGGGGCGGGCCGCGGTGAGCCGTACACCGACCGCGGCGCCCGAGTACGCCGCTTCCTCGGCGGTGACCGATCCGGTGGAGTAGCCGACGGAGAGGGGGGTCGCGGCCGACGCGGCGGGGGTCAGCGCCACGCCCGGCTTCGGCTCGGCGAGGAGGGAGTCCTCGGTCTGCTCGCCCCGCCAGCGGAAGCCCTCGGGGACCGGGACGGGCCGCTCGGTGCCGTCGGCGGCCGTGGTCCGCAGCGCGCTCACGGCCAGCCGGTGCGCTTCCGCGTGGCCCACGGGTTCCTTGCCGCTCAGCTCGATCCCGGTGAGGGCGAACCCGCCGGCGGCCGACACGGCGACGGAGAGCGGGTGCGCCTTCCCGTCGACCGGGACGGACCCGGCGACGGTCTGGTAGGGCAGGCCGTAGCGGTCCTCCAGGAGGACGGAAACCCGGGGGGTCATGCCGGACGGCGAAGCCTTCCCGGGGGCGTCGTCGGCGGATATCCGCACGTCGAAGTGGAGACGGGTGCTTCGCTCCGGCAGCGGCAGTCCGGCGCGGGCCGCCTTCGGCGGGGCCAGCGTGTCGAAGAGCCCCGCCACCGGGCCGTCCCCCAGGTCGTCGCGCATCAGCATCCGCTCGTCGGCGTGCGCGGTGTCCAGGGCCAGGATCTCGGCCGTCCGCTCGCCGGAGAGCCCCACCGTCGTACGGAAGGCGGGCGCCGCCGCGCGTACGCCCGGCAGCTGCCCGTACGCGGGCGCCTTCGCCGGGTCCGTGTTGAGGGCACCGGTGACGCGGACCGAGGCGCCGGACCTGAAGTCGGCCTGGTCGCTCTGCGAGCGGTTCCACGACGCGCTCTGCCCGATCGCCAGCATGCCCATCGCCGCGGAGAGGACCAGCAGCAGCACGGGCCCCGCGCCCCGCAGCGGCCGGCGGCTGAACTGCCAGCCCGCCAGCGCGGTCGTCAGCCCCCGCCCGCCGGACGCGCGCCGCTCCGCGAGCCTGGC
>NZ_JAAGNI010000192.1 GCF_010550605.1 Streptomyces sp. SID9727
CCGAGTCCATCGGAGCAACCGCCTGCACCACGAACCGGAACCCGATTCCGGTGTCGTCGACCGACACTGTGAGCGGGTAGTTCGTGCGCTCGGAGGCGTAGAGGATCTCGATTCCGGAGGTCCTGGTCTCCTCCGACGAGTCGTCCTGCGAGGGGCCGGGGTCGGGCTGGCTGTGTCGGTAGTTGAGGAGTGAGGTGAACAG
>NZ_JAAGNI010000215.1 GCF_010550605.1 Streptomyces sp. SID9727
CGGCGGGCTGCGGCTGCTGCTGACCAGGACGGCGGCGGTGCTCGGGGCGACCGTCCCGGCGCTCGCCCTGGCGTGGGCGGTGCTGCCCGCGTCGGCAGGCGGACCGGGCCCGCTGGCCTGGCTGCTGCCCGGGCTCGCCCTGACGCTCGCGGCCCTGGGGCTCGGCTCGTACGTCGGCTGCCGCAACGCGGCCCTCGTCGTCGCGACGGGCTGGGCGGCCGCCGTCACCGTACCGGCGCTCGACACGTCCCCGTCGGTGCTCCTCGACCGGACGCCGACGGCGCTCCACTACTTCGCGGGGCTCCCCGCACAGGGCGCGTGGGCGGGGGCGGCCGTGCTCTGCGCGGCGCTGCTCGTCCTGCGCCGCCGATCCTTCGACCATCTGGAGACGTCATGAGCGTGATCGCGTGAACAGCACCGTCGAGGTGTCGGGGCTGACGGTGCGGCACCGCCGCAGGACCGCCCTGGACTCCGTCGATCTCGTCTTCGGGCCCGGCGTGCACGGGCTCCTGGGCCCCAACGGGGCGGGCAAGACCTCGCTGATCCGCGTCCTGTCCACGGCCGCCGCGCCGGACGCCGGACGGATCGAGCTGCTGGGCGCCGAGGTGGGGTCGGCGTCCGACCACCGCGCGCGGGCGGAGGTCCGGCGCAGGCTGGGCTATCTACCGCAGGAGTTCGGCTACTACGCCGGTTTCACCGTCCGCGAGTTCGTCGCCTACGTGGCGTGGCTCAAGGAGATGGACGGCGCCCGGGTGGCCGGCGCCGTGGAGCGCGCGGTGGAACGCGTGGGTCTCGCCGACCGGATCGACTCCCGGATGAAGACGCTGTCCGGCGGCATGCTCCGGCGCGTCGGCATCGCCCAGGCGATCGTCAACGAACCGGAGCTGCTGCTCCTGGACGAACCGACCGCCGGGCTCGACCCGGAACAGCGCGTCGAGTTCCGCGCCCTGATGCGGAACCTCGGGGAGCACGCGACGGTCATCCTCTCCACCCACCTGGTCGAGGACGTGGTGGCGGCCTGCGAGGACGTGACCCTGATCGAAGCGGGCCGCGTCGCGTACCGGGGGACGACACGCGAACTGGCGGCCCTCGGCAAGGACGGCGACGACCCCGACGCGCTCCACGGCAGCCCGGTCGAGCGCGGCTACACCACGGCCCTGCGCTCCCACCGAACGACGGCGGGCGCCCGATGACCCTCACCGAAGTCCCCGTGCGGCGGAAGCCCTCCGGCCCGGCGCTCCCGCCGCTGCGCGCCGAGGCGCGGCGCGGCATCGGCCCGTGGACGGGGCTGTCCACGGCGCTCGTGATCGGCGTGACCATGGCCGCCAAGGCCGACGACTGGCAGGGCGACTGGATCGAGACCCAGAGCCTCCTGCACTCCGGCGCCACCCTGCTCGCCGGTCCGCTGGTGGCCGCGGCGGCCTGCTGGCAGGGGGCCCGCGACCACCGGCGCTCGACCGATGAGCTGTGGCGCTCGACGCCGCGTGCCCGGTGGTCGCGGAGGGCGGTGGCCGCGCTGCCGGTCGCGCTGTGGGCGGTCGCCGGGTACGCGTTCGGGCTGGCCATCGCGCTGCTGGCCACCTGGCCGTACGCGGGCGGCGGCGGCCCGCTCCTCTCGCTCGCCGTGGTGGACGGCGCCTTCCTGGCGGCCGTGGCGCTGCTCGGGTTCTCCTCCGGTGTGCTGTGCCGGTGGCGGCTGGCCGCGCCCGTGCTCGCCGCGCTGATGTACCTGGTGCTCGGGGTGCCGAACTACTCGGAATCCCCGGCGCAGTACCTCGACCCGGCCGTGCAGTACGCACTGGACAACAGCCTGCCCGTGTGGTGGTACGCACCCGCCATGGCCGCCTGGACCGGCGGGCTCGCGGCCGCCGCGCTCACCGCCGTAGCGGCCCGGCGCAGGCTCACCGCCCTCGTGCCGCTCGCCGTGGCGGCCGTCGTCGCCCCGCTGATCGTGTCCACGGGCGACGGGCTGTTCCCGGACGACCCGGCGGCCGACCGCCTCGTCTGCACGGACGGGAGCCCGCAGATCTGCCTGAGCGAGCGCCGGGCGCATCTGCTGCCCCAGGTCGCCGAGGCGCTGTCGGGACTGACCGGGCGGCTGGAGGGGGTGGCGGGCGCACCCGGGCGTTACGTCGCCCGGCTGCCCCTGCACGGCCCGGACGAGGCGTGGATCCCGCCGCCCAACCCCGGCTGGTACCTCGTGCGCGGGCGGTTGCGGGATACGGAGGACTACGCCTGGCAGGTGGCGGCCAACATGACGATGCGGGACTGTTCGCGTGACCCCGAGGCCGACGGCGGCCCCCGTGACCCGGCATCGGACGAGGCTGTCGGGCAGTGGCTCGCCCCCACCGGGCCGGCCCCCGGCGCGGAGAAGTCCCCCGGGCTCCGCCGCCTCGAAGCCATGCCCGACGCCGAGCGCCGCGCCTGGCTCGGCCGCTACATGGCCACCCGCACCAGTTGCGACCCCTCGGAGGTGCCGGCCCTGTGAACCTCCCCGCGCTCTACCTCCGCTCCCGCGCCCTCCCCCGTACCGCCGCCGCCGTGGCGTGCGTCGCCCTGCTCGCCGCCTGGGCCGCCCACTGGATCCAGGCGCAGCCGACCTTCGACCACAGCGCCCGCGTCCCCGTCCTGGTGCTGGCCCCGCTGCTGGTCTCGTCGGCCATCGGGACGAGCCTGTACGCCGCGGCGGACGAGCTCGACCGGACGGCGGTCCGGCCCTGGTGGCCCCGCCGGCTGGCGCACGTGCTCGCGCTCACCGTCCCGGCCGCCGCGGCCCTCGCGCTGGCCGTTCCCGGGCACCCGGAGGCGTTCGGCGCGCCCGGCATGGTGCGCAACGTGCTCGGCGCGACCGGGATCGCGACGG
>NZ_JAAGNI010000244.1 GCF_010550605.1 Streptomyces sp. SID9727
TGGGCGCGACGGCCGAGGCGCTGGCGGCGGTGGCGTCGGTGCTGATGGTGCTCGACGCGTACGCGGTGTACGCGGTGGCGGTGCCGGACGCGGACGGTGCCGCGTACACGGGGACGGCGGCGGCCGCCCTCGCGCTGCTGTGGGCGGCCTACGGACTGCTCCTGGACAAGCTGCGGCTGCCGCTTCCACTGGCGGTCGTCCCGGCGCAGCTGCCCCTGGTGCTGTGGGTGTGGGCGGCGGGCGGCGGGCCGCTGTGGTTCGCGGCGGCGCTGCTGACGACGGCCGCGCTGGACGGCGCGGTGGCGCTGAGGGCCCGACGGGCGCCGGTGCGG
>NZ_JAAGNI010000256.1 GCF_010550605.1 Streptomyces sp. SID9727
CCGCGGGCGCGCTGTGGGCCGCCGGGACCGCGGAGTTCGCCTGGGCGCGCATCGCACCGGGGCCCCGGACCGGCACCGAGGTCGCCACCATGCTCGCCACCAGCGTGGTCATCCCGCCGCTGGCCGTACTGCACCGGGGCCTGGGCGGCATACGCCACCGCCGGGCCTCCGCCTGGGGAGGCACCGGATGAACTCCCAGCCCCGCCGCACCGCCCGGCCCGGCGGGCCGCCGCTCGTCCGGCCGGCCGCCGTGCTCTTCGACCGGGACGGCACCCTCGTCCACGACGTCCCGTACAACGGCGACCCGGACCTGGTCAGGCCGGTGGCCGGGGCCGCCGACGCCGTACGGCTGCTGCGCGCGGCCGGCATACCCACCGGCGTCGTCAGCAACCAGTCCGGTATCGGACGCGGCCTGCTCACCCACCGGGACGTCCGCCGGGTCAACGCCCGCGTGGACGAGCTGACCGGCCCCTTCGACGTGTGGACCTACTGCCCGCACCGCCCCGACGAGGGCTGCCCCTGCCGCAAGCCCCGGCCCGGCCTGGTCGTCGAAGCCGCCGCGCGCCTCGGCGTCCGCCCCGGCGACTGCACCGTCATCGGCGACATCGAGGCGGACGTCCTCGCCGCCCGGACCGCCGGCGCCGAGGGCATCCTCGTGCCGAACGCGAGGACCCGGCCCGAGGAGACCCGGGCGGAGGCGGACCCCGCGCCCGACCTCCTCACCGCCGTCCGCCGTCTCCTCGCCCGCCCGCACCCCGCCGGGACGGCCGCACGCGTGCGGGGGCGGACCGCATGAGGGCGCTCGTCGTACGACTCGACAGCTTCGGTGACGTGCTGCTCGCCGGGCCCGCCGTCCGGGCCGTCGCCGCGCACGCCGTGCACGTCACCATGGTCTGCGGGCCGCTGGGTGAACCCGCCGCCCGGCTGCTCCCCGGCGTGGACGAGGTCGTCGTCTGGCAGGCGCCCTGGGAGGGCGCCGACCCGCCGTCCGTGGACGAGGCGGACGTCCCCGGCCTCCTCACCGCCCTGCGCGGGGGCGCGTACGACACCGCACTCGTGCTGACCTCGTTCCACCAGAGCCCGCTGCCGACGGCACTGCTGCTGCGCATGGCCGGGGTGGCCCGGATCGGCGCCGACAGCGTCGACCATCCCGGCCGGCTGCTCGACGTACGCCACCAGCGGCTGCCCGGCCGGCACGAGGCCGAGGCCGCACTCGACCTGGCCGTCGCGATGGGCTTCTCCCTTCCCGCCGGCGACCGCGGCCGGCTGCGCGTCCTGCCGCCGCCCGACACCGCCGCGCTCACCGGCAACGGCCCCTACGTCGTCGTCCACCCCGGCGCCAGCGCGCCCGCCAGGGCCTGGGACCCCGGCAGGCACGCCGAGGCCGTCCAGGAGCTGGCCGACGCTGGGCACCGCGTCGTCGTCACCGGAGGACCGGCCGAGACCGGCCTCACCCGACTCGTCAGCGGCGACGTGGCCGTGGACCTCGGAGGGCGGACCAGCCCCCGGACCCTCGCCGGTGTGCTGCGCCACGCCGACGTCGTGGTCAGCGGCAACACCGGACCCGCCCATCTCGCCGCCGCGGTGGGCACCCCGGTCGTCTCGCTCTTCGCGCCCGTCGTGCCCGCGTCGCGCTGGGCGCCCTTCGGCGTGCCCTTCGTGCTCCTGGGCGACCAGCGCGCCCCCTGCGCCGACACGAGGGCCGTGCGCTGCCCGGTGCCGGGCCACCCCTGTCTTGACGGCGTCACCGCGCACGACGTGGTGAGCGCGGTGCACAAGCTCCGGAAGGAGAGCGCGTGAACATCCTCATCTGGCACGTCCACGGTTCGTGGCTGACCTCCTTCGTCCAGGGCCCGCACACCTATCTGGTGCCGGTCACCCCCGACCGGGGCCCCGACGGCCTCGGCCGCGCCCGCACCTGGGACTGGCCCGCGTCCGTCCAGGAGCGCACCCCCGCCGAACTCCGGGACGCCGGGATCGACCTCGTCGTGCTGCAACGCCCGCACGAGATCGAACTCACCCACGAGTGGACCGGCAGACGACCCGGCCGGGACGTGCCCGCCGTGTACGTCGAGCACAACAGCCCGCACGAGACGCCCGTGGACACCCGGCACCCGCTCGCCGGCCGGTCCGACGTCCCCGTCGTGCACGTCACCCACTTCAACCGCCTGATGTGGGACAACGGCCGCGCCCCCACCAGCGTCATCGAGCACGGCATCATCGACCCGGGGCCCCAGTGGACGGGCACCGAGCCCCGGGCCGCCGTGGTCGTCAACGAGCCCGTGCGGCGCGCCCGTACGACCGGCACCGACCTGCTGCCCGCCTTCGCCGCCGCCGTCCCGCTGGACGTCTTCGGCATGCGCACGGAAGGGCTCGCGGACCACCTCGGCCTCACCGGGGCGCAGTGCCGCACCTTCGACCTCCCGCAGGACGAACTCCACCGGGCCATGGCCCACCGCCGGGTCTATCTGCACCCGGTGCGGTGGACCTCGCTCGGGCTCTCCCTGCTGGAGGCCATGTTCCTCGGCATGCCCGTGGTCGCCCTCGGCACCACGGAAGTGCGCGAAGCGGTGCCGCCCGGTGCCGGAGTCGTCTCCAACCGGCCCGAGGTCCTCACCGACGCCCTGCGCCACTTCGCCGCCGACCACGCCCACGCCGAGCACACCGGCCGCCTGGCGCGGGAGGCGGCCCGGGCCAGGTACGGGGTCCAGCGCTTCCTGGACGACTGGGACCGACTCATGAAAGAGGTCACGCGATGACGCAGCCCATGCCGCGACCCGCCCGGATCGCCCTGGTGTCCGAGCACGCCAGCCCGCTCGCCGAACTCGGCGGCCCCGACGCCGGCGGGCAGAACGTGTACGTGGCCCAGCTCGCCGCGCGCCTGGCCCGCAGGGGACACGACGTCACCGTCTACACCCGCCGCGACCGGCCCGACAAACCGACCCTGGTGCGGACCGAATCGGGCGTGAAGGTCGTCCACGTCCCGGCCGGCCCGCCGACGGCCGTGCCGAAGGACGACCTGCTCGCCTGGATGCCGGACTTCGGCGCCTACCTGGCCAGGCTGTGGCGGCTCAACCGGCCCGACGTCGTCCACGCCCACTTCTGGATGTCGGGCCTGGCCGCCCTCGCCGGGGCGCGCGAGGCCGGGGTCCCCGTCGTGCAGACCTACCACGCCCTCGGCACGGTGAAGAGGCGTCACCAGGGCGGCGAGGACACCAGCCCGCCCGAGCGCGTCGACATCGAGACCCGGATCGGCCGCGAGGCCCACCGCATCATCGCGACCTGCGCGGACGAACTCAACGAGCTGACCGCCATGGGCATCCCGCGCTCCCGGATCAGCATCGTGCCCTGCGGCGTCGACACCGAGCACTTCGCCCCGGTGCCCCTCGCCGACCGGCCGCCCGGCGCCCCGCACCGGCTGCTGTCCGTCGGCCGGCTCGTCCCCCGCAAGGGCTTCGACCGCGCCGTCAAGGCCCTCGCCCGCGTCCCCGGCACCGAACTCCTCATCGCCGGCGGCCCGGAGGCCCCGCTCCTGTTCGCCGACCCGGAGGCCGAACGCCTGCGCAAGGTCGCCGCCGAATACGGGGTCGCCGAACGGGTCCGGCTCCTCGGCTGCGTACCGCAGGGCCTGATGCCCTCACTCATGTCCAGCGCGGACCTGCTGCTGTCCCTGCCCCGCTACGAACCGTTCGGCATCGTCCCCCTCGAGGCGATGGCCTGCGGCGTCCCCGTGGTGGCCACCGCCGTCGGCGGACAGCTGGACACCGTCGTGGACGGCGTGACCGGCACGCTCGTGCCGCCCACCGACGACGAGGGCCACGACCTCGCCGCCACCGTCCGCGACCTGCTCGCCGACCCCGGCCGGCGCGCCCGCTACGGAGCGGCCGGCCGCACCCACGCACTCGCCCGGTTCACCTGGGACGAGGTGACCGACGGCGTCTCCCGCGTCTACGCCGAACTCGTCCGGACCCCCCAGCCCTCGGAGGTGGCACGATGAAGCTGATCGCTCCCGGCCAGCACTGCGACGACCTCGCCCGCGCCCTCCCCGCCTTCCGCCGCGCCGCCGGCGTCACCGAACGCTGGGGCAAGACCCTGGCCCGCGTCCTGTCCGACGGCGGACGGCTGCTCGTCGCCGGCAACGGGGGCAGCGCCGCCCAGGCCCAGCACCTCACCGCCGAACTCGTCGGCCGCTACCGCGACGACCGCCCCGCCTACTCGGCGATCGCCCTGCACGCCGACACCTCCTCGACCACGGCCATCGCCAACGACTACGGCGTCCACGAGGTGTTCGCCCGGCAGACCTGCGCCCACGGCCGCCGGGGCGACATCCTCATGCTCCTGTCCACCAGCGGCGCCAGCGCCAACCTGCTGGAGGCCGCGCAGGAGGCCATGCGCATCGGCATGCCCGTCTGGTCCCTCACCGGTCCCGGACCCAACCCGCTCTCCACGACGAGCGACGAGTCGCTGTGCGTCGAGGCCGCCGGATCGGCCACCGTGCAGGAACTCCACCTCGTCGCCGTCCACATGATCTGCGAGAGCTTCGACCGCGAGATCGCCACCCGCACCGCCGCCCGCCCGGTGGCGGGCACCCCCGCCGAGGAGGACGCCTCGTGAAGCGCCCCGCACCCCTCGTCGTCGTCGGCGACTCGCTGCTCGACCAGGACGTCTCCGGCCACGCCGAACGGCTCGCCCCCGACGCGCCCGTGCCCGTCGTCGCGGACGCCGAGCACCGCACCCGGCCCGGCGGCGCGGCCCTGGCGGCCTGCCTCGCCGCGGCCACCGGGCGGGAGACCACCTTCGTCACCGCGCTCGGCGACGACGAGGCGTCCCGCACCGTGCGGAACCTGCTGGAGGACCGGGTCCGCCTGGTGGAGGTCCCGCTCGACGCGCCCCTGTCGCGGAAGACCAGGCTCATGGCGGACGGGCGGCCCCTGCTGCGCCTGGACGAGGGGGACGGGCGCGCCGCCGGCCCCTCGGCCGGAGCCGAGCAGGCACTCGCGGACGCCGCGGCGGTCCTCGTCGCCGACTACGGGCGGG
>NZ_JAAGNI010000272.1 GCF_010550605.1 Streptomyces sp. SID9727
TCGTCGCCGAGCCGCGCCGGATCGCCGCCCGCGCGGCGGCCCGGCGCATGGTGTGGCTGCTGGGCGAGAAGACCGGGGGACGCGTCGGGTTCACGGTCCGCGGCGAGCGGGTCGTCGGCCCGGACACCGTGGTGGAGGTCGTGACCACCGGCGTGCTGCTCCAGCGGTTGCAGCGCGACCAGGAGCTGGCCGGGGTGGACGCGGTGATCATCGACGAGTGCCACGAGCGCCACCTGGACGCGGACACGGCGGCCGCGTTCCTGCTGGACGTGCGCGCGGCGCTCCGCCCGGATCTGCGGCTGGTGGCGGCGTCCGCGACGACGGACGCGGAGGGCTGGGCGCGGCTGCTCGGGGACGCCCCGGTGATCGAGGCCCAGGGGGTGTCGCATCCGGTGGAGGTGGTGTGGGCCCCGCCGTCCGTGCCGGTGCGGCCGCCGCACGGGATGAGGGTCGACCCGGCACTGCTGGCCCATGTCGCCTCCGTGGTGCGGCGGGCCCTCGCCGAGCGGGACGGCGACGTGCTGTGCTTCCTGCCCGGCGTCGGCGAGATCGGACGGGTCGCGGGGCAGCTGGCGGGCGCCGGGGCCGAGGTGCTCCAGGTGCACGGGCGGGCGCCGGCGGCGGTGCAGGACGCGGTGCTGGCCGGTTCGTCCTCGGGGCGTCGGGTGGTCCTGGCGACCTCGGTGGCCGAGTCCTCGCTGACGGTCCCCGGAGTGCGGACGGTCGTCGACTCGGGGCTCGCCCGGGAGCCGCGCACCGATCACGCCCGGGGGCTGAGCGCGCTGGCCACCGTACGGGCCTCGCAGGCGGCGGGCCGGCAGCGCGCGGGACGTGCGGGGCGCGAGGCACCGGGAACGGTCTACCGCTGCTGGGACCAGGCGGAGGACGGCCGGCTCGCCCGCTTCCCGTCGCCGGAGATCCGGGTGGCCGACCTGACGGCGTTCGCCCTCCAGGCGGCCTGCTG
>NZ_JAAGNI010000287.1 GCF_010550605.1 Streptomyces sp. SID9727
CGCGATCGACCACGCCCGGCTCGGCGTGGCCCTGGCCCGGCTCGCCGCCACACCGCCGGCCCGCGTCCTCGCCCGGCCCGAACGCCCCGCGCTCGACGCCCTGGCCGGCCGGCTCTCCTCCCGTACGCTCGACGGCTTCGTCCGCCCGCTGCTCACCGCACTGCTCAGCGACCCGGACCTCACCACGTCCAGCCGGTGCGCCGACCTCGCCCTGCGGACGTACGCGAGCGGACGGCTGTGCGTCCCCGAGGGCGGGGCGGGTACGCTGCCGGCGCTCCTCGCCGCTTCCCTGCCGCCGGGCACCGTACGCACCGGGGTGCACGTCGCCTCCGCCGACATCACCTCCGTACGCACCAAGGAGCACGGCGAGCTGGGCTGCCGCTCCCTGCTCGTGGCCACCGGAGCGAGCGCCGCCGCCGAACTCCTGCCGGGCCTGCGCCTGCCCTCCTTCCACCCCGTGACGGTGCTCCACCACACCGCGCCCGCTCCCCCGCCCACCGGCGCCTCGCTCGTCCTGGACGCCGACCGTTCGGGACCCGTGTCCCACACCGCCGTGATGAGCGAGGTCGACCCGGCCCGCGCCCCGCACGGCCGGACCCTGATCAGCTCCACGGTCCTCGGCACCCCGCCCGACGACCTCGACCGCACGGTCCGCGCCCACCTCGCCGCGCTCTACGGCGTGCCCACCGACGACTGGGAGCTGCTGGCCGCCCACCACGACCCGGAGGCCGTCCCCGCGATGCCCGCCCCGCACGACCCGCACCGCCCGGTCCGGGTCCTCGCCGGGCTCTACGTGTGCGGCGACCACCGCGACACCGGCACCGTCCAGGGCGCCCTGGCCTCGGGCGCCCGCGCCGCCGCGTCGATCCTCCACGACCTCGGCGTCCACCCGGCCGCCGGGGACGCCCCCGCGCTCCCCGAGGCGGCCTGAAGCGGGGCCTCTCAGCCCAGCGCGGCGACCCGCTCCCGGTAGCCGCGCACGGCGGCGGCGTCCCGGTAGGGCTCCAGCCGCCGTTCAAAGTCCCGTACGTATTCCGTGGCCCGCACCGAGCGCATCTCGGCCGCCTGCTGGGCGGCCTCCGCGCCCAGCCGGCACGCCTGGTCCAGCTCCCCCAGCCCCAGCCGGGCGGACGCCAGCACCACCCGGCAGAACAGCCTGCTGCGGGCGTACGCCGGGGCGCGCAGCTGGAGCGCGCGCTCCGCGTACTGCGCGGCGGACCGGTACTGCTGGAGGTCGCGATGGCAGTGCCCGAACTCGTCGGCGAGCTGCGCCTCGTCGAAGTGGCGCGCCCAGTGCGGCACCTCGTCACCGGGCCGGGCCGTCTCCAGCGCGCGTTCCGCCCGGGCGAGCGAGGCCGTGCACGCCTTGGAGTCCCCGAGCACCGCGTGCCCGCGCGCCTCCACCGCGTGCAGCAGGGCCATGACGGTGTGGGGCGCGGCCGAGCCGATGCCCTGCTGCGCCACCCGGGCCAGCTGGACCGCCTCCCGGCCGTGGGTGAGATAGACCGCCTGACGGCTCATGGTGATCAGCACGTAGCTGCCGTACGCCCGGTCGCCGGCCGCCTGGGACAGCCGCAGCGCCTGGACGAAATAGCGCTGGGCGAGGCCGTGCGCCGCGATGTCGTACGAGGTCCAGCCCGCCAGCCTGGTCAGGTCGGCGGCGGCCCCGAACAGCCGCCGGCCGGTCGCCTCTCCGTACGTGCCGCGCAGCATCGGCTCCGTCTCGTGCTCCAGGTACCGCACGAGGGCCTGCCGGGCGTGCCCGCCGCCGTAGGCGTGGTCGAGCGTCCGGAAGAGCTCGGCCACCGAGCGCAGCGCGGCCACGTCCCCCTCACCGACCCGGAGCCCGGAGCCCCGCTCGGTCTGCCGCTGCCGGGGCACCCCGGGCCCGGCCGTCGCGCCGCCGGCCGGGGCGCCGGGCGGTGCGG
>NZ_JAAGNI010000304.1 GCF_010550605.1 Streptomyces sp. SID9727
CCGGATGTGGAGCCGGCGGCCGGGCGCCGCGGTGCTGCTGCCCACCGGGCGCGCGTTCGACGCCGTCGAGGTCCCGGAGACGGCGGGCTTCCTGGCGCTCGCCCGGATGGAGCGGATGAGCCTGCCGCTCGGCCCGGTCACCCGCACCCCCGACCGCCGGATGCAGTTCTTCGTGCTGCCCGGCGCCGCCGCGAAGGCGGAGGACCTGGCCCGCCGGGCCGGGTGGAACGCCGCGTCGATCGGCCTGCGCGGCGTCGGCGAGGGCGGTTACGTCGTCGCGCCCCCGACCCGGGTCGGCGGGGCGGCCGCGGTGCAGTGGGCCCGCTCCCCCACGACCGCCAACCGCTGGCTGCCCGAGGTCGAGGAGCTGATCGGCCCGCTCGCGTACGCCTGCGGCCGGGCGGCGGCCGACGCGCGCCAGGCCCTGTCGTCACATTCCCGTCGGGAATGTGACGACAGGGCCTGAGAACGCCTTTCGTAGGGTGGTCCCCGGGTACGACACGTACGTACGGGGACTTCGAAGGGCGTGCACATGCCGGACCGGGCAGAACGTGAGGAAATCCAGGGGACCGAGGCACCGCCCGCGGTGCGCGTCCAGGGGTTGTGGAAACGATTCGGCGAGCAGACCGCGGTCGCCGGCATCGATCTGGACCTGCCCGCGGGCAGGTTCATCGGCCTGGTGGGACCCAACGGGGCGGGAAAGACCACCACGCTCTCCATGGTCACCGGGCTGCTCCGGCCGGACCAGGGGCGGATCGAGATCGGCGGGCGCGACGTCTGGGGCGACCCGGTCGGGGTGAAGTCCCGGATCGGGGTCCTGCCCGAGGGGCTGCGCCTCTTCGAGCGGCTGTCCGGCCGCGAACTCCTCGCCTACACCGGCCGGTTGCGCGGGCTGCCCGGCCAGGAGGTGGACAGCCGGGCGACCCAGCTGCTCGACGTGCTGGACCTGGCGGGCTCCCAGCACAAGCTGGTCATCGACTACTCGACCGGGATGCGCAAGAAGATCGGGCTCGCCGCCGCCCTGCTGCACAACCCCGAAGTGCTGTTCCTGGACGAGCCGTTCGAGGGCGTCGACCCGGTCTCGGCGCAGACCATCCGCAAGGTCCTGGAGCGCTACACGCGGTCCGGGGCGACCGTCGTGTTCTCCAGCCATGTGATGGAGCTGGTCGAGTCGCTGTGCGACTGGGTGGCCGTGATGGCGGCCGGCGCCATCCGCGCCCAGGGCCCGCTGGCCGAGGTGCGCGGAGAGGCACCCTCGCTCCAGAGCGCGTTCCTGGAGCTGGTGGGTGCGGGCAACCGCGACGCCGGCGCGACCCTGGACTGGCTGGGCGGCGACCGATGAGCGTGCTCGACGCCCCCGCCGGCACCGGCCCCCGGACCGGGGCCACGACCGGTGCCTCGGTGCTGATCCCCGTATTCGCCCGGCTCAAGCTGGCCCTGCTCCGCAACGGGCTGCGCCAGTCCTCCGGGCGCCGGGCCGTCTACATCGCCTCGGTCGCCGGCGCCCTGCTCATCGCCGCCGGACAGCTGGTCGGGCTGATCCTGCTGCGCGGCCACGCCCACGCGGACTCGGTGGTGGTGCTGCTCACCGCCGTCCTGGCCCTCGGCTGGGCGGTGATGCCGCTGTTCTTCTCGGCCGGCGACGAGACCCTGGACCCGACCCGGCTGGTGATGCTGCCGCTGCGGCCCCGGCCGTTGATCGTCGCGCTGCTGGTCTCCTCGCTGATCGGGATCGGCCCGCTGTTCACGCTGTGCCTGGCGGCCGGATCAGTGGCCGCGCTGGCCCAGGGGGCGGGCGCGGTGGTCTTCGCGGTGCTCGCCGTGCCGCTGACCCTGCTGGTCTGCGTGGCCCTGGCCCGCGCGGTCGCCGCCGCCAACACCCGGCTGCTGACCTCCCGCAAGGGCCGCGACCTGGCGGTCCTCAGCGGCCTGGTGATCGCGGTGGGCATCCAGGTCGTCAACTTCGGGGCCCAGCGCCTCGGGCAGGCCGGCGGGCTCTCCTCGCTCGACCCGGCGGCGGACGTCCTGCGCTGGGTGCCGCCCGCCTCGGCCGTCGGGTCCGTGGGCTCCGCCGCCGAGGGGGCGTACGGACGGGCCGTCGTCCAGCTGCTGAGCGCGGCGGCCGCGCTAGGGGTGCTGCTGTGGCTGTGGCGGCGCAGCCTGACGAAGCTGATGACCGCGCCGGACGGTTCCACGACCGCCGCCGCCGGGCCGGACCGCGAGAAGTCCGGCCGGGCCGGCGCGGGACTGTGGGCCCTGCTCCCCGAGGGCCGCACCGGCACGGTGATGCAGCGGTCCCTGCGGTACGTGGCACGGGACCCGAAGACGAAGGCGGCCTGGGTGACCGCGCTGGCGGTCGGGCTGATCGTCCCGCTGATCAACGCCGTCCAGGGCCAGGGCACGGTGTACTTCGCCTGCTTCGCCTCCGGGATGCTCGGCATGCAGATGTACAACCAGTTCGGGCAGGACACCTCCGCGTTCTGGATGGTCGCCCAGACGGTCTCCTCGGCGCGGGACGCGTACGTCGAACTGCGCGCCCGGGCCCTGGCGCTGCTGCTGATCACGCTTCCGTACACGGTGCTCGTGGCGGTGGTGACGGCGGCGCTGCTCGGCGACTGGAAGCCGCTGCCGGGGGTGCTCGGCCTGTCGTTCGCGCTGCTGGGCGCGATGCTGGCGACGGGCGCGGTGGCCTCGGTGCGCCTCCCTTACTCGATTCCGCAGGAGGGGGCGTTCAAGAACGTGGCGCCGGGGCAGGCCGGCCTCGCCTGGATCTCCATCCTCGGCGGCATGGTCGCGGCGGCCGTGCTGAGCGCCCCGGTGATCGCGCTGACGATCACCCTGCACGTCACGGACCGGACGGACTGGCTGTGGCTGCTGCTGCCGGCCGGCGCGGTGTACGGGGCGCTGATCGCCTGGGCCGGGCTGCGGCTGGCGGCCCCGCGCATGGCGCTGCGACTGCCGGAGATCCTGACGGCGGTCAGCAAGGGCTGAGAGCGGCGTTACGGGGAGACGGGCTCGCGGTCGTCCCGTGCGTCCTCGGACAGCTCCTCCAGGAAGGGTTCGACCGCGGCGCGCCAGCCCTCCGGCTGGTCGAAGTGCACGAGGTGGCCGGCGTCGGCCACCTCGGCGTACCGGCCGCGCGGCAGGACCCGGACCATCTCCTGCGCCTCCGCCCGGCCGAGCTCGCCGTCCAGCCCGCGCAGCACCAGCGTCGGGCACCTGACCTGGGCCAGCTCCTCCCAGTGCGCGTCGAACACCCAGGTGGCGCGGGACTCCAGCATCTGGCGGCGCGAGAAGACGGGCCACCAGCCCCCGTCCCGCTCGGCCATCACCTCGGCGTAGAACGCGCCCCGGGACGGGCTGGGGCGCTCCACCCACGGGTCCTCCTCGCCGAACCACCGCCGCACGGCGTCGGGCGAGGCGAAGGGGAGCGGCCAGCTCTCGAACCAGTCCTCCCACTCGCGTTGCGAGGCCGCGCCGAGCGCGGAGGCGCGCATGTCGCAGACGACGAGCGCGCGGACCAGGTCGGGGCGCTTGGCGGCGAGCTGCCAGGCGGTGAGGGCGCCCATGGAGTGGCCGACGAGGGTGACGGGGGCGAGCCCCAGCTGTTCGATCACCGCCTCGGCGTCCGCCACGTAGGCGTCGCGGGTGTAGGGGCCGTCGGCCGGTTTCCCGCTGTCGCCGTGGCCGCGCTGGTCGAGGCCGACCGGGCGGTGCCGCTCGGCGAGCCAGCCGGCGGTGGACGCCCAGTGCGAGGCCCGGCCCATCAGGCCGTGCAGCAGTAAGACGGCGGGGGCCGGGGCGCCGTCCGCGCCCGCCCTGGGCGGGTCGGCGAACTCCCAGGCCGCGAGGCGTACGCCGTCCGATCCGGTCACTTCGATGCGCCGCGCCATGACTTCTGGCACCCCCTTTTCTCCCTGGGTCACCGGGTGGTCGTGTCGGCCAGACTATCGAACCTCTATTCGAAAATCGGGATCTGCCAGCCAACACCGCTCGTTCGAGTGACTGCTTTCCAGGATTGACGACGGCAGCGGCGGGGAGATGTTCTGCAGGAGGCGGGCCGCTCGGGGATGAGGGCTCGCGGGACCGACCTCGGGAGCTCGGGGCTCCAGGTCGGACACAGGGAGGGACGGGCCCCGGCGCCTTGCGGCGCCGGGGCCCTCCGCATGTCTGCGTACGACGGGTGCATCGCGGCTCCCCTCCCCGGCGGCAGGGGCGGCGGCCGACACGCTCAGCCACCCCTCCGCCACAGCGTGGCACGGTCCGCGCCGGAGCGCTGCGGTTCCGTACGGAAAAAAAGAGAGACCGGGCACCGGCGGCCGCCGGTGCCCGGTCTCCCGGAAAGCGGGTCTACCGCTTGGCGACGAAGACGTGCGAGGCGACCTCGGAGTCCAGCTCCGCCGCCTCGCCGCTGCTGCCGACCAGCACGCCGCCGGGCGACTGCGTCACGCTGACCACGGAACCGGGCTGCACGCCCGCCCGACGCAGCGTGTACATCAGCTGGGCGTCCGTCTGGATCGGCTCCCCGATCCGGCGGACCACCACCGTCTTGCCGTCGCTGCCCGGGTCGAGGTCGGAGAGGCTGACCATGCCCTCGTCGAGGAACGGGTCGGCCTCGGCCTTCTCGCCCAGCTCCTCCAGGCCCGGGATCGGATTGCCGTACGGCGACTCCGTCGGGTGGCGAAGCAGCTCCAGCACCCGGCGTTCGACCGCCTCGCTCATCACGTGCTCCCACCGGCACGCCTCGGCGTGGACCTGCTCCCACTCCAGGCCGATCACGTCGACCAGCAGGCACTCGGCCAGCCGGTGCTTGCGCATGACGCGGGTCGCGAGGCGGCGGCCCTCCTCGGTCAGCTCCAGGTGCCGGTCGCCGGCGACCTGGACCAGGCCGTCGCGCTCCATCCGCGCCACGGTCTGGCTGACGGTCGGACCGCTCTGGTCCAGCCGTTCCGCGATCCGGGCGCGCATGGGGACGACGCCTTCCTCTTCGAGTTCGAGGATGGTGCGGAGATACATCTCCGTGGTGTCGATCAGTCCGGACATTCGTGCCCCTCGATGCAATCGTGCGCTGGCCCTGGCATCAATTCTGACGCATCGCGCGCGGAACCGTGCCGCGCCGTCGTCACCGGGGCCGGGCGGTATTGACAGGTCACTGGTCCAGACCGCAACGTGATCGGCGTTACGGACGCCCCATGGACATCCCACCCCGCCGGAAAGGCCCTCTCCGATGAGCGAAAGCAAGCTGGCCGGTCAGTTCTTCGATGCGGCGATCGGCCTGCTGGGGAGGGTGCGGGACGAGGAGGCCGGGAACATCGCGGCCGCCGGTGCCGCGATCGCCGACACCGTCGAGGCGGGCGGCCGGCTCTTCGCCTTCGGCGCCGGGCACTCCTCGCTCGCCGCGCAGGACGTCGTCTACCGGGCGGGCGGGTTCGCCCTGATGAACCTCATGGCCGTACCCGGGGCCCTCGGCGTGGACGTCATGCCCGCCACCCTGGGCTCCGCCCTGGAACGCGTGGACGGCCTCGCGGGAGCGGTGCTCGACTCCAGCCCCGCGAAGTCCGGCGACGTGCTCGTGATCATCTCGCTCTCCGGGCGCAACGCCCTGCCCGTCGAGATGGCGCTCAACGCCCGCGCGCTGGGCCTGAAGGTCATCGGCGTCACCTCGGTCGCGTACGCGGAGGAGACCCGGTCCCGGCACAGCTCGGGCGGCTTCCTGCGGGACCACTGCGACATCGTCCTCGACAGCAAGATCGCGGTCGGCGACGCGGAGCTGGAGGTGGACGGCATCGAGGCGCCGTTCGCGCCGGCGTCCACGGTGGTCACCAGCGCGATCATGCAGAGCATGATGGCCGCGGCGGCGGAACGGCTGCTGGAGCGGGGCATCGAGCCGCCGCTGCTGCGGTCGGGGAACGTGGACGGCGGGCACGAGTGGAACGGGCGCGTGATGTCGCAGTACGCGGAGCGCATCTTTTACCGGCACTAGGGCGTGTTTCGAAAGTAGCGCCGTCCGCCCGTAGGGCGGGTCCGGCGGCGTCTGGTGCGTGCGATCGCAAGGCGGAGGGTCGCCCCGATACTGGTTGTATCGGGGTGATCCCGACAACGCGGCGAGCGTGCGTGCCAGGCGTCGCCGGACAGGCGGGACTTTCGAAACACGCCCTAGCTGGATCGCCCTGGGCGGCCCGGACCGGGAGACGCCGTTTCCCGGCGGCAACGGGTCCGTCCTCAAACGCCGGACGGGCTGGAATCGCGCGGCGGGTCCGCCCTCAGCCGCCGGACGAGCCGGAAGCGCGCAACGCGGCCGTCCTCAAACGCCGGACGAGCCGGACGCGCGCGACGGTGCCGTCCTCAATCGCCGGACGGGCTGGACATGTGCAGGTCCACCGATGCCGCCACCCGGGCGGCCACCGTCTCCGCGTACGCCGCGTCCGGGCGTTCGAACGCGCTGCGGTGCGCGGAGCGGAGGAACGTCACCACGCCCAAGGTGCGGCCGCGGCTCCGGAGCACCGTGGCGAGGGCGTGCACCGCGTCCGGCGGCCACTGCCGCTGCCGCGCCCACTCGCCGTCCGTACGCCCCGCCCCCGCCGATGTGCGCACCGAGCCCATGCGGTCCACCGCCTGGAGGGCCGGGTGGCCCGGCGCGTACCGCAGCGGGATGCCGCCGCCGGCCACCGGGAGGCAGGGGCCCGGCGCGTCGGCCGGGGTGGCCGCCGCCCGGACCAGCCGCTCCCCCGCCACCAGGTCGATCAGCGCGTGGTCGGCGAACCCGGCCAGCGCGAAGTCGAGCGACGACATCGCGGCCTCCATCGGGTCCTCGCACTCCGCGGCGGACCGCGCGGCGCGGTGCAGCTGGTTGGAGCGGAAGCGCAGCCGGTCCGCCTCCTGGGCGGCGAGCCGGGCCTCCGTGACGTCCTGGAAGACCCAGCCGGCGCCCAGCGGCACGGGCTCCTCGGTGAGCGGGGAGGCCAGCCGCAGGAAGCCGCTGCGCCAGCAGCGACGCCGGGTGCCCTCACCGCCGCGCAGGGTCACCCACAGCTCGGCGGGCGGGCCCGGTGTCCCCTCGGCCAGCACGTGCTGGAGGGCGCCCTCCAGCTCCTCGACCCCCTGGGCGATCACCTCGCCGAGGGGCCGCCCGAGCAGGGTCGTACGGCCGCCGCCCAGAGCGCGGGCCGCGTGGGCGTTGACGACGGTGGGGCGCAGGTCCACGTCGACCAGGACGACGCCCCAGGAGGCGTCCTCGAACAGGGCCTCGCTGAGCGCGATCGCCCGTTCCAGGTCGATCTGGGCGTGGACCTCGCTGAACGCGCAGTACACCCCGGCCGGCTTCCCGTCCGCGCCCCGGACCCCGGCGGACTGGGTGCGCACGAGGACCCGGCCGCCGTCCTTCCGCAGCAGCGCGAACTCGTGCACCTGGCGGCCCGGCGCGCCCATGACGGCCATCAGCCGCCCCTGCACCTCGTCCGCGTCGGCCCGGCGCACGGCCCATCCGGCGAAGCCCGGGCGCCCCACGGCCTCCTCGGCGGACCAGCCGAGGACGCGCTCGGCCTCGCGGTTCCAGTGGGTGACGGTGCCGTGCGCGTCGAAGGCGCAGAGCGCCGCGTCCATGCCGTCGAGAAGGGCCGCCAGCAGCTCCGCGCCGGCCGTCCCCCTGCTCGTGGAAGCACTCATCCCGGTCCCCCTGCGCGAGGTGTCCGCCATAACCGCACGTCAGACCATTGAACTCGAACGTGACCCAGGGCACAGGGACTTTGCCGGAAATCGGTCCTCCGTTAATTCGCTTGCCCGGGCCGGAGGCGGTTCCTAAGGTGGCTGTACACGCGAAAGGAGGTGATCCGAAAAGTGCAGTCTTATCGGATTCGTGAGGTGGCTGCGGGCTGACAGCCCGTCGTCGCACTTCGTGCACCTCGGCGGGCTGTCCGCCGAAACCCAAGCAGTCACCGACCCGCAGGCTCGCCGGTAGATCCGGCCGGCTCCCTCCGCGAGGAGGGAACCAGAGCCTGCGGGTTCTGCTTTTCCTCAGGCCGCGTACGGCGTCACGGGCACAGCCGCTCGACCCGCCACGTGCCGTCCCCGCCGCCCTCGCGGACGTAACGCAGCCGGTCGTGGAGCCGGTTCTCGTGGCCCTGCCAGAACTCGATGGTCTCGGGGACGACGCGGAAGCCGCCCCAGTGCGGGGGCGCCGGGACCTTCTCGCCCTCCGGGTAGCGGGACGACAACTCCTCGTAGCGGCTGATCAGCTCCTCGCGGCTGCCGATCACCGTCGACTGGTCGCTCGCCCAGGCGCCGAGCTGGGAACCGTGCGGGCGGGTACGGAAGTAGGCGACGGTCTCCTCGCGGGGGACCCGGGCCGCGGTGCCGGTGACGATGACCTGGCGGGCCAGCGGGTGCCAGGGGAAGAGCAGCGAGACGTAGGGGTTGGCCGCCAGCTCGCGGCCCTTGCGCGAGCCGTAGTTGGTGAAGAAGACGAAGCCGCGCGCGTCGTACATCTTCAGCAGCACCGTGCGGGAGGAGGGGCGGCCCTCGGGGGTCGCCGTGGAGACCACCATGGCGTTCGGCTCGTGCAGCATGCCGCCGGCGGCGACCTGCCGGAACCAGCGCGCGAACTGGTCCATCGGGTCGGGCGCGAGCGATTCCTCGGCGAAGGTCTCGGATCGGTATTGCTCGCGCATCGCGGCCGGATCGGTGGTGGAATCGAAGGAGGAGTCTGGGGTGGGCACGGTGCCATCCTGCCGCAGCGGCCGGACGGGCCGGAGTCCGCCCGGCGCAACCGTCGATCCGAGGGAGCCGCCTGATGTCCGACTTCGTACCCGGACTTGAAGGAGTCGTCGCGTTCGAGACGGAAATCGCCGAACCCGACAAGGAAGGCGGTTCGCTCCGGTACCGGGGCGTCGACATCGAGGATCTCGTCGGCCACGTCTCCTTCGGCCAGGTGTGGGGCCTGCTGGTGGACGGGGCGTTCGAACCCGGTCTGCCGCCCGCCGAGCCGTTCCCGATCCCCGTGCACTCCGGTGACGTCCGGGTCGACGTGCAGGCCGCGCTGGCGATGCTCGCCCCCGTCTGGGGGCTGAGACCGCTGCTGGACATCGACGCGGAGACCGCCCGCGAGAACCTGGCGCGGGCCGCCGTGATGGCGCTGTCGTACGTGGCGCAGTCGGCGCGCGGGCAGGGGGTGCCGATGGTCCCCCAGCGCGAGATCGACAAGGCCGAGTCCGTCGTGGAGCGGTTCATGGTCCGCTGGCGCGGCGAGCCGGACCCCCGGCACGTGAAGGCCGTCGACGCGTACTGGACGTCCGCCGCCGAGCACGGCATGAACGCCTCGACGTTCACCGCCCGGGTCATCGCCTCGACCGGGGCCGACGTGGCGGCCGCGCTGTCCGGCGCGGTGGGCGCCATGTCGGGCCCGCTGCACGGCGGTGCCCCGTCCCGGGTCCTCGGCATGATCGAGGAGATCGAGCGGACCGGCGACGCCACGGCGTACGTGAAGAAGGCGCTGGACAGGGGCGAGCGGCTGATGGGCTTCGGCCACCGCGTCTACCGGGCCGAGGACCCGCGCGCCCGGGTGCTGCGGCGCACCGCCGAGGAACTGGGCGCGCCCCGCTACGAGGTGGCGCGGGCGCTGGAGCGGGCGGCCCTGGAGGAACTGCACGCGCGCCGCCCGGACCGGGTGCTCGCGACCAACGTGGAGTTCTGGGCGGCGATCATGCTGGACTTCGCCGAGGTCCCGGCGCCCATGTTCACCTCGATGTTCACCTGCGCCCGTACGGCGGGCTGGTCGGCGCACATCCTGGAGCAGAAGCGCACGGGCCGGCTGGTGCGCCCGTCGGCGCGTTACGTGGGTCCGGGCGCGCGGAGCCCGCGCGAGGTCGCGGGGTACGCGGAGACGAACCGGCCGTAGGAGGCGTCGGACCGCATGCCGTGTGCGGGGGACAGCACGGCATGCGGCCGTTCCTGGGGGCGGCGGAGCGCCTTACGCGGCCTGCGGCGCCCACTCGACGCCGTAGCGGTCGAAGATCAGCTGGATGTCGTCGTCGTTCGGCAGGTGCCCGGCGCCGCCGTCGAGTTCGGCGGCGATGAGCCCGGTGACGTCGCCGACGCTCTCCAGCGACATCGCCTTCTCCGGCGGGAGCGGTTCGAGTCCGAACAGGTCCTCCAGGGTGAAGGCGAGTTCGGCCAGGGCCAGCGAGTGGTAGCCCAGGTCGGAGATGAGGCGCCGCTCGGGCCGGCTGTCCTCGTTCTTCTGGGGGGCGACGAGCAGCACGAGCCTGCTCACCAGCTCCTCCACCGAGCCGGAGTCGATCACGGTGCTGCTGTCAGTCATGGGACTTCTCCACTTTCGGGTGCCGACCTGATCCGGACGAAAGGCCCTGGCCATGTTCCGGCCGGTGATCACCGGAATCCAGGCAACAACTCCGGCAAGGGCGCGGCAACTCCGTACGGAATCCGGGCTTCCGGTGAGCGGCCCAGTTGCCTGCCGCATGCCGGAATCGTTGCCTGGAGAGGGCACCTGCGCCGCTGCCACAATGCTGTGCGACCGTGACCGGACAGCAGAGGTGGACCGCATGAGTGTGACGGCACGGCCGCAGGACGAGCGCTGGGTCTCCGGCCGGCTGGCCGTCGGCACCGCGCACACCCGGCTGATCTGCGTACCGCAGGCGGGGGCGGGCGCCGGGGCCTTCTCGGGGTGGCGGCGGCACGTCCCGCCGGGCATCGAGCTGGCCCCCGTGGAGCTGCCGGGCCGGGGCACCCGGCAGGACGAGCCCATGCCGGACGGCTTCGACGAGCTGGCCGAGCGGCTGCTGGCCGGGCTGACGCCCGAACTGACCATGCCGTACGCCCTGTTCGGGCACAGCTTCGGCGGGGCGCTGGTCTACGAGCTGAGCCGGCGGATCGCGGCGCGGGGTCTGCCCGCCCCGGTCGCCACCCTCGTCTCCGCCTTCCGGGCCCCGCACACCCCGCCTTCGGCGGCCATGTCCGAGGCGTCCGACGAGGGGCTGCTCGACTGGCTGCTCCGCAACGGCGGACTGCCGGAGGAACTCCTCGCCTACCCCGAGTTCCTGCACCAGATCATGCGCCCCATGCGCACCGACCTCCGGCTCGCGGAGAGCTACCTGCTCGCCGAACCGGACCCGCTGTCCGTCCCGTTGCACGTGTTCGGCGGCGCCGACGACGAGGTGACGCGCGCCGACGGACTGCCCGAGTGGCGGCACTGCGCCGGAGCCGGCTTCTCGCTCACGCTGCTGCCCGGCGGTCACCACTTCCCCCACACCGACCCCGCCGCGATGGTGGCCGCGCTGACGGACGCCCTCGCGCGCACCGCGTGACCCGTACCCCCCTCACCCCCCGACCCCAAGGGAACGCCCATGCTCAGCCTGCTCGCCCACGGCTCCGCCGCCCCCACCGCGCAGCTCGCGGCGGTCCACGTCGACGGGAGCGGCGACTTCGCCGTCGTGTTCAACACCGTTCTCGTCGTGGGGATCACGGTGGGGGTGCTGATCACCCAGTTCACCGCGCGGGAGGTACGGCCCCAGATGTACATCTGGTGCGCGCTGCTCGTGGCGCGGGGCTGCGTGCCGCCGGGCCCGAGCGAGGCGACGACGGGCGGGATCGGCTTCCTTGCGCTCGCGCTCGCCGTCTCCGTGGTGTTCGGCGCGCTGCGCGCCCGGTCGATGCCGATGTGGCGGACCCCGGCGGGCAAGGTGATCCGCAAGGGCGGCATGGGCACGATGTGGCTGTGGCTGGCGACGATCGCGGCGCGGCTCGTGGTGGGGGCGATCGCGCATGTGACGACCGGTGAGCCGATCAACGTCAACGCGCTGTGGCTGGGCATGGGTGTGACGCTGCTCGTCCAGCAGTACTTCCTGGGCCTGCGCGCGAAGGACTCCGCCCTGCCGGTACGGGAGTCGGCCGCGCCGGCCGCCGGTCCCCGGACCTCGGAGTGACGGGCGGGCTGCTGCCCGCAGGCGTGATCCTGGTCGAGTCCTTCGGTGACACGGGGGCCGCGGCCGGGATTCGCCTTTTCCCGGAGGAGGAGGCGCTGATCCCGGATGTGGTCGAGGAGCGCCGGCGCGAGTTCACGACCGTACGGGGCTGCGCCCGCGAGGCGCTGCGGCGGCTGGGCAGGGAGCCCGCGCCACTGGTACGGGAGGGGCGCGACGGGCCGAAGTGGCCGGAGGGCCTGGTGGGCAGCCTGACGCACTGCGTGGGCTACCGGGCCGCCGCCGTCGCCCCCGCCGGGGCGTTCCGGGCGGTCGGGATCGACGCGGAGCCGGACGCGCCGCTGCCGTACGGGGTGGCGGGGCGGGTGCTGGGCGCCGGTGAGCGCGCGGCCGTC
>NZ_JAAGNI010000321.1 GCF_010550605.1 Streptomyces sp. SID9727
GACCACCGCCCAGCAGGCGCTGCGCTCCGGGGTGCCCCTGGTCGCCACGGCGGTCGGCGGCACGCCCGAACTGGTGGGGGACGCCGCCGTCCTCGTGCCGTACGCGGACGCCGGGGCGCTGGCCGCCGAGGTGGCCCGGCTGCTCGGGGACCCGGCCGAGCGGGACCGGCTGGCCGCCGAAGGCCTGCGGCAGGCGGCGAGCTGGCCGACCGAGGACGACACGGTGGCCCAGGTGCTCGCGGTGTACGACGAACTGGCCCGGCCGCTGGCCCGTTGACAGTCCTCCGGCCGGCTGCGATCTTGAAAAGTCGGACCGGTAGCTGGGGAGGGCGTGTGGGCGGGGAAACGCGGACGTACGGGGACGGGAGCACCGCCGTCGGCGCGTTGCCCGGACCCCTCGTCTCCACGGACTGGCTCGCCGCCCGCCTGGGCGCCCCCGGGCTGCTGGTGCTCGACGCGTCGGTCGGCGCGCACCGGGGGAGCGGGCGGCGGATCGAGGGGGCCCGGATCTTCGACATCGACGGGGCGCTCTCCGACCACACGGTGCCGGTGCCGCACACCATGCCGGACGCCGCCCGGTTCACCGAGGAGATGCGGGCGCTCTGCCTGAACGACGCGGACACCGTGGTCGTGTACGACGCCGCCGGGATCTACTCCAGCGCCCGGGCCTGGTGGATGCTCCGGGCCATGGGCTTCGACCGGGCCGCCGTCCTCGACGGGGGCCTGCCCGCCTGGACCGCCGCCGGACTGCCCGTCACCGAGCAGGCGCCGGAACCGGCCGCCGGGCGCGGGGACTTCACGGCCCGGCCCCGGCCCGGGCTCCTCGTCGGCGCCGCCGAGGTGGCGGAGGCGCTGGCCGATCCCGAGGCGGCGGTGCTCGACGCCAGGACCCGGGGGCGGTTCGAGGGCACGGAGCCCGAGCCGCGGGCCGGGCTGCGCGGCGGCCACATGCCGGGGGCCGTCAGTCTGCCGTTCGGCCGGCTCCAGGACGAGGGCCGGATGCGGGCGCCCGAGGAGCTGCGCGCCGCGTTCGCCGGTGCGGCCGGTGACCGCGGGCGGCTTTACTTCAGCTGCGGGTCCGGGGTCACCGCCTGCGTCCTCGCCCTGGGGGCCGAGCTGGCCGGATACCGGGACCTGACGGTCTACGACGGGTCCTGGAGCGAGTGGGGGCTGCCTTCGGCGGATCCGGCGGACCGGCCGGTCGCGACGGGCCCGGCACCGGGCTGACACGGCTCCGCCCGGCGGCCGGAGAGCGGCAGCCGGGCGGAGAACGCGCACCGAGGGGCGTCAGCCCACGTACGCCCCGCTCGCCGTCAGGCGCAGGGCCGTGTCGATCAGCGGGACGTGGCTGAACGCCTGCGGGAAGTTGCCCACCTGGCGCTGGAGCCGGGCGTCCCACTCCTCGGCCAGCAGGCCCAGGTCGTTGCGGAGGGACAGCAGCCGCTCGAAGAGCCGGCGGGCCTCGTCGACCCGGCCGATCATCGCGAGGTCGTCCGCCAGCCAGAACGAGCAGGCCAGGAACGCGCCCTCGTCGCCCTCCAGGCCGTCCACGCCCGCGTCGTCGCCGGAGGTCGGGTAGCGCAGGACGAAGCCGTCCTCCGTGGACAGCTCCCGCTGGATCGCCTCGATGGTGCCGATGACCCGCTTGTCGTCGGGGGGCAGGAAGCCCATCTGCGGGATCAGCAGCAGGGAGGCGTCCAGCTCCTTCGACCCGTACGACTGGGTGAAGGTGTTGCGCTCGGGGTCGTACCCCCGCTCGCAGACGTCGCGGTGGATCTCGTCGCGCAGTTCGTGCAGCCGCTCGACCGGGCCCTCCGCGTCGCCGGACTCGATGAGCTTGATGGTGCGGTCGACCGCGACCCAGGCCATCACCTTGGAGTGCACGAAGTGGCGGCGCGGCCCGCGCACCTCCCAGATGCCCTCGTCCGGCTCGTTCCAGTGCTTCTCCAGGTACTCGATCAGCTTGAGCTGGAGCCCGGTGGCGTAGTCGTTGCGGGCCAGACCCGTCATGTGCGCCAGGTGCAGCGCCTCGGTGACCTCGCCGTACACGTCCAGCTGGAGCTGGCCTGCCGCGCCGTTGCCGACGCGGACCGGGGCGGAGCCCTCGTAACCCGGCAGCCACTCCAGCTCCGCCTCGCCCAGCTCCCGCTCGCCCGCGATCCCGTACATGATCTGCAGGTTCTCCGGGTCGCCGGCCACCGCGCGCAGCAGCCACTCGCGCCAGGCGCGGGCCTCCTCGCGATAGCCGGTGCGCAGCAGCGAGGAGAGGGTGATCGCGGCGTCGCGCAGCCAGGTGTAGCGGTAGTCCCAGTTCCGGGAGCCGCCGATGTCCTCGGGCAGCGAGGTGGTGGGCGCGGCGACGATGCCGCCGGTCGGCGCGTACGTCAGGGCCTTCAGCGTGATCAGCGAGCGGACCACGGCCTCGCGGTAGGGCCCGTGGTACGTGCACTGCTCGACCCACTCGCGCCAGAAGTCCGCGGTCGCCTCCAGCGAGCCGTCCGGGTCCGGGAGCGCGGGCGGCTCGTGGTGCGAGGGCTGCCAGCTGATCGTGAACGCGATCCGGTCACCGGGGGCGACGGTGAAGTCGGAGTACGTCGTCAGGTTCTCGCCATAGGTGTCGACCGGCGTGTCCAGCCACACCGAATCCGGGCCGGCGACGGCGACCGTACGCGAGTCCACCTTGTGCACCCAGGGGGTGACGCGGCCGTAGCTGAACCGCATGCGCAGCTCCGAGCGCATCGGCACCCGGCCGCTGACGCCCTCCACGATGCGGATCAGCTGCGGTGCCCCGTCGCGCGGGGGCATGAAGTCGGTCACTCTGACCGTGCCGCGCGGCGTGTCCCACTCCGATTCGAGGATGAGGGAGTCCCCGCGGTAGCGGCGCCGGTCGGCCGCGGGCGGCTCCGCGCCCTCGGGGCGGGCCGGGCCCAGTCGCCAGAAGCCGTGTTCCTCGGTGCCCAGAAGGCCCGCGAAAACGGCGTGTGAATCGAAGCGGGGCAGGCAGAGCCAGTCGGCTGTGCCGTCCCGGCAGACCAGGGCGGCGGTCTGCATGTCTCCGATGAGTGCGTAATCCTCGATGCGCCCGGCCACGTGCATCTCCAGTCGAACGGCCATGTCGCCCCGTGGGGCGCTTACTGCGGGTCAAGAGGTTGTCGCAAGGGGTTGTTGTGGGGGGACCTGCGAACTTGGGCCTCGCCCGAGCGAGTGTCCGAGCAGGATACGACGCACACGGGTGATCCGCGCGACCCTCTTGACAACCGGACTGCGCCGATCGAGTGGGATGCGAGTGGCATATGCGATTCGCGCCGCGCTCGCGCGCCGATGGCCGGAAGCAGTCCCTCTCCGTCGCTGATACCCTGGTAGCCCGTGGACGGTGGTCGTCGGCGAGAGCAGACGAGGCCCCCGAACCGCAGCGACGGCATCTCCGGAATCTCCGGACGGCAACGCCGGCACGCACCTCACGATCGCGACCACGGGAGCCCCCTTTGGCTATGCAGCCCACATCCACGACGACCAAGCACATCTTCGTCACCGGGGGTGTCGCCTCTTCCCTCGGCAAGGGTCTGACTGCCTCCAGCCTCGGCGCCCTGCTCAAGGCGCGCGGTCTCCGGGTCACCATGCAGAAGCTCGACCCGTACCTGAACGTCGACCCGGGCACGATGAACCCGTTCCAGCACGGCGAGGTCTTCGTGACCAACGACGGTGCGGAGACGGACCTCGACATCGGCCACTACGAGCGCTTCCTGGACGTGGACCTCGACGGCTCGGCCAACGTCACCACCGGCCAGGTCTACTCGCAGGTCATCGCCAAGGAGCGGCGCGGCGAGTACCTCGGGGACACCGTGCAGGTCATCCCGCACATCACCAACGAGATCAAGCACCGCATCCGCCGGATGGCCACCGACGACGTCGACGTGGTGATCACCGAGGTCGGCGGCACCGTCGGCGACATCGAGTCGCTGCCGTTCCTGGAGACCGTCCGCCAGGTCCGCCACGAGGTCGGCCGGGACAACGTCTTCGTGGTGCACATCTCGCTGCTGCCCTACATCGGCCCCTCCGGCGAGCTGAAGACCAAGCCCACCCAGCACTCCGTGGCCGCGCTGCGCAACATCGGTATCCAGCCGGACGCCATCGTGCTGCGCGCCGACCGCGACGTGCCGACCGCCATCAAGCGCAAGATCTCGCTGATGTGCGACGTGGACGAGGCGGCCGTGGTCGCCTGCGTGGACGCCAAGTCGATCTACGACATCCCCAAGGTGCTGCACACCGAGGGCCTGGACGCCTACGTCGTGCGCAAGCTCGACCTGCCGTTCCGGGACGTCGACTGGACCACCTGGGACGACCTGCTGGACCGCGTCCACAACCCCGACCACGAGGTCACCGTCGCCCTGGTCGGCAAGTACATCGACCTGCCCGACGCCTACCTCTCGGTCACCGAGGCCATCCGGGCCGGCGGCTTCGCCAACAAGGCCCGGGTCAAGGTCGAGTGGGTCGCGTCCGACGACTGCAAGACCCCGGCCGGTGCCGAGAAGGCCCTCGCCGGTGTCGACGCGATCTGCATCCCCGGCGGTTTCGGCGAGCGCGGCGTGGTCGGCAAGGTCGGCGCGATCCGGTACGCCCGCGAGAACAAGGTGCCGCTGCTCGGCCTCTGCCTCGGCCTCCAGTGCATCGTGATCGAGGCGGCCCGCAACCTCGCCGACATCCCCGACGCCAACTCCACGGAGTTCGACGCCGCGACCTCCCACCCGGTCATCTCGACCATGGAGGAGCAGCTCGCGTACGTCGAGGGCGCCGGTGACCTGGGCGGCACCATGCGGCTCGGCCTGTACCCGGCGAAGCTCGCCGAGGGCTCGCTGGTCCGCGAGGCGTACGACGGCCAGCCGTACGTGGAGGAGCGCCACCGCCACCGCTACGAGGTCAACAACGCCTACCGCGCCGAGCTGGAGAAGAAGGCCGGCCTGGTCTTCTCGGGCACCTCCCCGGACAACAAGCTGGTCGAGTACGTCGAGTACCCGCGCGAGGTCCACCCGTACCTCGTCGCGACCCAGGCGCACCCGGAGCTGCGCTCCCGGCCGACCCGCCCGCACCCGCTCTTCGCCGGCCTGGTGAAGGCGGCCGTCGCCCGCAAGACGGGCGCCGCCGGGGGCGAGCAGGGCAAGTAGGCGGTACCTCCGCAGGCGTTACGGTTGACCGGGGCACGCGTCCGAACAGGGACGCGGGCCCCGGTCACCGTTTTTCGTGGGAGGACGCAGATGGGTTTCCAGGACACACCCGAGGAATGGCGGGTCACCGAGAGCGCGACCCCGTTCCAGGGGAAGAAGACCAGCGTCCGCACCGACGACGTCGAGATGCCCGACGGTACGGTCGCCCACCGCGACTACCAGGTGCACCCCGGCTCGGTCGCCGTGCTCGCGCTGGACGACGAGGGCCGCGTCCTCGTCCTGCGCCAGTACCGCCACCCCGTCCGCCACAAGCTGTGGGAGATCCCGGCCGGGCTGCTCGACGTGCCCGGCGAGAACCCGCTGCACGCGGCCCAGCGCGAGCTGTACGAGGAGGCGTACGTCAAGGCGGAGGACTGGCGGGTGCTCACCGACATCTACACCTCGCCCGGCGGCTCCGACGAGGCGGTGCGGATCTTCCTCGCCCGGGACGTCTCCGAGGCGGAGGGCGAGCGCTTCGAGGTCGCCGAGGAGGAGGCCGACATGGAGCTGGCCCGGGTGCCGCTCCAGGACCTCGTGCGCAAGGTGCTCGCCGGCGATCTGCACAACAGCTGCCTGGTCGTGGGCGTGCTCTCGCTCGCCGCGGCCCTCGCGGGTGACGGCGTCGACGCGCTGCGCCCCGCCGACGCGCCCTGGCCGGCCCGCCCCTTCGACGCCTGAGGAGCCGCCTCTTCGACGTCTGACGGGGCGTCCCCCCGATGTCTGACGAGGCCGTTCCTCCGCCGTCTGACGGGCTGTCCCCTCGGCTCCTGACGGGCTGTCCGAAACCCCGCGGAGCGGTCGACGGGACCGCCCGTACGGTCACTCTCCTGCATCCTCCGATCGTAAGAAATGCTGATCCGATCGGGGGATGCCCGGGTCGCGCTCCCCCCTCTCCGGCCACCCGCCTGAACTACGCTTCGAATGCCCTGACCGGAGTCCCGCAGGGCGACGCGTGCAGCGAAGTGGAGCGTGGCCCGTGACGGATCAGGCGGTGGACACCAGCGGCCCGGCCGAGGCAGCGGGGACCGAGGAGCCGCCCGTCCCGGAGCCGACCCGATTCTTCGGCCGCGAACGCGAGTTGAAAGAACTCCGCGACGACATCGAGCGCGCCGGGCTCGACACCATGGCCGGCCGCCGCAGCGCCCGCGCGCGGGTCCTCCTGATCGCCGGACGCCCCGGCTCCGGCCGCACCGCGCTCGCCTCCGAACTCGCCCGCCGCCTCCTGGAGACCGGCGACTACCCCGACGGCCTGCTCCGCGTCCGGCTCGCCGAAACCGGCGGCGCCCCCGTCCCCCCGGAGCGCGCCGCCCGCGACCTCCTCGGCCGGCTCGGCCTGACCGGACCGCCCGGCGCCGACGCCGACGAACTGACCGAAAGGGTCCGCGAGGCCCTGGCCGCCCGCAGGGTCCTGCTCCTCCTGGACGACGCGGCGGACGCCGAACAGGTCGACCCGCTGCTCCCCGACAACCCGGACTGCCTCGTCGTCGCCACGTCCGAGGGCCCGCTGACCGGCATCCCCGGCGTCCGGCCCTGCACCATCGGCGGCCTGGACGCGGGCTCCGCGGTCCAGCTCCTCGGCCGTGCCATCGACCAGGTCAGGATCACCGTCGACCCGCTGACCGCCCAGGCCCTGGCAGAGGAGTGCGGCGGGCAGCCGGCCGCCCTGGTCCTGATCGGCGGCTGGCTCGCCGCCCGCCCGACCACCTCGGTGGCCGACGCCGGGCGGCAGCTGCGCGCGCTGCCCGACGACCCGGAGGCGCCCGCCGGAGCGCGTCCGCTGACCCGCGCCTTCCGCCTCGTCCACGACTCGCTGCCGGCCACCCCCGCCCGGATACTGCGCCTGCTCGCCCTCGCCCCCGGCGGCCTCGCCGACGCCCACACCGCTTCCGCGCTGGCCGGCTGCTCCGTCTCGGCCGCCCGGACCACCCTGGACGACTTCGTCACCCTGGGCCTGCTGCGCCGGGAGGACGCCGACGAACCGCAGTACGAGGTGCCGGGCTGTCTCGCCGGGCTGCTGCGGGCCCTCCTGGAGGACCGGGAGCGCCCCGCCGAGATCCAGCTCGCCCGGGCCAGGATGCTGGAGCGCACCGTGCGCCTGCTGCAGTCCTGCCGCGCCGTCACGGACCCGGAGGGCTCGCCGTCCCGCCGCAAGCTCGCCGGGCTCCCGCGCACCCTGCGCTTCCCGCACGCGGAGACCGCCGCCGCCTGGCTGCGCGCCCGCAGGCCCGCCCTGCTCGCCGCCGCCCGGATCGCCGTCGAGGACGGGGAG
>NZ_JAAGNI010000343.1 GCF_010550605.1 Streptomyces sp. SID9727
CACGGTGTGCAGCGCGGCGGCGTCCAGCAGCGCGGCGGCCGCGCCGTCCGGGCCGGTGGCGGACGCGCCCTCGGGCGGCCGGCGGTCCGTGCCGAGCAGGGCCGAGGTGACCAGCTCCTCCCACGGTGCGGAGGCCGCCGGTGCGGCCGGTGTCGGGATGGCGGCTGGTGCGGTCGTACGGGACATCGCCCCTCCTCGGGAGCCGGACTACGGGGTCAGATGAGCGTGACGGTCTCGACGGGCGTGCCTGTCCCGCCCGCGGCCCACGCCGCCAGCGGGTCGAAGCCCCGGTGGCCGCACTCGCCGAAGACCGTGAGCGGGGCCCCGCCCGAGACCGCGACGAGCTTCCAGAGCGACGGGCGGTTCAGGGCGGCAGCGGCCACGGGCAGGGCCTCCCGGCCCTCCGCGTCCACCAGTTGCCAGCCGTCCGGGGACGGCACCGGTATGACATCGCGCAGGGTCACCGGCCAGGACTCCGCCCACGGGTCGGTGGCCAGGGCCCGCCCGTACGCGGCGATCGCCTCGGTGACGGTGACACCCGGCGGAGGCGTGACGGCGGGCTCGGGCACGCCGAAGCGCTCGCCCAGCTCGGCGCGGAGCTGCCCGGACCCCGGATGGGTCGTCAGCCCGGCGTCGAGGGTGACGCCCACGGGCAGGGCCTGGGCGGGGGAGCGGCCGGCCGCCCCGAAGGACAGCAGCAGCGCCGTGCGCCCCGACTCCTCGCCGTACAGCCAGATGCGGCGGGTGACGATCTTTCCCTCGGGGGTGTCGTACTGGGCGAGGACCAGCCAGCGGTCGCGGACCGGCGGGCCCTCCGGGGAGGCCGGCAGCCCCACCCGCGTACGGACCGTGGCCGCGAGCGCGGGCGGCAGCCGGTCGCGGCCCAGCCACGCCGAGTCCAGCAGGTGCAGCAGCGCGCACTCCTCCAGGAGCCGCACCGGCCAGCCCGGACCGGACGCCGGGACGGCGCCCAGTTCCCGCACCCGGCCCGCGAGGCCGGGCGCCTGCGCGTCGACCATGCGGGCCGCCGTCTCCTCCCACAGCCCGTACCCCGCCTGCTCGGCCGCCGCGAGACCACCGCGCAGCAGGTCGGTGAGGCGCTGCTCCAACTCCCGCGCACCGCCCCCGATCCGCTCGGCGCGCCTCTCCGCCCGCTTGCGCGCG
>NZ_JAAGNI010000397.1 GCF_010550605.1 Streptomyces sp. SID9727
CGGGCCAGAGGCGGGGCTCGGCGCAGGCGGCCCAGAGCGGGCGCAGCGGGTCGGGGGCGGCGTCCGGGGCCGGCCGGGGAAGGCAGCGTTCGAGGCAGGCGACCGCTCCGGCGGCGAGCCCGCGTTCGTCGGCGGCGGCGATCAGGTCGAGCAGGCTCATCGGCGTCTCCTGTCAGCCCTCCCGTACGCGTCCCATGCCGGGACACAGGGGGGCGCAGCGCTTCCTGTTATCGCATTCAGCGCCGATTGGCCGAAAAGCGTCACTGCCGATGGCTGATTACCGCCGCCCCGCCCCACGGCTCGCCCCGCACCCGTCCCGCCCGCGCGCCCGGAGCCGCCTCAGTGCGTCTGGATCGGACGCGGTGCTGCGGGGACCGGGCCGAGCTCCACGCGCCGGGACTGCATCGCCGTCACCCTGCGGACCACCAGGATGGCCAGGACCGCCGCGCCGAGGTCCAGCGCGTCGGTGACCGCGAGCAGGTCGAGCCCGTGCACCATCTCGTCCCCGGTCTCCGCGTCGGCGTAGAAGCGGCCTGCGCCCCGGCTCACGAGCTGGTCCACGACCAGCGCCGCCCACCACGCGTTCAGCAGGCCGCGCGGCGCGGAGGTCCGGTGTCCGCGGCCGTCGAGCGGGGCACTGGCGGACCACACCCCGCTCACCACCCGGTGCGGCAGCCACAGGTTGCCGATGGGTACGAACCAGCCGCCGATCGCCCAGCCGGGCCGCAGCGAGTGCGCGGACGGGTCGAACACCTCCGCGTTGCGCCGGACCCGGCGCAGCCACACGAGGAAGACGACGGCCGTCGCCATGAAGGTGAGCATCTGGAGGGCGCCCGCGGACCCGGTCAGGTGGTCGGCGAGGGTCAGCTCGTGGTCGTCCACCACCAGGAAACCGCCGTCCAGCCCGTCCGCGAGCAGCATGCGCGTGTGGATGCCGGCGGCGATCGCCAGCACGTCCGCGACGGCCACCGCGCCGAGCAGCACGCACACCGCCCTGGCCAGGCCGACCGGCGAGCGCAGCTGGTCCGGCCCGAGCGGTTCCGGCGCCCAGCCGGGGCTGCCGGCCCAGGCCCGGCCCCGGTCGGCGCCGGCCGTGACGGCGCACACGGAGCACCGCACGTCGGCGGTGCCGGCCGGTCTCGTGCCGCAGAGTGAACAGAGCATGGAAACGGAACCCCCCGGGATTCGGACGTCGACGCGAGAAGCGCGCGCGTCCCTCCCCGGACGCGCGGCCACCGGACCGTACGCTCCGGTGGCCGCGTTGTCCATGGTCAGAGACCCGTACCGGCGCCTCAGCCCGCGTCGATCTCCTTCGCCAGCGACTGGAACTCCGCATAGCTCGGCTTCGGCTTGCCAGGGACCCACAGCTTCTGGGCCGTCGCCCGCAGCGGCATCCGGATGCCGGCCGCGACCTGCTCGGCGGTCTGGGCGTTCGGGAAGTCGCCCCAGACGGCGAACCGGCCGCCGAGGATCTGGTCCGAGTAGCGGGCCGGGACCGGGGTGGTGCCGCGCAGCACGAGCGGGGTCCACTGCTCGTAGATCCGCTTGCCGGTCGGGTAGACGAAGGCGTTGGGCTGGCCGAGCACGTAGTACATGAACTCGTCGTTGAGGTTGAGGACCTTGCGGCCTTCGCGCAGGTACTCCTCCGGCGACCGGGCCCCGTACTCCTTGCCCGTCCAGTACTCGACCTCGATGTCCTTGTCGGCGCGCACCTCGCTGTCGCGGAACTGGCCGTCGTTCCACGCCTTCGGCTGCATGCCGTGCTTGCGGACCACCTTCGCCCGGTCGTTGAGCCAGCCGGTGGCGAGGTCCGCGATGCCGGCCCCGGAGCCGTACTTCGCGACGGCGGCGCGCTGGAGCTGGGGGTAGGAGGCGGCCGGGTCGCTCGCCATCAGCGCCCGGTACTCGTCGCCGCCCAGATGCCAGTACGCGCCGCCGAACAGCTCCGCGTACTCGCCCAGCAGCTCGTCGATCAGCTTGGCGGCGCCCGGCTTCGAGATGTCCAGCGAGCCGGTCGAGGCGACGCCGGAGACGTTGTGCAGCTGGAGGTCGGGGTGGGCGCGCAGCACCGCGCCGAGGTGGCCGGGCGAGTCGATCTCCGGGACGACCTGGATGTGCAGCCGGCCGGCCAGGGCGACGATGTGCCGGACCTGCTTCTTGGTCAGGTGGTCCGGGGAGACCACCTCGGGGTGCGAGTCGGACTCGATGCGGAACGCCTGGTCGTCGGAGAAGTGCAGGCCGAGCTGGTTGAGCTTGAGGTCGGCCATCTCCCGCATCCGGGCCTCGATCCAGGACGCGGTGTAGTGCTTGCGGGCGATGTCGAGGTTGAGGCCGCGCTGCGGCTTGTCCGGCCGGTCGCGCACCACACCCTCGGGCATGGTGCCGTCGGCGCGCACGGACTGCTTGAGGGTCCGGGTGCCGTAGAAGACGCCCGCCTGGCCGGGTCCGCTGATCCTCACCCGCCCGTCGGCGGTGCGCAGGGTGTACGACTCCGGCCCGCCGGACGCCTTCGGGGTGAGGGCGAGCTCGACGTCACCGGCGCGGGCCGGCACCTCGCCCCGGTAGTGGATCTTCAGCTCGCCGGCCAGGAGCTTCCCCTCGTCGGCCAGCTTGCCGCTGCCGTCCGCGATGACGACCCCGCTGTCCTTGCCGGGCTTCCAGCCGGGGCCGTGTGCGGGGGTGTGCTCCCGTACGGCGGGGATCGCGCGGGGCGTCTTCGAGAGCGGGTAGCTCCGGGTCGGTGACGGGGAGGGGGAGGGGGACGTCGCCGCGCGGGACGTCTCGGGGCCGTTGCCGTGCTCGGATCCGGAGCCGTCGCAGCCGGACAGGGCGACGCCCGCCGCGGCCGCCGCCGTCACGGCCAGAAGGGTGCCGCGTGAGGGTGCCATCAGCCAGAAACCTCCGGTTCGGGGGGGGAAGGGAGCAGAAGGGGATCAGAAAGGAAGCGGAACTGTCAGAAATCAGTGCGGATGTTGGGAGGTAACCGGGCATTCTCCTCACACATTCGCTCGTCAGGCATTGCGAAACTCTCCCGTCCGGGTGAAATTCGCGCATCCTTCGCCCACCCTTATCCCCCCGTCGCTAGCGTTGAGCCCCCTTCGTATCCGAGTCCCCCTTCGTCTCTTCTTTCGGGAGCTCACGCTGTCCAGGTCCAGCGAGTCCCACGCCGGCCTCCCCGAGCAGCCGCCCCGGCCCGCCCGGCGCACCGCCCTGCCC
>NZ_JAAGNI010000413.1 GCF_010550605.1 Streptomyces sp. SID9727
GTGCGCCGCCAGGGACTCGAACCCCGGACCCGCTGATTAAGAGTCAGCTGCTCTAACCAACTGAGCTAGCGGCGCCTGCTGACCTGGAAAACTCTACCCGATCCCGAGTGGTGCTCCCGACCATCCCCCTCGCCGCACCGGCCTGTCGGATGGTCGTTTTTTCCCTTCTATCCGTCAAACTGCGGTATGTCACGACGTGGGTCATGACCGTTGACACGCTGACGCCCGAGCGGATGCGCCCGAGGAACTTGACGACTGCGGAGGGGAACCGCATGACTGTGCCGGCCTTCGAGGAGTACGTACCCGCCATCGACTGTCCCTGTCCCGGCTGCGCCGCCCAGCGGCGGACCGCCGCCGGCGGGCTGCCCGTGCGGAACGGGGGGCACCCGGCCGCGCGCGGCGCACG
>NZ_JAAGNI010000429.1 GCF_010550605.1 Streptomyces sp. SID9727
AGCGGCGCGGGGCGGGCCTGGGCGCGCCGGGCGCGGTGGAAGTCCGGGGCGGGATCGGCGCCGGCGAGGGCCGCGAGGAGGCGTTCGCGTACCGGAGCGGCCTCGCCGTCCGGGCCGGCCACGCCGAGCGGGAGGGAACCGCGCATCCAGGGGTCCTCGCGCAGCTCCGCGAGCGCGGCGCGCATCAGCTGTTCCGCCAGGGCGTACCGGGTCCAGGTGTGGACGCCGAGCGTGAGGTGGACCGCGACCTCGCCCTGTGCCTCGGCGGCGTGCAGCCAGCCGCGCGGCAGGTAGAGGACGTCGCCCGGTCCGAGCACGGTGTCGAGGTGCGGTTCGCCCGCGGCGGCCTCGGTGACGGCGGCGCGGTGGTCGGTCCAGGGCTGGTCGCGCAGCGGGTCGGGGTGCACGGGGCGGTGGACGATCCAGCGCTTGGTGCCCTCCACCTGGAGGACGAAGACGTCGTGGACGTCGTAGTGCGCGTCGAAGCCGCGGTTCTGCGGCGGGGTGACGTAGGCGTTGGCCTGCACCGGGTGGCCGAGTTCGGCGGCGAGAGCGGCGGTGAGGTCGCCGACGGGGGCCCAGGTGCGCTGGAGCGCTTGCAGGACGAGGGTCGCGCCGTCGGCGAACTCCCGCCACAGCGCGGTGTCGTCGGCCTGGTCACCGATGGTGGCGCCGACCCCGGCGGGCGAGGTGAACGAGGCGTCGGGCAGCGTGGCGCCGTTCCTGGCGACGCGGAGGAACGGCGTACGCAGTCCGCGCCGCGAGACGAGTTCGTCCACGGCCGCGGCCGAGAAGAGGTCGGAGAAGTCACCGGCCCGGCGGGTGAGCAGGGCCTCGCGGCCCCAGAAGCCGCGGGCGAAGGCGGCCCGGTCCGTGCCGGGCGTCAGACGCGACTCCAGGACCCCGGGGGCCGCGCTCGCGGCCCCGGGGTCCTGGGCACCGGCCGGGGGTGTGCTCAAGAACGGTCCGCGCCGCCGTCGGCCCCGCCGT
>NZ_JAAGNI010000453.1 GCF_010550605.1 Streptomyces sp. SID9727
GTCGTACCGCAGGACGGCCCAGCGCCGGGGCCCCGCGTCCTCGGGGCGGCGGCCGTGGCGGCGGATCAGCAGGATGCGGGCGCGCACCGCCCGGGCGGCCTCGTAGAGCAGGGACTTGGTCGCCGGTTCGAGCGCGAGGCCGTCGTAGCCGTTGGCCGGCCAGGGCGCGTGGTGCTCCACGAGGACCCACACCAGGCCGTACGGGGCGGTGCCCGGGAGCGCGTCGCCGCGGGCCCGGGCGGCGTCGGCACAGAAGAAGCGTTCCGCTGTCACCGGCGGCGTTCCGCGCTCACCGGGCGGCCGGGACGAGGACGCCCGCGCGCAGCAGCCTCCCCGCGCAGGCGAGGCCGAGGTCGCCGGC
>NZ_JAAGNI010000466.1 GCF_010550605.1 Streptomyces sp. SID9727
GCCGGCCAGGCCGGGCCGAGCGGCGCTCCCGCCACCACCCCGGCCGCCCCGGGCTCGCCGTCCCCGGCGCCCACGAAGGCCTCCCCGGCGCCGTCGAAGTCCCCGGCGAAATCCCCGTCGAAGCCCTCCTCCGAGCCGCCGGCCGCCCCCGACGGACCGCTGTCCGGCAAGACCGTGGTCATCGACCCCGGGCACAACCCGCGCAACCACCTGCACACCGCCGCGATCAACCGCCAGGTCGACATCGGCACCGGCCGCAAGGAGTGCGACACCACCGGGACCGCCACCAACGGGGGTTACGCGGAGGCGGAGTTCACCCTCGACGTGGCGCACCGGCTGCGGGACCTGCTGCGGGCGCAGGGCGCGACGGTGCTCCTGACGTACGACAGGGACCGGGAGTTCGGGCCGTGCGTGGACGAGCGGGCGCGCATCGGCAACGAGGCGCACGCGGACGCGGTGGTCTCGGTGCACGCGGACGGCTCGGCCGTGGGCAACCGGGGGTTCCATGTGATCCTCCCCGCGCTCGTGCGCGGCGGGGACGCGAACACCTCGAAGATCGTGGCCCCTTCACGCGATCTCGGAACCCGTATCGCCGGTCTGTTCGTACGCAGTACCGGAAGTTCCCCTTCCAATTATGTCGGCGGCAAAACGGGTCTGGACGTACGCAAGGATCTCGGCGGACTTAATTTGTCGACCGTGCCCAAAGTCTTCATCGAATGCGGCAATATGCGTGATCCCGAGGACGCCGCCCTGCTCACCAGCCCGGGTTGGCGCCAGAAGGCCGCCCAGGGCATCGCGGACGGCATCAGCAGCTACCTCAAGGGGTAAGCAAGGGGTGATTCTGCGATGAATTCGGGAGGATGTTCCCGCACCAACCGGGCAGGAACCCAACCCGCCCGGGCAGACGATAGATTCATCCCTACGATGGGGAGCCGTTCCCGAGCTTCAAGCCGTGCCCGCCGCGCATCCGGCGGCAGCGACGACCGCCCCGACGAGACGATCGACTAAGGACCTTCACGTGAATATCCGCTCCCTCACTCGAGGCGACGGCGTGGTGATCGGAGCAGCGGTCGTGCTGTTCATCGCCTCGTTCCTGGACTACTACGACTACGGAAACAGCGGCGTCGACGGCCCCAACTCCTGGGACTCCCTGGGCAACGGCATCGGCGTCTACATGGTCGGAGTGATCGGCGCAGCGCTGATCGTGCTGTCCCGTTCGCAGCCCCAGCCGCGCAAGATCGTGGGTCTCGACCTCGCCCAGTTCGGTGTCGCCGCCACGGTGTTCACCGCGTGGAACATGTTCTGGACGATCATCGACCTGGGCCAGATCGACGCGGGTGCCGGCCTGATCCTCGGCTTCATCGCCTCCCTGGCGCTGGCCGCGGGCGCGGTCGCCTCGCCGCTGGTCCCGGCCCTGAAGGCCCCGCTCGCCGGCGCCCCCGGCCCGCAGGCCGTGCAGCCGCCGTACGGTGGCCAGCCCGGCCAGGGCTACGGCTACCCGGGCGGCCCG
>NZ_JAAGNI010000483.1 GCF_010550605.1 Streptomyces sp. SID9727
GGCGCCGACGCGGCCGGGGGCGCCGCGATGCCCCGGATGGCCGCCGCCGAGCTGACCGAGGAGACGACCGGGGCGCTCACCGCCGCCGCCCGCGCGGCCGGGCTCACCCTCAACTCCGTGGTACTGGCCGCCTGGTCGCTGGTCCTCGGCGGGCTGACCGGCCGCTGGGACGTGGTCTTCGGGCAGACCGTGTCCGGCCGCCCGGCCGGGCTCGACGACGTCGAGGACATCGTCGGCCTGCTCATCAACGCCGCCCCGGTCCGGGTGCGGCTGGACCCGTACGAGGCGCTGGGCGCGCTGGCCACCCGCGTCCAGCGGGAGCAGTCGGCGCTGGAACCGCACCACCACGTCGGGCTCGCCGGCATCCAGCGGCGGGCCGGGCTCGGCGAACTCTTCGACACCTCCGTGGCGTTCGGGAACGCCCCGATGAGCTGGGACGACGTGCGCGCCCCGGCCGGCGGGCTCCGGCTGACCGCCGTCGAGGGCGACGGGCAGGCCGGGTCCACCCACTACCCGCTGAGCCTGATGGCCGTCCCCGGCAAGCGGCTGCGGCTGGAGGTCAACTACCGGCGGGACCTGTACGAGCGGGCCGAGGCCGAGAACGTCGCCGCCCGCGTCCGCCACCTCCTGGAGACCTGGCTCACCGCCCCGGACACCCCGGTCGGGCGCGTCGCGCTGCTCACCCCGGACGAGCGGCACCGGGTGCTGGACACCTGGAACGACACCGCGCACCCGGTCGAGTCCACCACCCTGCCCCGGATGTTCGCCGAGCAGGCGGCCCGTACGCCCGACGCCGTCGCCCTCGTCGCCGAGGACGCCACGCTGACCTACGCCGAGACCGCCGAGCGGGTCGGCGTCCTGGCCGCACGGCTGCGCGGGCACGGGGTCCGGCACGGCGACACCGTGGCCGTCGCGCTGCCCCGGTCGGCCGCCCTGGTCGTCGCCCTGCACGCGGTGCAGGCGGCGGGCGCCGCCTATGTGCCGGTCGACCCGGACCTGCCGGGTGAGCGGATCGGCCGGCTCCTGGAGGACGCCGCCCCCGCGCTGCTGCTCACCGAGACCGCGACGGCCGCCGCGCTGCCGGAGACGGGCGTGCCGCGGCTGCTGCTGGACGCGCCGGGGGAGCCGGTGGACGTCTCCGCCGCGCCGGACGGGCCGCGGGGCGCGAGCGCGGCCTACGTCATCTTCACGTCCGGGTCGACCGGGCGGCCGAAGGGCGTCATGGTGCCGCACGCCGCCGTGGTCAACCGGCTGCGCTGGATGCAGGACCAGTATCCGATCGGGCCCGGGGACCGGGTGCTCCAGAAGACGCCGTGCGGGTTCGACGTCTCGGTCTGGGAGTTCTTCTGGCCGCTGCACACCGGCGCCACCCTGGTCGTGGCGCGCCCGGACGGCCACAAGGACCCGGCCTACCTGGCGGAGCTGATCCGGCGCGAGGACGTCTCCGTCGCCCACTTCGTCCCCTCGATGCTCCAGGTCTTCCTCCAGGAGCCGGCCGCCGCGCGGTGCACGGGGCTGCGGCGCGTCTTCTCCAGCGGCGAGGCGCTGCCCGTCGCCACCCAGAACCGCTTCCTGGAACTCCTCGGTCCCGAGGGCGCCGAACTGCACAACCTCTACGGGCCGACCGAGGCGGCCGTCGACGTCACGTACTGGCAGTGCCGCCCGGTCACCGGGGCCGGTTCCGTCCCCATCGGCCGGCCCGTCTGGAACACCCGCCTGCTGGTGCTCGACAAGGCGCTGCTCCCCGTCCCGCCGGGCGTGCCCGGCGAGCTGTACCTCGCGGGCGCGCAGCTCGCCCACGGCTACGCCCACCGGCCCGTCCTCACCGCCGAGCGCTTCGTCGCCGACCCGTACGGCGATCCCGGGACCCGCATGTACCGCACCGGTGACGTGGTGCGCTGGACGGCCGACGGGGTCCTGGAATACCTGGGCCGCAGCGACGACCAGGTCAAGATCCGGGGCCTGCGCGTCGAGCTCGGCGAGATCGACACCGTGCTGGCGGGACACGCGTCCGTGGGGCAGGTCGCGACCGTCGTCCGCGAGGACCAGCCGGGCGTGAAGCGCCTGGTGGCGTACGTGGTGCCGGCGGGGACACCCGGCGTGGACCCGGCCGCGCTCACCGAGTACGCCGCCGGGACCCTGCCCGAGTACATGGTGCCCGGGGCCGTCGTCCTGCTGGACCGGCTGCCGCTGACGCCGAACGGCAAGCTGGACCGCCGGGCGCTGCCCGCCCCGGCCGCCGCGACCGGCTCCGTCGGGCGGGCGCCCTCGGGCCACGCCGAGGAGACCCTGTGCGCGCTGTTCGCCGAGGTGCTGGGCGTCGCGGACCCCGGGGTCGACGACAGCTTCTTCGACCTCGGCGGCGACTCGATCGTCTCCATCCAACTGGTGGCCCGCGCCCGCAAGTCGGGCCTGGTGATCACCCCGAAGGACGTCTTCACGCACCGGACCGCCGCCGCCCTCGCCCGGGTCGCCCGGACGGTCGCCGACCGCCCGGCCGAGCACCCGGACGCGGGCACCGGACCGCTCCGGCCCACCCCGGTCATGCACTGGCTCCGCGAGCGCGGCGGCCCCTCCGACGGCTTCCACCAGTCCGTCCTGGTCCGCGTCCCGCACCTGGGCACGACCGGCCGGCTGGCCCGGGCGGTCCAGCGGCTCCTGGACCGGCACGACGCGCTCCGCATGCGCCGCCTGGCCACCGGACCGGACGGACGGGAGTGGTCCCTCGACATCGCCGCGCCCGGCACGGTCCGCGCCGAGGACCTGGTGCGCCGCATCGATGTCACCGGGCTCGGCCCGGACGCGCTGCGGGCCGCCGTCGCCGAGGAGTCCGCCGCCGCACGGGACCGGCTCGACCCGGCCGCGCGCCGCATGGCCGAGGCGGTCTGGTTCGACGCGGGCCCCGGCGCCGACGGCCGCCTCCTGCTCACCGTGCACCACCTCGCCGTGGACGGCGTCTCCTGGCGCGTCCTGCTCCCGGACCTGCACCGGGCGTGGAAGGGCGCCGCCGACGGCGGTACGGCGGAACCCGACCCCGTCCACACCTCGTTGCGCACCTGGTCCGAGCGGCTGCACACGGCCGCCCGCGAGCCCTGGCACACGGACCGGCTGCCGCTCTGGGAGGAGATCCTGTCCGGCGGCGACCCCGCCCTCGCGGCCCGCCCGCTCGATCCCGGGCGCGACGTCTACGGGACCGCCCGTTCGCTCACCCTGACCCTGCCGGCCGCGTACACCGAACCGCTGCTGACCAGCGTGCCCGCCGCCTTCCGGACCGGGGTCAACGACATCCTGCTCACCGCGCTCGCCCTGGCCGTCGGCTCCTGGCGCCGGGCGCGCGGGACGGACGGCACGGGCGGGGTGCTCGTGGACCTGGAGGGGCACGGCCGCGAGGAGATCGCGGAGGGCCTCGACCTGTCGCGCACCGCCGGGTGGTTCACCAGCCTCTACCCCGTACGGATCGACCCCGGCTCCGACAGCCCGGACCGGGCGGTCAAGCGGGTCAAGGAGCAGCTGCGGGCGATCCCGGACCACGGCATCGGCTACGGGCTGCTGCGCCACCTCAACCCGGACACGGCGGGCCGGCTGGCCGGCTACGCGTCCCCGCAGATCGGGTTCAACTACCTGGGGCGGATGTCGGGGCCCGGCGAGGGCGTGTGGGACATCGCGGCCGAGGCGGACGCCGTGGTGCCCGGGACCGACGACGGGCTGCCCATGCCGCACGTCATCGAGGTCAACGCCGCCACCCACGACCTGCCCGACGGACCCCGCCTCACCGCGACCTGGTCCTGGCCCGGCGCCCTGCTCACCGAGGCCGACGCGGCGGAGCTGGGCGAGGCGTGGTTCGCCGCCCTGCGCGACCTCGTCGCCCACACCGCGCGGCCCGGGGCGGGCGGCCTGACCCCCTCCGACGTACCGCTGGTGGACGTCGGGCAGGACGAACTGGAAGCCCTGGAAGCCGTCTGGCACCCGGGCCCGCTCGCCGGGCTGCTGCCCGCGACCCCGCTCCAGGAAGGGCTGCTGCACCACGCCCGGTACGACAGCAAGGCCGCCGACGTCTACCACGTCCAGCTCGTCGCCGCACTCGAAGGCGCCCTCGACACCGCCGCCCTGCGCCGCGCCTGCCAGGCCCTGACCGACCGGCACGAGGCCCTGCGCACCGGCTTCCTCCTCCTGGACTCCGGCGAACCAGTCCAGGCCGTCGCCGGACGCGTCGACGTGCCCTGGGCCGAGCTGGACCTGACCCGCCCCGACGGGTCGTCGCCGCGCCCCCGCCTGGACGCCTTCCTGGCCCGCGACCGGCGGGCCCGGTTCGCCATGGACCGCCCGCCGCTGCTGCGCTTCACGCTGCTCAGGACGGGCCCGGACCGGCACGTCCTGGTCTTCACCAGCCACCACGTCCTGACCGACGGCTGGTCCACCTCGGTGCTGCTGCGCGACCTGTTCACGCTCTACCTGAGCGGCGGCGACCCCGCCGCGCTGCCCCGGCCCGTCCCCGCCCGGGAGTACGCCGCCTGGCTGGCCGGCCGGGACCGCGAGACCGCCCGCGAGGCGTGGCGCACCGCGCTCAAGGGCCTGCCCGGGCCCTCGCTGATCGCCCCCGGCCACGACACCGGCACCCTGACCACGCTCCCCGAACGCGTCACCGCCGAACTGCCGCGGGACCTCACCGCCGCGCTCACCGCCGCCGCCCGTGGCGCCGGAGTCACCCCGAACACCGTGGTCCAGGGCGCCTGGGGGCTGCTCCTCGCCGAGCTGACCGGCCGCCGGGACGTCGTGTTCGGCGCAACCGTCTCGGTCCGGCCGCCGGAGCTGCCCGGCATCGAGGACATGGTCGGGCTGTACATCAACACCGTGCCGGTCCGCGTCGAGGCGGCCGACCCCGCCGAACCGCTGCGCGCCCTGCTCGTACGCGTCCAGGCCGCGCAGGCCGAACTGGCCGACCACCACCACCTCGGCCCGGCCGACATCCAGCGCCTCGCGGGCGCCGGACCGCTGTACGACACCTCGATCGTGTTCGAGAACTACCCCAGGGCGGGCGCGCTGCCCGCCGTGCCGGGCGCCGGGCTGCGCGTCGCCGACTTCCACGGCCGGGACGCCTACCACTACCCGCTCAAGCTGATGGCCGTCCCCGGTGACCGGATGTACCTGGAGGTCAGCCACCGCGCCGAGCTGGTGGACGCCGGACAGGCCGCCGCCGTGCTCGACCGGCTCACCGAACTGCTCACCGCCTTCGCCGAGGACCCGGAGACCGCGACCGGGGCGCTGCCCGGGACCGCGCTGCCCGTCCTGGACGTGCGCGCCGTGCCGGTCGCACCGCCCGCGCCCGCCGCCGGTTCCCCAGCGCGCACCGAGGCGCTGTGCGCACTGTTCGCCTCGGTGCTGGGACGCGAACACCTCGGCGCCGACGAGGACTTCTTCGACGCGGGCGGCGACTCGCTGCGGGCCCTCCGGCTCGCCGGGCGCGTCCGGGAGGCGCTGGGCGCCGAGCCGGACCTCGTGGAGATCCACCGTCACCGCACTCCGGCCGCCCTGGCCGCCGTGCTCGTACCCGTACACACCGAAGGAAGTCAGTGATGACGAACCCGTTCGACAACGAGGAGGGGACCTTCGTGGTCCTGGTCAACGACGAGGGACAGCACTCGCTGTGGCCGGCCTTCGCGGAGGTCCCGGCCGGCTGGACCGTCGCGCACGGGGAGTCCGGCCGGGCGTCGGCGCTCGCGTACATCGAGGCCGAGTGGACCGACATGCGCCCCACGAGCCTCATCGACGCCACCGCGTAACGCCCCGTCCCCTTCGTACCTCCGTTCGTACGCCCGCTGAGGAGAACGAGCCCATGTCCCGCACCCTCCACGACGTCGTGGTCACCGGCCTCGGAGCCACCACCCCGCTCGGAGGTACCGCCCCGGCCACCTGGGAGGCCCTGCTCGCCGGCCGCAGCGGCGCGGTCGCGCTCACCGGGCGCTGGGCGAAGGACCTCCCGGTGCGGATCGCCGCCCGGGCCGCCGTGGAACCCACGTCCGTCCTGGACCGGATCGAGGCCCGGCGGATGGACCGGGCCGGGCAGTTCGCCGTCGTCGCGCTCCGCGAGGCATGGGCGGACGCCGGGTTCACCGCCCCGGCCGGGAAGGACGGCGGACCCGACGCCGACCGGACGGCGGCGGTCGTCGGCACCGCCTTCGGCGGGCTGGGCACGGCCCTCACCAACGAGGAGGTGCTGCGGACGGGCGGGGCCCGGCGCGTCTCCCCGATCGCGGTCCCGATGCTGATGGCCAACAGCCCGGCCGCCCAGGTCAGCATGGTCGTCGGCGCCCGTGCCTGCGCGCAGGCACCGGCCACCGCGTGCGCGGCGGGCGCCGAGGCCGTCGCCGCCGGGCTCGACCTGATCCGGCTCGGGCGCGCCGACGTGGTCGTGGTCGGCGGCAGCGACGCGGCGATCCATCCGCTGGCGATCGCCGGTTTCGCGAACATGACCGCGCTGTCCCGGCGCAACGAGGACCCGGAGCGGGCCTCGCGCCCCTTCGACGTCCACCGGGACGGGTTCGTGATGGGGGAGGGGGCCGCGGTGCTCGTCCTGGAGCGGGCCGAGCACGCACGGGCCCGGGGAGCCGGGATCTACTGCGAGGTCGCCGGGGCCGGGATGAGCGCGGACGCCCACCACATGGCCCGGCCCGAGCCCACCGGGAGGTCCCTGGCCCGGGCGATGGAGCGGGCGCTCGCGGACGGCGGCCTGACCACCGCGGACGTGGTCCAGATCGGCGCCCACGCCACCTCGACCCCGGGCGGCGACATGATCGAGAGCCGGGCGATCGGCGCGCTGTTCGGGCCGGGCGGGGTGCCCGTGTCGGCGATCAAGTCGATGACGGGCCATCTGCTGGGCGCCGCCGGGGCGTTGTCCGCGGTGGCGGCGGTGCTCGCGCTGCGGGACCGGGTGGCGCCGGCCGCCGTGAACATCGAGGAGCTGGACGAGACCATCGAGCTGGACGTGGTCCGGGCGGCCCCGCGCCCCCTGCCCGCCGGACCGGCCGCCGTGCTGAGCAACGCGTCGGGCTTCGGCGGCCACCAGGTGGCGCTGGCCCTGCGGGCGGGGTGAGGGGGAGGGGGCGCGGGGGGATCCGGGCGGCGTCAGGCGCCGAGCGTGCGGCCGGACTCCTGGTCGAGCGTGTCGATGTACGCCCTGATCCAGCCGTAGACCCGGTAGCCGTAGCGGGTGCCGCGGTGCACCCGGATCAGCGAGGCGTCGGCGAGTTCGGCCAGGCCGCAGACGACGCTGCCCGCCGTCCAGGCACCCGCCGGATGGTCGCTCACCACGTCCTCGACGGTGAACGAGTCGAAGGACCGGGCCAGATGGTGCAGCAGGTCCCGCTGTTCGGCGGTGAGCAGGTCGTAGCTCCAGCGCACGCTGTCCGCGAGGGTCCGGTGGTGCGAGACGGCCGACAGGTCGAACCGGTCGAACATGTACAGCGCGGGACCGCTGTACAGCAGGGACTCCAGCGACACGGTCCGGATGCAGTGCGCGGCCGCCTCGATCGCGCGCGGCAGTCCGTCCAGGCGCCGGCACAGCTCCGCCACCTGCGGCAGGCGGCTGCCCAGGTCGAGCGTGGGCACGGTGGACCTGGCGCGGCGCAGGAACAGCTCGACGGCGGCGGGGAGGGCTGCCCCGTCCTCCGCGGAGCCGTCGGCCGGCCCGTCCGCGCACGGTTCGCCCGCCGGGAGCGGGGAGACCTCCCAGACGTCGGCCGAGAGCACGGCCAGTGGCCGCCGTGAGGTGATCAGCACCCGCAGTCCGGGGTGCGTCACGACGAGCCGCAGGACCAGCCGGGACACCGTGGCGACGACGTGTTCCGCGTTGTCCACGACGAGCAGCAGGTCCAGTTCCCGGCCGGGCTCGCGGGCGACCGCGTCCGCGAGGACCGCGTCCACGGCCCGGTGCACCTGCTCGCGCGCGGCGGCCGGGTCCGCCGACTCCGGGACGCACGGGCCGAGTTCGACCACGCCGACTCCGTCGCGGAAGCGTTCCTGGAGGCGGGCCGCCGCGGTCAGGGCGAGCCGGGTCTTGCCGACGCCGCCGGGTCCGGTGAGGACGAGCAGCCTGCCCCGCCGCATGGTGCCCAGGACGTGGCGCAGGTCGTCGTCGCGCCCGGCCATGGCCTCGGTGAGCGGGCGGGGGCCGCGCCAGCGGTCGGGATCGACCGGGTGCGGCCAGCGCCCGGAGGCGTCGCGCTGACGGGGCAGGAAGAGCGGGGCGACCTCGTGGCCGGGGTGGAGGCCCTCGGCGCCGGCGAGTTCGGCGAGCGAGGTGCCGAAGGCGCCCAGCAGGAGGTCGACGGAGGCGCGGCGGGGCCGCTTGTTGGAGCCGGTCTCGATGTTGCGGATGGTGCGCACACTGACCCCGGAGCGCTCCGCCAGCTCCTCCTGGGTCCAGCCGCGCGCCTGTCTTCGCTCGGCGAGCAGGTGGCGCAGCCGACGGACGTCCGGCGTCGCGGACATGGGCTGTTCGATGGCCTCGATCATGTGACAGATCCCCCGATTGCTTCTCGTGGCCGTGGTGATGTGGCGCCCCGCCCCGTCCGCCCGGGAGCGGACCAGGGCGGCGTCCTACAGGGTCACGAGGCGGGGTCGGTGCCGACGTGGGCGATGCGGTTGTTCTCGTCGACGAAGACGACGCGCGGCTCCCGCTTGCCGATCTCGTCCTCCTCCATGGACCCGTAGGCGATGATGATGACGATGTCGCCCGGGGCGACGAGCCGGGCGGCGGCGCCGTTGATGCAGACGACGCCCGAGCCGCGCTCGCCCTCGATGATGTACGTCTCCAGGCGCGAGCCGTTGTTGACGTCCACGATGGCCACCTGCTCGCCGAGCAGCAGGTCCGCCGCCTCCATGAGGTCGGGGTCCAGGGTGAGTGAGCCGACGTAGTTCAGGTCGGCCTCGGTGACCGTCGCCCGGTGGATCTTGGACTTGAGCATGGTGCGGCGCATCGGGAAGTTCCCCCTTCGAAGCGGACCGGATTCCGGTGAAGCGAATGAGAGATGGAGGGAATCCGGCCAGATGTTGACGTTGGCGTTTCGCGCGGGGGGCCGTCCGTACATGATGGAAGAAAGCCCCGCCGGGTGGATTCTGCTCATGCGAACAGACGCGCGGAAGGGGGTATTGGTGGCAGCATTTTCCCCGTGGCAGCACGGTGTCAAAGAGGTGGCACGGGTCCGGACCGCCGGCCCGCCGTACCCCTCGCCATCTGCGGCGACGCCCGGCTCCGCGGCCGACGTGGCATGAGGCTGCCGCTGGTCCTTTCCTGCCACCGGAAAACCTTTCCCGCCGCTGCCTTTTCGCTCAGAATGGATCACGGACAGAGCAGAGTTACCCGTCGCCGTCCGGTTCTAGGACCACCGGGCGGGCGGGGATGACAATGGGGGGACAAAGTCATGAGCAGCGCTGGTCGAATTCTGGGTTTCGCGACCGCCGCGGTTGTGTTCTCGTTCGTTTCTCTGGGTGCGACCGCCCAGGCCGACACCGGCTCCGGTCCCGCGGACGCCGGGGTCTCGCTGCGCTGCGAGGGCGCCGGCGCGTCCGTGGAGGGGAACCTGAACTGGGACCTGGTGCCCGACGGGAACCTGAACTGGGACTCCGTGCCCGGCGGCCTGGACCTGGACCTCGGTCTCGACGTGGACCTGCCCGGCGGCAACCTCAACTGGGACTCGGCGCCCGTCTGCACGGTCGCCGCCGGGGCGAACTAGGTCAGATCCAACCGCGCTGCCCCGCCCGGAGACCGGCCTCGAACCGGCTCCGGGCGTTGAGGCGTTCGCTCAGGTCGGCCGTCATCCTGCGCACCGTACGCAGGGACACGCCGAGGCTCTTGCTCGCGGCGGCGTCGGTGAGCCCCTGGGCGAGGAGCCGCAGCAACTCCTGTTCCCGCCGGGCGAGTCCGTGCTCGTCCAGCTCCTCGCAGCGGTCGTGCCCGTCGCCGAGCGGGACGGCGTCCGCCCATACCCGCTCGAAGAGTTCGACGAGCGCCTTCACCACCCCGGGCGAGTTGATCTGGACGGCCCCCTTGCGGGTGTGGTCCGGGTCCATGGGCAGGATCGCCACCGTGCGGTCGATCACCGCCATCCGTATCGGCAGCACCGGCACGGTCCGCACCTGGCCGCCGATGCCGGTCAGCCAGCCGGCGTACTCCACGGTCGTGGCGTCGTTGCGCACGCTGTCCAGGTAGACCGTGCGCATCCGCACCCCGCGCCCGATGACGTCGCTGTCGAGCGGCTTGCTCGCGGCCAGGCTCGCGGCCGACTGGCCGCCGCCCGGGTTGAACGTCATGCACTCCTGCCGGGCCGCGTCGGCCAGATCCTGCATGCGCTCCTGTACGGAGTCCATGCCGATCAGGCGCTCCGCGTCCGGCTGCGAACGCGACGGATAGAGATGCCCGAACTCCGCCAGCATCGAGCGGATGTCCGCCCTGGTGCGCTCGTACTCCTTCTGCCGGTCGTGCAGTTCGGTGAGCTGGTCGCTCAACAGGGAGTAGAGGCTCAGGTTCGGGTCCACGGGCCGCAGCTCGTCCTGGTACGGGACGGCCAGGAGTTTGCGGTCGATCAGCTGGGCGACGGCCCGCCGCACCTGCTCCTCCGTCAGATTCAGCCGTTGCCGGACATCGCTCGGCCGCAGCCCGTGGTTCTCGAGGATGAGCCGGTACACATCCTCTTCATGGGATTCGAAGCCCAATCTGCTCAGCATTGTTGTCCCCCACAACGCATACCGAGGGGTGACGCAACAGGTGCGCACCCCTAGGGGCCCTGTCCAACGACCCCTCGACCCGCAGGAGTGTAGCTCCGGTGAAGGGTTGCCTGTAGGTGCGTGTATGCGTATATGTCCCATCCTTTTGACGGCACGGTTGGCCTAGTGCCGGTCAAAAGAGGGTCAAGAGACGGTAGGGAGAAGCGAGAAGTCTTCACCTTTCGACAGCGAATCCTCCACGTCACGCACAAAGTCCTCCTGGTGCCGCTCGCCCAGCAGCCGGCCGGGTTCCAGCCGTTGTACGAGGCGCTGGAGGGCCAGAATCAGCCAGCCGGCACCGCGCACCGCGCTCCGCTCCCGCTCACCCCCGTACAGCCACACGTACAGGCAGGACGCCGCCGCGTGCAGCACGCAGTGCCGGGCCGCCGCGCGCGACGCCGCCACCGAGTCCGGGGCCAGGCCCGCCACATCGGCGTACAGGGCGGTCCGGTGCGCCGACAGTTCCGCCAGCAGGACGCCGAGTTCGGCCGCCGACTCCTCGTCCAGCCGCTCCCGCGCGACGTCCGCCGCCTCCCGCACGGCGTCCGGCCAGCCCCGGGTGATCTCGTCCTGGGCGGCGCTGGTGAGCTGGAGGGCGTCACCGGACGGGGCCCACACCGGCGCCTCGCGCGACCAGTCGAACAGCGCGCGCAGCACCTCGCGGCCCCCCTCGGCGGGCCGGTCCGCGACCGCGGCGACCGTCGGCAGCTGGGTGGCGATGCTGTGCAGATTGACGTGCGTCGTGCCCTCGAAGACCGTCGTGATGGCGTGGTCGCGGCGCAGCTTCTGCAGGGCCCCCGACGCCACGCCCTCGCGGAGGTAGCCGCGCGCCCCCAGGACCTTGCCCATGTGGTCGAGCACCTCCTCGCCCATCACCGGGACCAGGTACTTCACGACCGACGACCACAGGCTCATCCGCGACGGAACCACCGACAGCGCCCGCGCCACGGGCAGCGCCACGCACTCGGCGATCAGGAGGTCGAGATGGGCGCCCACCAGGTGCTCCCGCACCACCGGGATCTCCTTCACCGGCGACCCGTAGAGCACCCGCTCATTCGCGTACCGCATCCCGATCCGCAGCGCCGAGTCCATGGTGCCCAGCGACATCGCGCCGATGGCGGTACGCGTGATCTGGAGGGTCTTCAGCACCGAGGCGAGCCCCCGGTACGGCCGGCCGACCAGCGCCGAGCGGGGGACGCGCGCGTCGTGGAACGTGATGCCGCTCAGGTCGTGGCCGCGCAGACCGGCGCCCTTCACGAACGGGGTGTTCGACCACGCCCCGTCCGCCAGCCGCTCCTTGTCCACCAGGAACAGCGAGAGCCCGCGCCCGTCGTGCTGGGCGAGGACGCTGACGAACCGCGACCTCGTCGCGTTGCCGACCGGCCACTTCTCACCGTTGAGCACGATGTGGTCGCCGTCCGAGACGGCCGTCGTACCGCTCGCCGCGAGGTCGCTGCCGTGGTCGCGCTCCGAGATGCCGAAGCAGGCCATGGCCCCGGAGGCCAGCCCCGCGGCGACCGGGCCGCGCTGCTCCCCGGTGCCCCACAGCCACACGGGCGCGACGCCCAGCAGGGTCGAGCCGAACAGCACCGAGAACGTCAGGTTGCGCCGGGCCAGGGTGCGGGTCAGCAGGAGGGCCGACTCCAGGTTCCGCAGCCGCCCGCCGTCGCCCTCCGGTACCAGGAAGTCGGCGAACCCCCATTCCAGCAGCAGCTTCTTCGCCCCGGCGGGCAGTTCGTCGCGCTCCTCGGCCGCGACGGTCGCGGCGAACGAGAAGGGTCCTTCGCCGTCGGCCGGGTCGCCGAGCAGCCGTTCGAGGGAGGCGACGGTGTCGAGGGTGGGCCGGGCGTGCTCCAGGGTCATCGGAACAGCTCCATGAGGGTGGTGGGAGGTGGCGCCCGCCGGGTTGCGGGGGGCGTGGGCGTGGGCGCCCATGCTCGGCGCGGGGGCGCGCGGGCCACCAGGCAACCGACCGGCAGCTGTTGATGCCCGCAAATTGCCCAGGGCCTTCCTGGCCGGGGGCCATGGGGGACGCGAGGGTGTGGGCCGGGGCCGACGGGCCACGGTGGATGAAAGGATCGCGTTCCCGATGACCGACGTTTCCGTTGAGGGCTCGGCCCCTCCGCGCGGCGAGGACGGCACGTCCGACTCGACGCTCTTCACCCTCGACCGGGCCCGCGAGGACCTGATGGAGGTCGACGCCTCCATCCGCGCCTGCCTCACCTGGGACTACAGCGGGCGCGACAGCCGCATCTGGAAGCTGTACCAGCGCAACAAGCAGAACCAGTGGGACGCCGACACGGAGATCGACTGGAGTCACGACGTCCGCTTCGGCGCCCCCCTGTCCGACGACCAGAGCGCCGGTCTCGCCTCGTTCGTCGTCTCCGAGAACAGCCCCGTCCCCCGCGAACTGCTCAACAGCTTCCGCTGGGAGTACCAGGCCTGGATGGTCAGCCAGTTCCTCCACGGCGAACAGGGCGCCCTCGTCACCACGGCCCGTCTGGTCGAGACCGTCCCCGACCTGGAGGCGAAGGTGTACGCGGCCTCCCAGGTCGCCGACGAGGCCCGGCACGTCGAGGCGTTCGCCCGGTACATCGACGAGAAGATCGGCGTCTCCTACCCGATCAACCCCGGCCTCAAGTCCCTGCTGCGCGACCTGCTCGCCGAGTCCCGCTGGGACGTCGTCTACCTCGGCATGCAGGTCATCGTGGAAGGGCTCGCCCTGGCCGCGACCCGGCTCGCCAGCAGCGGCTTCGGCGACCCGCTGATCACCTCGATCACCCGGATGATCGCCAAGGACGAGGCCCGGCACATCGGCTTCGGCGTGGTCTCCCTCACCGGCCTCTACAACGACATGACGACCCGGGAGCGCGACGAGCGCGAGGCGTTCCTCCTGGAGGCCGTCCACCTGATGTCCCGCCGGTTCCTGCTGCGCGAGGTCTGGGAGCGCATGGACCTCGACGTCGAACAGGGCCTCGCCTTCGCCCGTACCGACCCGATGATGTTCGGCTACCGCCAGCTGCTGTTCCAGCAGGTGATCCACGTCCTGCGGCAGCTCGGCCTGCTCACCCCCAAGCTGCGCGAGCTGTTCCTCGCCGAGAACCTGGCCCGGCCCGAGGCCCTGCGCACCGCCGCCTGAAGCCTGTCGCGCCCCGCGCCCCGAAGCGGAAGGAGAGGGCCGGCGATGTCCGTCGCCCGTACGCGCCTGCCCGAGGTCGTCGTCACCGGCCTCGGCGCCACCACCCCGCTGGGCGGCGACGCCCCCACCACCTGGCGGGGCATCGTCGCGGGCCGGTCCGCCGCCCGCGCCCTCACCGAGCCCTGGGCCGACGCGCTGCCCGTCCGCATCGCCGCCCGGGCCGCCGTCG
>NZ_JAAGNI010000508.1 GCF_010550605.1 Streptomyces sp. SID9727
GTCCGAGCGGCTGCGCACGGAGTCCGCCGAGCGGCTGCGCACGCTGCAGGAGCAGGTGGAGGCCGAGGCCCAGCGGCTGCGCGACGAGGCCGCGGCGGACGCCTCGCAGTCCCGTGCCGAGGGCGAGGCCGTCGCCGTACGGCTGCGGACCGAGGCCGCCACCGAGGCGGAGCGGCTGCGGACCGAGGCGCAGGAGAGCGCCGACCGGATGCGGTCGGAGGCCGCCGCGGCGGCTGAGCGG
>NZ_JAAGNI010000521.1 GCF_010550605.1 Streptomyces sp. SID9727
CGCGCCCGCCGTCGCCCCGGCGCCCCACGACCGCCGGACGTCCCGCCCTGCGGACCGCGCCGAACACCCCGCGGTCCGGCCCAGGGCACCAGACCGAGGCGCGCTGGAACGCGCCGGGAAGGTGGTCGTCGTCCGATGACTCCGCTCGTCACCGAAGGCACCCCGTTTCCGCTGACCGCCGCCCAGCGCGGGGTCTGGTTCGCGCACCGGCTCGCCTCACCCACCTCGACGTTCAACCTGGCCGACTACCTGGAGATCCGGGGACCGGTGGACGCCGGCATCCTCCGGCGCGCGGTCCGCCGGGCCGAGGTCGAGAGCGGCACCTTCGACGTGGCCTTCGGCGAGGGCCCGCAGGGCCCGTACCAGAGCGCCGTCGCGCAGGCGGGCGAGCTGCTGCGGGAGATCGACCTCTCGGAGCGGCCCGACCCGCACGCCGAGGCGCTGCGGTGGATGGCCGAGGACCGGCACACCGCCCTGGACATCGTCCGCGACCCGCTGTTCAACGAGGTGCTGCTGAAGCTCGGCGACGCTCACTTCATCTGGTACAAGCGCTGCCACCACATCCTCATCGACGGCTTCGGCAGCGTGCTGTTCACCCGTCGGGTCGCCGAGCTGTACGCCGCCGAGGCGGCCGGCGAGGAGCCCGCGGGCGCCCCGCTGAACACCCTCGCCGAGCTGGTCGCCGAGGAGGCCGCCTACCGCGCGTCCGACCGCTTCACCCGCGACCGCGCCTACTGGCTCGACCGGTTCGCGGTGCAGCCGGAGACCGCCACCCTGTCGGACCGCACGGTGCCGGGCCGGGCCGGAGAGGTGCTGCCCACCCGCACCGCCGAGCTGCCCGAATCCGCGCTGGCCGCGCTCCGGACCGCCGGACGCGAGGCCCGGACCACCTGGACGGTCCCGGTGCTCGCCGCGGTCGCCGCGTACCTGCACGGCATGACCGGACAGCGCGACCTCACCATCGGTGTCCCGGTCGCGGCCCGCCGCACCGACATCGCCCGCAACAACCCCGGAATGATGGCCAACCAGCTCCCGCTGCGGCTCACCGTCGACCCGGCCACCACCCGCTCCCAGCTGCTGCGCCAGGTCGCGTCGGGGCTGGCCGAGCTCCTTGAGCACCAGAACTACCCGTACGACGACCTGCGGCGCGACCTGAAGCTCGTCGGCAGCGGCGGCCACCTCTTCGGGGTGCAGGTCAACATCCTGCCCACCAGCAGCGACCTGCTCTTCGACGGCCACCCCACCTACGCGCGCACCCTCCAGGGCGGCCCGGTCCCCGACCTCAACATCAGCGTCCGCCCCCAGGGCGCCGGCCGGGGCGCCGCCATCGACTTCGAGGCACCCGCCGACCGGTACACCGAGGACGAACTCGCCGCCCACCAGGACCGCTTCCTGCGCTACCTCACCGCGCTGGCCACCGCCCCCGCCGACCTCCCGATCGGCCGGGTCCCGCTCCTGGGGCCCGCCGAGCACGAACGGGTCCTCGTGGAGTGGAACGACACCGGCCGGCCGGACGCCGGGGCCACCTTCCCCGAGCTGTTCGAACGGCAGGTCCGGGCCACCCCGCACGCCGACGCCGTACGCGCGGGGGAGACCGCGCTCTCGTACGAACGGCTCAACGCGCGCGCCAACCGGCTGGCCCGCCTCCTCGCCCGCAAGGGCGCCGGGCCCGGCACCCGGGTCGCCGTCGCCATGGACCGCTCGCCCGAGGCGGTCGTGGGCGTCCTCGCGGTCCTGAAGGCGGGTGCCGCGCATCTGCCGGTCGACGTGTCGTACCCGGCCGAGCGCATCGCGTACATGCTGGACGACGCCCGCCCCGCCCTCATGCTCACCACCCGCCCCGCCGCCGCCCGGCTCACCGGTCTCGCGGACCTCCCCGAGCAGCTGTTCCTGGACGAGCTGTTCGTCGGCGACCTCTTCCTGGACGAACTCGTCCTGGACGAGGCGTCCCTGGCGCCGCACGCCGACGACAGCGACCTGACCGACGCGGACCGCACCGCGCCGCTGCGCCCCGGCCACACCGCGTACGTCATCTACACCTCCGGGTCCACCGGGCGCCCCAAGGGCGTCCTGGTCCCGCACACCGGGATCGCCGCCCTCGCCTCCACCCAGGCCGACCGGCTCGCGCTGCGGCCCGGCGAGCGCGTCCTGATGTTCGCCTCGCCCAGCTTCGACGCCTCCGTCTGGGAGCTGTGCACCGCGCTCCTCACCGGCGGCTGCGCGGTCGTCGCCCCCGCCGAACGCCTGCAGCCGGGCCCCGCCCTGGCCGCCCTGATCGCCGAGACCGGCGTCAGCTGCCTGCTGCTCGCCCCCTCCGCGCTGTCCGTGATGGCGGAGGGCTCGATCCCGCCGGGCGTCACGCTCGTCGTCGGCGCCGAGGCGTGCCCGCCCGACCTGGTCGAGCGCTGGTCGCCGGGCCGCCGCATGGTCAATGCCTACGGGCCCACCGAGTCCACCGTCATCACCACCATGAGCGCCCCGCTCGCCGGCCGCACCGTGCCCCGGATGGGCCGCCCCGTGCACCGCACCCGGGTGCGCGTCCTGGACGAGGCGCTGCGCCCGGTCCCGGCGGGCGTGGCCGGGGAGCTGTACATCGCGGGCTCCGGCCTGGCGCGCGGCTACCTGAGCCGCCCCGCCCTGTCCGCCGGGCGGTTCGTCGCCGACCCGTACGGCGAGCCCGGCGCCCGGATGTACCGCTCCGGCGACCTCGCGCGCTGGACCCCCGACGGCGAACTGGAATACCTGGGGCGCGGCGACGACCAGGTCAAGGTGCGCGGCTTCCGGATCGAGCCCGGCGAGATCGAGGCGGTCCTCGCGGCCGACCCGGCCGTCGGGCACGCCACGGTCGTCGTCCGCGAGGACGCCCCCGGGGTGCGCCGCCTCGTCGCCTACGTGGTGCCCCGCTCCGGCGCGGTGCCGGAGCCCGCCGCCCTGCGGGAGCTGGCCGCCGCCGGGCTGCCCGAGTACATGGTCCCCGCAGCCGTCGTGGTGCTCGACGCCCTCCCCCTCACCCCCAGCGGCAAGCTGGACCGCAGCGCCCTGCCCGCACCGGAGTTCACCGGCGCCGCCGAGAGCCGCGCCCCGCGCGACGACCGCGAGCGCCTGCTGTGCGACCTGATCGGCGAACTCCTCGGCGCCACCGCCGTCGGCATCGACGACAACTTCTTCGACCTGGGCGGCGACTCGATCGTGGCCGTCCAGTTCGTCACCCGGGCCGGCCGCGCCGGGATCGGCCTCACCCCGCAGGACGTCTTCACCCACCGCACGGTCGCCGCCATGGCCGCCCACGCGGCGGGCATCGACGCCCCCGGTGACGAGGCACCGGCCACCCCGCCGGTCCCCGAACCCGTCGGCCCCGAGGAGGCCGCCGCCCTGCGCGCCCGCTGGGCCGGGCGGAACGCGGAGGCGCTGCTCCCGCTCGCCCCGCTCCAGGAGGGCATGCTCTTCCACGCCTTCTACTCCGGCGCCGCACTCCGTGACGGCGACGCGGACGCGGGCCCCGACCCGTACAACGTGCAGAAGGTCTTCGGGCTCGCCGGGCCGCTCGACGCCGAGGCGCTGCGCCGGGCCTGCCGGGGCGTGCTCGACCGGCACCCCGCGCTGCGCGCCGCCTTCGACCGCGCCGGGTCCGGGGTGCCGGTCCAGGTGATCTGCGGCGGCCTCGAACCGGACTGGGCCTTCCACGACCTCGCGGACCTGCCCGCGCCGGAGCGCGCCACCGCGCTGTCCACGCTGCTCGCCTCGGACAAGGCCCGCCGCTTCCCGATGGACGCGCCGCCGCTGATCCGCTTCGGCCTCGTGCGCACCGCCCCGGACGAGCACCTGCTCGTCCTCACGAACCACCACATCCTGTACGACGGATGGTCGTTGCCGCTGGTGCTGCGCGACCTGTTCCTGCTGTACGCGGACGGCGGCGCCGGGTCCGCGCTGCCGCCCGCCGTCCCGGTATCCGACCACCTCGGGTGGCTCGCCGCCCAGGACCACGCGGCCTCCGAGGACGCCTGGCGCGCCGCGCTCGCCGGCCTGGACGAGCCGACCCTCGTCGCCCCCGGCGCCCAGGCCGCCACCGGCACCCCCGCCCTCGCCGTCACCGAACTGGACGAGGAGCTGACCCGGGCGGTCAACGCGGCCGCCCGCGCCCGGGGCCTGACCACCAGCACCGTCGTGCAGGGCGCCTGGGCGCTGCTCCTCGCCCTGCTCACCGGCCGCGACGACGTCGTGTTCGGCACCACCGTCTCCGGCCGGCCGCCGCTGCTCCCGGGCGTCGAGGAGATGGTCGGGATGCTGATGAACACCGTCCCGGTCCGGGTGCGCGTCGACCCCGCGCAGCCGTTCGCCGCGCTCCTCGCCACCGTGCAGGCGGAGCAGGCCGCGCTGACCGGGCACCACCACCTCGGGCTCGCCGCGCTCCAGCGGCTGACCGGGATGCCCGAACTCTTCGACACCAGCACCGTCTTCGAGAACGCCCCGGTGGACCGCGCGTCCATCGGCCGGGCCGTCACGGGCCTGCGGATCACCGTCGAGGAGTCCGACGCCACCGGCGCCACGCACTACCCGCTCAGCCTGATCGCCGCCCCCGGCGACCGGATGCGCCTGGAACTCACCTACCGGGCCGACCTGTACACCGGGACGGAGGCCGACGCCGTCCTCACCCGGCTCCGGCTCGCCCTCGCGGCGTTCGCGGCCGACCCGGACCAGCCGGTCGCCGGAATCCGTCTGCTCACCGCCGAGGAGACGGCCGGGGCGCTCGCGGCGGGCACGGGCCCGGTCCGCGCCTTCCCGGACGCCACCCTGCCCGAGCTGTTCGCGGCCCAGGCCGCCCGCACCCCGGACGCGGTCGCCGTCGTCTGCGGCGCCGAGACGGTGACGTACGCCGGACTGGACGAGCGGGCCGGCCGCCTCGCCGCCGCGCTCGTGGCCAAGGGCGCCGGGCCCGGGCGGGTCGTCGGGGTGAGCCTGCCCCGCTCGGCCGAGCTGATCGTCGCCCTGCACGCCGTGCACCGCGCCGGGGCCGCCTACCTGCCGATCGACCCGGAGTACCCGGCGGAGCGCGTCCGCAACATGCTCAGCGACGCCGACCCGGTCCTCGTCATCGACCCGGCCAACTACGCGGCGCTGACCTCGGGCGCCCCGGCCGCCGACGGCCCGGCGCCGGACCGCCCGCTGCCGCTGCACCCGGCCTACGTCATCCACACCTCCGGTTCCACCGGCCGCCCCAAGGGCATCGTCGTGGCGCACGCCGGGGTCGCCAACTACCTGCACTGGATGCAGGACGCGTTCCCGCTCGGCCCCGGCGACCGGGTCCTCCAGCGCACCTCGATGAGCTTCGACCCCTCGGTGTGGGAGATCTTCTGGCCGCTCATCACCGGCGCCGCCGTGGTCATCGCCGAGCCGGACGGGCACACCCGGCCCGGCTACCTGCCCGACCTGATCCGCCGGGAGAAGGTCACCGTCGCCCAGTTCGTGCCGTCCACCCTGGAAGTCTTCGTCCAGGAACCGGGCGCGGACCGCTGCGACGGGCTGCGGCGGGTGTTCTGCGGCGGCGAGGCCATGACCTCGGGTCTGGTGGAACGGTTCCGCGCCGTGAGCGGGGCCGCCCTGCACAACCTGTACGGGCCGACCGAGGTGTCCGTCTACTCCACGAGCCACCTGGCCGTGGCCGGCGCCGAACCCGCCGCCGTGCCCGTCGGCCGCCCCGCGTCCAACCTGCGGGTGTACGTGCTCGACGCCCGGCTGCGGCCGGTGCCCCCGGGGGTGAGCGGCGAGATCTGCATCGCGGGACCCGGCGTCACCCTCGGCTACGCGGGCCGGCCCGGCCTCACCGCCGAACGCTTCGTCGCCGACCCGTACGGTGCGCCCGGCACCCGGATGTACCGCACCGGCGACCTCGGCCGCCGCCGGGCCGACGGGGAGCTGGAGTACCTGGGCCGCGCCGACCACCAGACGAAGATCCGCGGCCACCGCATCGAGCTCGGCGAGATCGAGACCGTGCTGACCGCCGACCCCTCGGTGGCCCGCGCCGCCGTCATCGTCCGGGAGGACCGGGCGGGCGCCCCGCGCATCGTCGCGTACGCCGTCCCCGCCACGGGTGCCCTCGACGCGGACGCGCTCCGGGAGCACCTCGCCGCCTCGCTGCCCGGCTATATGGTGCCGTCCGTCCTGATGGAGGTCGCCGCCCTGCCGCTGACCCCCAACGGAAAGCTGGACCGCAAGGCCCTGCCCGTACCGGAGTTCTCGGCCGCCCCCGCCGGACGCGAACCGCGCGACGCCCGCGAGACGCTGCTCTGCGGCCTGTACGCGGAAGTGCTCGGCCTGGAACGCGTCTCCATCGACGACGACTTCTTCGGCCTCGGCGGCGACTCGATCATGTCGATCCGGCTGGCCGGCCGCGCCCGCACCGAAGGGCTCGACCTCACCCCGCGCGACGTGTTCACGCACAAGACCGTCGCCGCGCTCGCCCCCCACGCCACGGACGTCGCGGCGGGCGAGGGCGCCTGGACCCCCGCCCAGCAGCCCCTCGTCCCGCTCGACCTGGACGAGCTCGAAGAGCTCGAAGCCCAATGGGAGAACTCGAAGTGAAGCAGACCTCACTGGAAGCGGTCCTGCCGCTGTCCCCCTTGCAGGAGGGCATGCTCTTCCACGCTCTCTACGACACCGAGGGCGTCGACTTCTACAACATGCAGACGCCCCTGGAGCTGGCCGGGGCGCTGGACGCGCAGGCCATGAAGCGCGCCTGCGGGCAGCTCCTGGAGCGCCACTCCGGTCTGCGCGCGGGCTTCCTGCAACGCCGCTCCGGGCAGGCCGTCCAGGCCGTGGCCCGCTCCGTCGAGGTGCCCTGGGAGGAGAGCGACCTCAGCGGCTTCGGCGAGAGCGAGCAGCGGGCCCGGCTCACCCGGCTCCTCGCCGCCGACCGCGAGCGCCGCTTCGACCTGGCCCGCCCCCCGCTCGTCCGCTTCACCCTGGTCCGGCTGGGCGCCGAACGCCACGTCCTCGTCATCACCAACCACCACATCCTGGTCGACGGCTGGTCCCTGCCCATCGTGCTGCGCGACGTCTTCCGCCTCTACCGGCGCGCCCGGGGCGACGCGGGCCTGCCCGGCCTGGAGGCGGTCGCCCCGTTCAGCGACTACCTGGGCTGGCTCGACGCCCAGGACCGGGCCGAGGCCGAGCGCGCCTGGGCCGAGGCGCTGGACGGCCTCGCCGAACCGACGCTGGTCGCCCCGGCCGCCACCGCGGGCACCCCGGGCCGCCAGCAGCGCGTCATCGCGGACCTCCCGGCCGAGCTGACCGCCGCGCTCACCACGGCCGGGCGGCAGCGCGGACTGACCCTCAACACCGTGGTCCAGGGCGCCTGGGCGCTGCTCCTCGCCTCCCTGACCGGGCGCGACGACATCGTGTTCGGTGCCACCGTCGCGGGCCGCCCGCCGCAGATCCCCGGCGTCGACCACATGGTCGGCCTGCTCATCAACACCGTGCCGGCCCGGCTGCGCGTCGACCCGGACGAGCCGCTGTCCGCGATGCTGGCCCGGCTCCAGGACCAGCAGGCCCGTCTCGGCGGCTACCACTACCTGGGCCTCGCCGACATCCACCGGACCACCGGGCTCACCGAACTCTTCGACACCACCGTCGCGTTCGAGAGCTTCCCGATCGACCCGCTGGCCGCCTCCAAGGCGATCCCCGGCATGGCCATCTCCATCGTGGAGGCCACCGGCCACGAGGCCCACGAGGGCACCCACTACCCGCTCAGCCTCGCCGTCTACCCGGGCGACGAGCTGCGCCTCGAACTCAACCACCGCCAGGACCTCTTCGACACCGCGGCGGCGACCGCCCTCCTCGGCCGGCTCCGGCTGCTCCTCGAAGGCTTCGTCTCCGCCCCGGACACCCCCGCGGGCCGCGTCGACCTCCTCACCGAGGAGGAGCGCCGCCGCACCCTCTACACCTGGAACGACACCGCCCGCGAGGTTCCCGACACGACCCTCCCCGAGGTGTTCGAGGCGCAGGTGAGGGCCACCCCCGAAGCGACCGCCCTCGTCGGCGGCGGGCAGGACCTCACCTTCGGCGCCCTCAACACCCGCGCCAACCGGCTCGCCCGGCTCCTCGCCGCCCGGGGCGCCGGCCCCGACACCCTCGTCGCACTCGCGCTGCCCCGCACCGCCGACACCGTGGTGGCGATCCTCGCCGTGCTCAAGGCCGGCGCCGCCTACCTGCCGGTCGACCCGGAGTACCCGGCCGCCCGGATCACCGCGCTGCTCGCCGACACCGCTCCGGTCCTGCTGGTGACCACGGACGCCGTCGCGGCCGGACTCCCGGACGGCGGCCCGGACCGGCTCTCCCTGGACGCCCTCGCGGCCGAGCTCGACGGCGGGACCGGAGCGCCCTCGGACGCCGACCTCACGGACGCCGACCGCACCGCCCCGCTGCTCCCCGCGCACCTCGCGTACACCATCTCCACCTCGGGCTCCACCGGCACGCCCAAGGCCGTCGCGGTCGAGCACCGCGCCCTGGTGAACATGTTCCACAGCCACCGGGACCGGTTCTTCGCGCCGGAGTCCGAGGCGGCGGGCGGCCGGCGGATGCGGGTCGCGCTCACCAACGCGCTGGTCTTCGACGCCTCGTGGAGCCAGCTCCTGTGGATGACCGGCGGCCACGAACTGCACCTGGTGGACGACGAGACCCGCAAGGACCCGCACGCGCTGACCGCGTACGTCACCGGGCGGCGGATCGACGTCCTCGACACCACGCCCAGCTTCGCCCGCTCCCTCCTCGCGGCCGGACTCCTCGCCACCGAGGGCCACCGCCCGACCACGCTCGCACTGGGCGGCGAGGCCGTCGGCGACGACCTCTGGGACGAACTGCGCGCCACCGAGGGCCTGAACGGCTACAACCTGTACGGCCCCGCCGAGTGCACCGTCGACGCGATGCTGTGCCGTACCGGCGACAGCGACCGCCCCGCCATCGGCCGCCCCGCGCACAACACCCGCGTCTACCTCCTGGACGCCCGGCTGCGCCCGGTGCCCGCCGGTACGGACGGCGAGCTGTACATCGCCGGGGCCGGGCTCGCCCGGGGCTACCTCGGCCGCCCCGGCCTCTCCGCCGAACGCTTCGTCGCCGACCCCTTCGGCGCGCCCGGAGCCCGCATGTACCGCACCGGGGACCTCGGCCGGTGGCTGCCCGACGGCACGATGGTGTTCGCCGGGCGCGCCGACGACCAGGTCAAGATCCGGGGCTTCCGCGTCGAGCCCGGCGAGATCGAGGCGGTCTGCGCCGCCGACCCGGCCGTCGCCCGGGCCGCTGTCGTGGCCCGCGAGGACCGGCCGGGCGTCAAGCGGCTCGTCGCCTACGTGGTGCCCGCCGACGCCTCCGCCGACCTCGCCGGGCTGCCCGGCCGGCTGGCCGGGGTGCTGCCCGCGCACATGGTGCCCGCCGCCGTCGTCGCGCTGCCCGAGCTGCCGCTCACGATCAACGGCAAGCTGGACCGCCGCGCCCTGCCCGCACCGGAGTTCGCGGGCGCGGCCGACGGCCGGGCGCCGAAGGACGACCGGGAACGGCTGCTGTGCGAGCTGTTCGCCGAGGTGCTGCACGTCGAACGCGTCGGTGCCGACGACAGCTTCTTCGACCTGGGCGGCGACTCGATCCTCTCGCTCCAGCTGGTCTCCCGGCTGCGCAAGGCGGGCCTCGCGCTCACCCCCAAGGACGTCTTCACCCACCGGACCGTCGCCGCGCTGGCCACCGCCGCCACCACGACCGCCGACGCCGAGCCCTCCTTCGTACCGCCGGAGGGGCCGCTCGTCACCCTCGGTGCCGAGGAACGGGCCGAGCTGGACCGGGACTTCCCCGGGCACCTGGACGTCCTGCCGCTGACCCCGCTCCAGCAGGGCATGCACTTCCACGCCCTGCTCGCCGAGGACGGCGTGGACGTCTACAACACCCAGCGCCCCCTGCAGCTCGCGGGAGAGCTGGCCCCGGGCGTGCTGCGGACCGCCTGCGAGGCACTGCTCGCCCGGCACGACAACCTGCGCGCCGCGTTCGTCCGCCCGGCCGGTGGGGCCGCCGTCCAGGTGGTGCCCGCCGCCGTGGCCCTGCCGTGGACGGACCTCGACCTCACCGGGCTCGACGAGGAGACCCAGCGCGACCGGGTCGCGGCCCTGCTCGCCGAGGACCGGGTCCGCCGCTTCGACCTGGCCGACCCGCCGCTGGTGCGGGTCACCCTGGTCAAGCTCGCCGACGACCGGCACCTCTTCCTGCTGACTCACCACCACATCCTGCTCGACGGCTGGTCGCTGCCCCTGATGTTCCGCGACCTGTTCGAGCTGTACGCGAACGGCGGCGCCTCCGCGGCCCTGCCGGCCGTCACCCCGTACCGCCACCACCTCGGCTGGCTCGCCTCCCAGGACGGCACGGGCGAACAGCTGTGGAAGGAGGCGCTGGCCGGGCTCGACGGGCCGACCCTGGTCGCGCCCGGCGCCGACGCGGCCGCCGCCGTCGTCCCGGACCTCGTCGCGCACCGCCTCGGGGCCGCCGAGACCCGGGCGCTCACCGCCGCCGCCCGCGCCCACGGGCTGACCCTGAACACCGTCCTCCAGTACGCCTGGGCGGTCGCCCTCGGCCGCCTCACCGGCCGCCGCGACGTCGTCTTCGGCGCCACCGTCGCCGGACGCGCCCCGCAGCTGCCCGGCGCCGAGTCCGTCGTCGGCATGCTGATGAACACCATCGCGGTCCGGGTGCGCTGGGAGCCGGGCCAGACCCTCTCCGGCGTCCTCGCCCGGCTCCAGGACGAGCAGGCCGCCCTCGGCGAGGCGCACCACGTCTCCCTGGCGGCCGTGCAGCAGGGCGCCGGCCACGGCGAACTCTTCGACACGGTCCTCGGGTTCGAGAACACCCCGGTCGACCGGGCCGCCGTCCAGGAGCAGGTGCCCGGTCTCCGGATCTCCGTGGACGACATCGCGGCCCCCGGCGCGACCCACTACCCGCTCAGCCTGGTCGTGGTGCCCGGCGAGCGGCTGAGCCTCGAACTGAACTACCGGGGCGACCTGTTCACGCACGAGGAGGCGGACGGGCTGCTCGCCGTGGTGGGCCGGGTCCTGGACGCCCTCGTCGCCACCCCGGACCTGCCGACGGGCCGCATCGGCCTGCTCTCCGCGCCGGAGCTCGACCGCCTGGTCGCCGAGCCCAACCGGGGGGCCGACGCCCGGGCCGCAGCCCCGGCCACCTTCCCCGAGCTGTTCGCCCGGCAGGTCGCCGCCCGCCCGGACGCACCCGCCGTCACCGGACCGGGGGGCACCCTCTCCTACGCCGAACTCGACGCGCGCGCGAACCGCCTGGCCCGCGTGCTCGTCTCCCACGGCGCCGGCCCGGAACGCCTGGCCGTCGTCGCCATGCCGCGCTCGACGGACTCCGTGGTGTCGATCGTCGCCGCGCTCAAGGCGGGCGCCGCCTACCTGCCGCTCGACGTCAGCTATCCGGCGGACCGGGTCGCGTTCATGCTCCGCGACGCCGCCCCGCACCTCGTCCTCACCACCCGGGAGGCCGCCGAGGGCCTGCCCGCGCCGGAGGACGACGGCCCCACCCGGCTGTACGTGGACGAGCTGACGGTTCCCGAGTCCACCTCCGCCGCCGACCTCACCGACGCCGACCGGACGGGCCCGCTGCGCCCGGCGTCCGCCGCGTACGTCATCTACACCTCGGGCTCCACCGGCACCCCGAAGGGCGTCCTGGTCACCCACGCCGGGCTCGCCTCGATGATGGCCGCCCAGGCCGACGGGCTCGACGCCAAACCGCTCGGCAGGGTCCTGCTCTACGCCTCGCCCAGCTTCGACGCCTCCGTGTGGGAGCTGTGCACCGCGCTGCTCACCGGGTCCTGCGCCGTCGTCGTACCGGCCGGTGAGCTCCTGCCGGGGCAGCCGCTCGTGGACACCGTCGCCCGGTACGGGGTGAACTGCCTGCTGCTGCCGCCGTCCTCGCTGGCCGTGGTCCCCGAGGGCGGGCTGCCCGAGGGCGTCACGCTGGTCGTCGGCGGCGAGGCGTGCGCGCCCGACCTGGTGGCCCGCTGGTCCGCCGGACGCCGCATGGTCAACGCGTACGGGCCGACCGAGTCCACCGTCATGGCCACCATGAGCGCACCCCTGGCCGGGCGCACCGCCCCGCCCATGGGCCGCCCGGTCGCCGGCAGCCGCGTCTACGTGCTGGACGAGACGCTGCGCCCGGTCCCGCCCGGGGTCCCCGGCGAACTGCACATCGCGGGCGCCGGGCTCGCCCGCGGCTACCTCGGCCGCACCGCGCTCACCGCGCAGCGCTTCCTCGCCGACCCGTTCGGCGCCCCCGGCACCCGGATGTACCGCACCGGCGACCTCGCCCGGTGGACCGCCGACGGGCAGCTGGAGTACCTGGGCCGCAGCGACGAGCAGGTCAAGGTGCGCGGCTTCCGGATCGAGCCCGGTGAGGTCGAGGCCGCGCTCACCGCCGACGCCTCGGTGGACCGGTCCGTCGTGGTCGCCCGCGAGGACGCCCCCGGCATCCGGCGCCTCGTCGGGTACGTCGTCGCCGCACCGGGCCAGCGGGTCAGCCCGGCGGCGCTGCGGGAGCGGGTCGGCGCGGTGCTGCCGGACTACATGGTCCCGGCCGCCGTGGTCGAGCTGGACGCCTGGCCGGTCACCCCGAGCGGCAAGCTCGACCGGAACGCCCTGCCCGCCCCGGACTTCAGCGCCGCCGCGACGGGGCGCGCCCCGCGCGGCGAGGCGGAGGAGCTGTTCTGCGCGCTCTTCCAGGACGTGCTCCAGGTGGACCGGGCCGGCGCGGACAGCAGCTTCTTCGACCTGGGCGGCGACTCCATCACGTCCATCCAGCTCGTCACCCGGGCACGCAAAGCCGGGTACGAGATCGCCCCGCGCGACGTGTTCGCGGGCCGCACCGTCGCCGGTCTGGCCGCGCTGGCCAAGCGGCTCGGCTCCGAGGCCCGGCAGCCCGCCGCGGTCCCCGAGGAGCCGCTGATCGCCCTGGACCAGGACGAGCTGGACGAGTTCACCGCGGAGTGGGACGACGACTCCGCCTGAGACCTCCCCGGCGCGCGCCCGCGCGCGCCGGGGACCACGCCCCACGACGCACCGGCAGGGACCCTGCTCGGCCGGTTCCGAGGGCGCCCGCACCACCCCGCGGCCGAGGGGGCCGCAACAGGACCGGACCCGACCGGCACCGGCCGGCCAGAGAGAGGACACGACGATGGCGAATCCGTTCGACGACGAGGGGGGGACCTTCATGGTCCTCGTCAACGACGAGGGGCAGCACTCGCTGTGGCCGGCCTTCGCGGAGGTCCCGGCCGGCTGGAGGACCGCGCTCGGGGAGTCCGGCCGGGCGTCGGCGCTCGCGTACATCGAGGCCGAGTGGACCGACATGCGGCCCAAGAGCCTGGTCGCCGCCACCGGGGGGAGTGCCCGATGACCGTCCTGGAGAGCGTCGCCGCGTACACCCTCACCGGCCGCGAGACCGCCGAGCTCGGGGAAGGGCTCGCCTCGCTGCGCGACAGCGCGGGCGACCCGTCGTTCCCCGACTTCTACGACCACTCCTGGCAGGCCGTCGAGGTCCTGCCGGCCGGGCTGCGCGCCTTCCTGGAGGACTTCCGGCGCACCGAGCAGTCCGCCGCCTGCCTGGTCCACGGCTTCCCGGTGGACGACGAGGCTCTGGGCGCGACCCCCGCGCACTGGAGCGAGGCGATCACCGTCAAGAACGCCCTCGACCAGGAACTCGCCCTCGCGCTCTGCGGGATGGTGCTCGGCGAGCCGTTCGCCTGGGCCACCCTCCAGCAGGGGCGGCTCGTGCAGAACGTCCTGCCGATCGCCGGCGACGAGGAGAACCAGAGCGGCTACGGCAGCGAATCGCTCCTGGAGTTCCACACCGAGGACGGCTTCCACCCGCAGCGCTGCGACTACCTGATGCTGCTCGGCCTGCGCAACCACGACCGGGTGCCGACCATCGTCGCCTCGGTCCGCGACATCCGGCTCTCCGACGAGGACCGCGACATCCTCGCCTCCGAGAGCTTCCACATCCTGCCCGACACCGAGCACATCCGGCAGCTGGAGGCGTGGAACCCGGACCACCCGGCGCTCGCCGAGGCCCGGCGGATGCTGGAGCGGCCGGTGCCCAGCGCGGTCCTGCTCGGCGACCGGCTCAGCCCGTACCTGCGCATCGACCGGCCCTTCATGCGCTGCGTGGGCGACGACCCCCGGGCCGTCGCCGCCCTGGACCGGCTCATGGCGGAGCTGGAGCGGGTCCAGCAGGACGTGGTCGTGGAGCAGGGCTCCCTGCTCGTCGTGGACAACTACCTGGCCGCGCACGGCCGCCGCTCGTTCCGGGCCCGCTACGACGGCACCGACCGCTGGTTGAAGAAGCAGCTGGTCAGCCGCAACCTGCGGCGCGGCCTGAACACGTCCACCACGGACAGCCACCGGGTCATCCTGTGACCGGCGGCCGTACCGTCGTCGTCTCCGGCGCGTCCAGCGGCATCGGCCGCGCGGTCGCCGCCCGGTTCGCCCTGGACGGCGACCACGTCGTCAACCTGGACGTGGCGAAGCCGGACGGCGAGGTCCCCGGCGTCCGGTGGCTCGACGTGGACGTGGCCGACTGGGACGCCGTGGGCGAGGCAGTCGCCGCCGTCCAGGAGTCCACCGGCCGGCTCGACGTGGTGATCGCCAACGCCGGCATCAGCATCCGCCACGGCGTCCTCGAACTCACCGAGGCCGAGGCGCGCAGGACCCTCGACGTCAACCTCATGGGCGTCCTGGCGCTCTGGCGGCACGCCGCCGGGCACATGGTCCGCCAGGGCCACGGCGTGCTGCTCGCCACGGCGTCCGTCAACGGCTCGCGCGGCTACCCGCTCTACGCGGACTACAACGCCTCCAAGGCCGGGGTCGCCTCGCTCTGCCAGACCTTCGCCATGGAGCTGAGCCCGATGATCCGGACCGCGTGCGTCACCCCGGGGGCGGTGCTCACGCCGATGCAGGAGGCGGAGTACACCCCGGCCATGCTGGACGAGGTCAACGCGCGGATTCCGGCGCGGCGGCACGCCCTGCCGGAGGAGATCGCCGCCGCCTTCCACTACCTGGCGTCGGACGGGGCCCGGTTCATCACCGGCCAGGAACTCGTCGTGGACGGCGGCGAGACCGCCGGCGCCACGACGGCCTTCTTCCCCGGCCACACGCCCTAGGGCGTGTTTCGAAAGTCCCGCCTGTCCGGCGACGCCTGGCACGCACGCTCGCCGCGTTGTCGGGATCACCCCGATACAACCAGTATCGGGGCGACCCTCCGCCTTGCGATCGCACGCACCAGACGCCGCCGGACCCGCCCTGCGGGCGGACGGCGCTACTTTCGAAACACGCCCTAGTCGCACCCGGGGCCGCCGGACCCTCACCTCCGGCGGCCCCGCCCGCCCACGACCGCCGCCCACGACCACCGGACACGACCGCAGAAATGGAACGATCATGACCGAGCGCCCCGTGTTCGACCCGGCGCACCTCGACACGGCCGACCTCTCCGACCCCCGGCTGCACGCCACGTACGACCTGCGCGAGCTGTGGAGCCACCTGCGGGCCGAGTCGCCGGTGCACTGGCACCCGCCGGCCGGGCAGACCGACGGCTTCTGGGTGCTGACCCGTTACGAGGACGTCGCCGCCGTCTACAAGGACAGCCGCACCTTCACCTCCGAGCGCGGCAACGTGCTCGACACGCTCCTCCACGGCGGGGACTCCGCGGCCGGGCGGATGCTCGCCGTCACCGACGGCCGCCCGCACTCCGCGCTCCGGGGTGTGCTCAGCAAGCCCTTCTCGCCGCGCTCGCTGGACGTCGTCGTGGACAGCGTGCGGCGCTCCACCCGCGAGCTGATCCGGCAGGCCGTGGAGCGCGGCAGCTGCGACTTCGCGACCGACGTCGCCGCGCACATCCCGCTCGCCGCGATCTGCGACCTGCTCGGCGTCCCGCCGGAGGACCGGGGCCTGATCATCGAGCTGACGTCGTCGGCGCTCTCCTCCACCGACGGCGCCCCCACCCAGGAGGGCACCTGGTCCTCCCGCAACGACCTGCTGCTCTACTTCTCCGAACTCGCCCAGTCGCGGCGCGAGAAGCCGTACGACGACGTGGTGAGCCTGCTCGTCAGCAAGGAGGTCGACGGGCGCCCGCTGACCCACGAGGAGATCATCTTCAACTGCTACAGCATCATCATGGGCGGCCACGAGACGACCCGGCTCGCGATGATCGGCGGCTTCCGGGCCCTGGTCGACCACCCGGACCAGTGGCGGGCCCTGTGCGACGGCGAGGTGCCGGTGGCCCAGGCCGTCGAGGAGATCCTGCGCTGGACCACCCCCGCCCTGCACAGCGGCCGCACCGCCACCCAGGACACCTTCCTCGGCGGCCAGTTCATCGAGGAGGGCGACGTCGTCACCGTGTGGAACGCCTCCGCCAACTTCGACGAGACGGTCTTCCCCGACCCCTACCGCTTCGACCTCGCCAGGACCCCGAACAAGCACCTGAGCTTCGCCCACGGGGCGCACTTCTGCATCGGCGCCTACCTGGCCCGGGCCGAACTCTCCGCCGTGGTCGAGGGCTTGCGCGAGTACGCCGCCGAGCTGGCGGTCACCGGCCAGGAGAGCCGGGTCTACTCCAACTTCCTCAACGGCCTCGCGAGCCTCCCGGTGACCCTGACGTCCAGGGCCCTGACCTCCGCCTGATCCGCAGCGCCCGGCCCCGTACCGCCGTCCGGTACCGGGGCCGGTACGGCGAGCCCCACCCGCAGCAGTCCGCGCCCGGCCGCCCAGGTCCCCCGCAGCAGCTCCGGGAACGGCGGCCCGCCCGGCACCGGCCCGCCCGGCACCCGCGCGGTGAACGCGCCGTCCGCCGACAGGGCGACCTCCGCGTCCAGCCACCCCAGCGG
>NZ_JAAGNI010000535.1 GCF_010550605.1 Streptomyces sp. SID9727
GGGTGGCGGAGGCGTCCATGCGCTCGGCCTCGCCCGCTGCGCCCCGCGCCTGTCCGGCGAGGCGGCCGAGCTGCTGGGCGACCCCGGACCGCTCCCGCTCGGCGGCCCTGCGCCGCTCCCCCAGCTCCTCGACCAGGGCCGCCGACTCGGTCCGCCGGGCTGCCGCGAGCCGCTGGGCCTCGGCCAGTCCGGTGCACCGCACGGCCAGCCCGTCGAGCTCGGCGGCGGCCTCGTCCACGGACGCCTGTACTTCGAGGAGGCTGGGCGCCCCGGCGGAACCGCCGTGCGCGAAGTGGGCGGAGAGCAGGTCGCCCTCGCCGGTCACGGCCGTCAGCTCCGGGTGCGCGGCGACCAGGTCCTCGGCGTCCTCCAGGGTCGCCACGACCACCATGTCCCGCACCAGCCTGCGGACGGCGGCCACCAGTTCGACGGGGCCGCTGACGAGGTCGGCGACGGCCGGGGTACCGGCCGGCACCACGGGCTCCGGTGCCCCGTCACCGGCCCGCCGTACCCCGCCCAGGAGCAGGGCCGCGCGGCCCGCGTCCTGTTTGCGCAGCAACCGGATCGCCTCGGCGGCCGTGGCCGGGTCCGTGACCGCGACGGCGTCCGCCGCCGCGCCCAGCGCCGCCGCCACC
>NZ_JAAGNI010000171.1 GCF_010550605.1 Streptomyces sp. SID9727
GCGCAGGCCGCCCTGGTCACCCTGTGGAACGCGGCGATGGCCCTCGGCGGTGTCGTCGGCGGCCTTCTGCTGGACCACTGGGGCACCGGCGCGGTCGCCGCGTCCGCCGCCGTGCTCGGGGCGGCGGCGCTGCTCGTGGTCGTCGGGGGCCGGCGGGACGCGTTCCCGGGTACGTGAAAGGGCCCCGGTGCGGGCGGCGGCGGGCGTTCCGGCTCAGCCGCCGCTCACCACGTCCCGGACCGCCGCCAGGAAGTCCTCCGTACGCGGATGCGTGGGATGAACGGGGCGCGCGAGGTAGACGGTCGCGGCGGGCGCGTCGGCCACCGGGACGAACCGGACGCCCGGGTGGCCGTGGCTCTCGGCCGTCCCCGCCGCCCCCAGGCCGAAGGCGCCCCCGGCGGCGATCAGGTTCAGCCACTCGTCCACATTGCCGACCTCGACCGTGCGGTCCGGGCGCTGCTCCGGCGGCCACAGGCCGGGCGACGCGGTGCCGGTGTCCGGCCACAGGGCGAGGGGGAGGGGCGGGCGGGCGGTCAGTTCGGCCATCAGGACCCGCTCCCGGCCGGCGAGCGGGTGGTCGTCGGGCAGGGCGGCGACCCGGTCCTCCGTGTACAGCGCCTCGGTGCGGATGCGGGGGTCGGCGGGGACGGTGCGGAGCACGGCGACATCGGTGGCCCCGGTGGCCAGCCCCGCCGTGCTGTTGTCCTGGCGGACCACGTCGAGCGGGACGTGCGGGTGCGCCCGGCGCCACGAGCGCAGCAGCGGAACGGTCTGCCGTCCGAGCACCGCGCAGGTGTAGCCGATGCGCAGAGGGCGGGAGACGGTACGGGTGTCGGCGAGGGCCGCGTCGAGATGGGCGAGGATCGCCCGCCCGTGCCCGAGCAGGGTCCGCCCGGCCGGGGTGAGCGCCAGGTGCCGGGGCGAACGGTCGACGAGCCGGACGCCGACCCGTGACTCCAGCTGGGCCAGCGTGCGCGAGAGGGCGGGCTGCGTCATGTGCAGCCGGACCGCGGCGCCGGTGATGGTGCCCGCCTCGGCCACCGCGTCCAGCGCCCTGAGGTGGCGCAGCTCCACATCATCCATGCCCGAGGAGCATAGTCCCTGCGCAGACGGCATTTCCGACGCGCTCGCGGGGTCCGTAGCGTCGAAGGCGCCGGGGCTCTCCCGGCCTCCCTGGACACACGATGGACGGACGGTGCGACATGCGGATTCTCCTGGTCGGCGCGGCGGGCACGCTGGGCGGCGCGGTACGGAAGGCGCTGGCGGCGCGCGGTCACACGGTGATCGGGGTCGGCCGCTCGGGCGGTGACCTGGTGGCCGACGTGACCCGGCCCGACGAGGTCGCCCGGCTCTACGCGGAGGCCGGCCCGCTGGACGCGGTGGCGGTCACCGCCGGCGACGCGGTGTTCCGCCCGCTCGCCGACCTGACCCCCGACGACTTCGCGGCCACGTTCCGCGGCAAGGCCCTGAGCCAGCTCGACCTGGTCCGCCAGGGCGCGGCCCACCTGCCCCCGCACGGCTCGTTCACCCTGGTCAGCGGCATCCTGACGGAGGAGCCCATCGCGGCCGGCGCAGCCGCCTCGGCGGCGAACGGGGCGGTGGAGGCGTTCGTCCGGGCCGCCGCGATCGAACTCCCGCCCCAGCGGGTCAACGCGGTCAGCCCCACGGTGGCCGAGGAGTCCCTGCCCGCCTACGGCTCCTTCTTCGCCGGCGTCGAAGCGGTCCCGGCGGCCCGCGTGGCCACGGCGTACGTCCGCTCGGTCGAGGGCGCGCAGACGGGGCGGGTGTACCGGGTCCGGTAGGCGGGGGCGGCCCCGAGCAGCGCCTCCGTCAGGGCCAGACCAGGCAGTACGCCTGGTGCCCCGCGTCGTGCAGGCGGTGGCTGAAGTCCTGCCACTCGTGCAGCAGCTGGTAGACGTTGAACGCGTCGCGCGGGCCGCCCCGGTCCGGGACCGTGGACCAGATGAAGGCGGCGGCGCCGACCGACTCCTCGCCGACGCCGCGCAGCGGGTCGACCACCGTCATGGGGAGCTTGACCACGGCGTAGTCGGGGTGCAGGACGACCAGTTCCAGCGGGGGGACCTTGTGCAGAGGTATGCCCTGGATTCCGGTGAGGACCATCGCGGCCACCGTCTCCGGCTTGATCTTGGTGAACATGCCGCCCATGCCGAGCTCGTCGCCGCCGAGCTCCTCGGGGCGCATGGAGATGGGCACGCGTGCCGCGGTGGCCCCGTCGGGAGCACCGAAGTACTTGTAGGTCACCCCCACCCGGCCACCACTCCCGCTCCCGGCTCCGCCCGTCCGCGCCTCACCGGCCTGTATGCCCTGCGTGTGCTCGGCCTCGCGCCGCCGGTGCCGGCCACGCCGGGCAGGCTCGGGCCCCGGGCCGTCGGTCCCTTCGCCCACTCCGCCACCGCGATGCATATCTCATCCACCCGACTACTCACTAGGAGGCACAGCCCCCGCCGTGCAACCCGATCATCGTGTCAGTGACCTCCCCCACGGGCGTGCGGTGAAACACCTGTCCGCAAAGACCGTCCGTGGCTCTGACACCATGGCATGTGTGAGCTTTCCCTATGACGCCCCAGTTTCGCAGACGCTTTTCGACCGCGCGTCCCTCGTGACGCCCGGCGGCGTGAACTCTCCTGTCCGAGCCTTCCGGGCCGTGGGCGGTACGCCCCGGTTCATGGTGTCCGGTACCGGTCCGTACCTGACCGACGCCGATGGTCGTGAGTACGTCGACCTCGTGTGCTCGTGGGGGCCGATGATCCTCGGCCACTCCCACCCCGAGGTGATCGCCGCAGTCCAGGAGGCCGTCGCCCGCGGCACCTCGTTCGGTACGCCCGGCGAGGGCGAGGTCGCGCTCGCCGAGGAGATCGTCGCGCGCGTCGAGCCGGTCGAGCAGGTGCGGCTGGTGTCGTCGGGGACCGAGGCGACGATGTCCGCGATCCGCCTCGCCCGCGGGTTCACCGGCCGGGCCAAGGTCGTGAAGTTCGCCGGCTGCTACCACGGCCACGTGGACGCCCTGCTCGCCTCCGCCGGGTCCGGCGTCGCGACCTTCGGGCTGCCGGACACCCCCGGGGTCACCGGCGCGCAGGCGGGCGACACGATCGTGCTGCCGTACAACGACCTGGAGGCCGTGCGCGCCGCGTTCGCCGCGCGGCCGGGCGAGATCGCGTGCGTGATCACCGAGGCGTCGCCGGGCAACATGGGCGTCGTCCCGCCGCTGGACGGGTTCAACGCGGGGCTCAAGGAGCTGTGCGCCGCCAACGGGGCGCTGTACATCTCCGACGAGGTGATGACCGGCTTCCGTACGTCGAAGGCCGGCTGGTACGGCGTCGACGGGGTCCGCCCGGACCTGATGACCTTCGGCAAGGTCATGGGCGGCGGCTTCCCGGCCGCGGCGTTCGGCGGGCGCGCCGACGTGATGGCGCACCTGGCCCCGGCCGGCCCGGTCTACCAGGCGGGCACGCTGTCCGGGAACCCGGTCGCCACCGCCGCCGGCCTCGCGCAGCTGCGGCTGCTGGACGACGCCGCGTACGCGAAGGTGAACGCGGTCTCCGCCGAGATCCGGGGTCTGGTGAGCGCCGCCCTGGACAAGGAGGGCGTCGCGCACACCGTCCAGGCGGCCAGCAACATGTTCTCCGTGTTCTTCACGGACGGGCCCGTCCGCGACTATGAGGACGCCAAGCGGCAGGAGGCCTTCCGCTTCACGCCGTTCTTCCACTCGATGCTGGCGCAGGGCGTCTACCTCCCGCCGTCCGCGTTCGAGTCGTGGTTCGTGTCCACCGCCCACGACACGCAGGCCGTCGAGCGCATCGCCGCCGCCCTGCCCGCCGCCGCCCGCGCCGCCTCGGAGGCCACCGCATGAGCGAGAAGAACCCCGACGACATCACCGTGGTCCACCTGATGCGCCATGGCGAGGTGCACAACCCGGAGGGCGTGCTGTACGGGCGCCGGGCCGGGTACCACCTCTCCGAGCTGGGCCGGCAGATGGCCGACCGGGTCGCCGAGCACCTGGAGAAGCGCGACATCACGTACGCCGTCGCCTCCCCGCTGGAGCGCGCCCAGGAGACCGCGACCCCGATCGCCAAGGCGCACGGCCTGGACCTCGCCACGGACGACCGGCTCATCGAGGCCGCCAACGTCTTCGAGGGCAAGACCTTCGGCGTGGGCGACGGCGCGCTGCGCAAGCCGGACAACTGGAAGCACCTGACGAACCCGTTCCGCCCGTCCTGGGGCGAGCCGTACATCGAGCAGGTCGTCCGCATGATGGGCGCGCTCGACGCGGCCCGGGACGCGGCCCGGGGGCACGAGGCGGTCTGCGTCAGCCACCAGCTGCCGATCTGGATCGTGCGCAGCTTCGTGGAGCGGCGGCGGCTCTGGCACGACCCGCGCAAGCGGCAGTGCACGCTCGCCTCGCTGACCAGCTTCACGTACCGGGGCGACAAGATCGTCTCCGTCGGCTACTCGGAGCCGGCCCGCGATCTGGTCCCCGCGCACCTGCGGGCCGGTGCCAAGCCGGTGAAGGGCGCCTCGAAGGGGTTCGGGGCGTAGTGGCCCCGCAGGTCAAGAGATCAGCACTTGTGTTCGGTCAACGCCAGGGGCTGGTTTCGTAAAGAATTTTGTGCTATCCGGGGGAACCTCCGTGTGGCTCCTCCCATCTAAGCGATTGCCAGTTTGTATGTACTTAAGGCAAAACGACCGCAGATGGGAAGCCGCATGCGTGAGATCAGCCGAAGGGGATTGCTCGGAGCCGGTCTCGGCGCCGCGGCCGCCGCCGGAATGGCGGGGTGCGGCACCACCGGCTCCGCCGGCCCCGGTGACGGAAGCCCGAGCCCGGACAAGGGCGCGACCGGAGAGAAGGCGGCCGGCGGTACCTCGAAGGGCACCGGGAACAAGAAGGGCGTCCGCGCCATCGGCGACGGTTCCACCGCCTACACCGGGAAACAGCCGAAGCAGCCGCACGCCCCCGTGCCCCTGGAACCCGGTCAGAAGCCGCCGCAGTTCGTGATCTTTTCCTGGGACGGGGCCGGCGAGGTCGGCAACGGGCTCTTCCCGCGTTTTCTGGAACTCGCCCGGGAACACGACGCGTCGATGACCTTCTTCCTCTCCGGCCTCTATCTCCTGCCGGAATCGAAGAGGACGCTCTACCGCCCGCCGAACAACCCCGTCGGCGCCTCCGACATCGGCTATCTCACCGACGGCCACCTCAAGGAGACGCTGAAGAACGTCCGGCAGGCATGGCTCGACGGCCACGAGATCGGCACCCACTTCAACGGGCATTTCTGTGCCGGATCCGGATCGGTCGCCAACTGGACCCCGGCCCAGTGGCAGAGCGAAATCGACCAGGCGATCTCCTTCGTCACCCAATGGCGCACCAACACCGGCTGGGACGGCGAGGAATCGCTCCCCTTCGATTACCGCAAGGAACTCGTCGGCGGCCGCACCCCCTGTCTCCTCGGCCAGGACAATCTGCTGCCCACCGCCAAGAAGCTCGGCTGGCGCTACGACGCCAGCTCGCCCGGCGGCACCCAGGTCTGGCCCGTCAAACGCCAGGGCGTCTGGGACCTGCCGCTCCAGGGCATCCCCTTCCCCGGGCACACCTTCGAAGTCCTCTCCATGGACTACAACATCCTCGCCAACCAGTCGCAGAACTCGACCAAGGGAATGCCCTCCCGCTATCCCGGCTGGCGCGAACAGGCCACGCAGTCCTATCTCAGCGGATTCAAACGCGCCTACGAGACGAACCGCGCGCCCTTCTACATCGGAAACCACTTCGAGGAGTGGAACGGCGGCATCTATATGGACGCCGTCGAAGAAGCACTCAAGCACATCGCCGGTAAACCGGATGTGCGCCTCGTCTCCTTCCGGCAGTTCGTCGACTGGCTCGATGTCCAGGACCCGGCGGTCCTCGCCAAGCTGCGTACACTCCAGGTGGGCGAAGCACCCGCAGGCGGCTGGAACACCTTCTTTAAACGAGCCTGACAACGGGCTTTACGGGCACCGAGGGGGGTGCCCAAGATCCCCGGAACGGCCATGCGAAACTTTTCACATGAGCCATGGCCGCGCACCCCGACGCCGCTTCACGCTGCTCGCCGCCCCCCTGGCGGCCGCCGCGCTCGCACTGACGCTGACCGCGTGCGACTCCGGCAGCAAGACCAGCGGCGGCGGCGACACCAACTTCGTCACGGGCAACGGCGGAATCGCCACCGCGCCCAAGGACGAGCGCGTCGACGCACCGGAGCTCGCCGGCGAGACCGTGGACGGCAAGCAGCTCGACCTCGCCGACTACAAGGGCAAGATCATCGTCCTGAACGCCTGGGGCTCGTGGTGCGCCCCCTGCCGGCTCGAAGCGAAGTACTTCAAGAAGGTCGCCGAGGCCACCGAGGACAAGGGCGTGCAGTTCGTGGGCATCAACACCCGCGACAACTCCAAGAGCAACGCCGTGCAGTTCGAAGAGAGCCACGAGACCCCCTACCCCAGCTTCTACGACCGGACCGGAAAGCTCCTGCTGCGCTTCCCCAAGGGCACCTTCCGGCTCCAGTCCATCCCGTCGACCGTCGTCATCGACCGGGACGGCAAGCTCGCCGCCCGCTTCGTGGGCCCGATGGACGACACCGATCTGCACAAGATGATCGACCCGCTGATCGCGGAGAAGTGATCAGGTGAGCACCCTCGCCGCCGCCATGCAGAACGGCACGGTCATGAACGGGGCCCTCCTGGTCGCCCTGCCCATCGCCCTGCTCGGCGGGCTCGTCTCGTTCTTCTCGCCCTGCGTCCTGCCGCTCGTCCCCGGCTACCTCAGCTACGTCACCGGAGTCAGCGGCGCCGACCTCGCCGAGGCCCGGCGCGGCCGGATGGTCGCGGGCGCCTCGCTCTTCGTCGCGGGCTTCACCGCCGTCTTCGTCTCCGGCGGCGCGCTTTTCGGCTTCTTCGGCGACACGCTCCAGGCCAACAGCGGACCGCTCACCAAGGTGCTCGGTGTGCTGATGGTCCTCATGGGCGTCTTCTTCATGGGCCTCATGCCGTGGATGACGCAGCGCGAGTTCCGCATCCACAAGAAGCCGGTGACCGGCCTGGTCGGCGCCCCGCTGCTCGGCGCCCTCTTCGGCATCGGCTGGACCCCGTGCCTCGGGCCCACGCTCAGCTCGGTGTCCATCCTCGCCATGGACCAGGGCACCGCGGGACGCGGCGCCATACTGACCGTCGCCTACTGCATGGGCCTGGGCATCCCCTTCGTGCTCGCCGCCGTCGCCTTCCGCAAGGCCCTCGGCGCGTTCGGATGGGTCAAGCGCCACTACGCCTGGGTCATGCGCATCGGCGGCGGAATGATGATCGTGACCGGGCTGCTCCTGCTCACAGGCGCGTGGGGCAGCATGATGCAGGAACTACAGGGCTGGTCGGACGGCTTCCAGGTGGGGATCTGAGTACCAATGAGCAACACCACCTCCAACCCCTCCCAGGAGCGGGACCAGGAGAACGCAGCTGAGCTCGGCGCCGCCGGCTCCCAGCTCTCCACCGCCCCCCGCGAGGAGACCCTGGCGAACCTCCCCGCCATGGGCGTCATCGGCTGGATCCGCTGGTTCTGGCGCCAGCTCACCTCCATGCGGGTCGCGCTGATCCTGCTCTTCCTGCTCTCGCTCGGCGCCATCCCCGGCTCGCTGATCCCGCAGAACAGCGTGGACGAGCTGAAGGTGCAGACGTTCAAGGACGCGCACACCGTCGTCACGCCGATCTACGAGAAGCTCCAGTTCTTCGACGTCTACAGCTCGGTGTGGTTCTCCGCGATCTACATCCTGCTGTTCGTCTCGCTCATCGGCTGCATCGTCCCGCGCACCGCCACGTTCGTCGGCCAGCTCCGCAGCCGCCCGCCGGGCGCCCCCAAGCGCCTCACCCGGCTCCCCGCGTACACCACCTGGCGCACCGAGGCCGAGCCGGAGAAGGTCCACGAGGCCGCGCTCGCGATCGTCCGCAAGCGCCGCTACCGGGCCCACCTCGCCGGTGACGCCGTCGCCGCCGAGAAGGGCTACCTGCGCGAGGCCGGCAACCTGATCTTCCACATCGCGCTCATCGTGATGCTCGTCGCCTTCGCCTGGGGCCAGCTCTTCAAGTACGAGGGCGCCAAACTGGTCGTCGAGGGCGACGGCTTCTCCAACACGACCACCCAGTACGACAACTTCAAGTCCGGCTCGCTCTACGACGACGACGAGCTGACTCCGTTCAGCTTCACCCTGGACGACTTCATCGGCACGTACGAGCGCAAGGGGCCGCAGATCGGCACCCCGCGTACCTACGAGGCCCGCGTGACCTTCTCCGACGGCGCGTACGGCAAGCCGGAGAAGAAGGTCATCAAGGTCAACGAACCCCTCGTCGTCCACGGCACGAAGGTCTACCTCAACGCCCACGGCTACGCGCCCGTCGTCTCCGTCAAGGACGGCCGGGGCAAGGAGGTCTACAAGGCCGCCGTCCCGTTGCTGCCCATCGACAACAACGTCACGTCGAGCGGCGCCATCAAGGTGCTCGACGGCTACCGGAACAAGAACGGCAAGATCGAGCAGCTGGGCTTCCAGGCGTTCTTCGTGCCGACCTTCGCGGGCAAGGGCAAGGGCACCATGTGGTCCCAGTTCCCGGCCGCCGACTTCCCCGTCCTGGCGCTCAACGGCTACCACGGCTCCATCGGCGTCGACTCCGGCATCGCGCAGAACGTGTACCAGCTGGACACGAGCAAGATGAAGGAGTTCAAGGACGCCGACGGCAAGCAGCTCAAGCAGCGCCTCCTCGTCGGCGAGACGATGAAGCTGCCCGACGGGGCCGGCTCCATCACCTTCGAGGGCCTCCAGGAGTGGGCGAGCTTCCAGATCTCCGAACAGCCCGCCAGCGGCTGGGCGCTCACCGGCGCCGTGGCCGCCATCGCCGGCCTCGCCGGCTCCCTGTTCATCCAGCGCCGACGCGTCTGGATCCGGGCCGTGCGCGGCGCCGACGGCGTCACCGTGGTCGAGATGGCCGGGCTCGGCCGCAGCGAGTCCGCGAAGCTTCCCGAGGAGCTGGCCGACCTCGCGGTCACGCTCAACGCCGAGGCGCCCACCGCGCCCGGCACCGACAGCGACGTCGCCGAGGCGTCCTCCGTAGAACCCGCCGAAGGGGCTGAGAAGTGAATCTCGCCGCCGCAACCAACGAGAATCTGGCACACACCAGCAATGTGCTGATCTATTCGTCGATGGCCGTGTACACCCTGGCCTTCTTCGCGCACATCGCGGAGTGGGTGTTCGGCAGCCGGAGCAAGGTGGGCCGCACCGCCGCCGCGCTCACCACCGAGGAGGCCGCCGCGGCGGCCGGCACGGTGAAGGTCCAGGTCGCCGCCAAGGGCGGGGGCACCGCCGTCCTGGAGAAGCCCAAGGTCATCACCCGGTCCGCAGCCGGCTCGCGTGACGTACCGGACGGGCCCGGCGCCGCCGGCGGCACGTTCAAGGGCGACCTCTACGGGCGGATGGCGGTCTCGCTGACCGTCCTCGCGTTCCTGGTCGAGGCCGGCGGCGTCGTCGCCCGCGCGCTGTCGGTGCAGCGCGCGCCCTGGGGCAACATGTACGAGTTCTCCATCACCTTCTCCACGGTGGCGGTCGGCGCGTACCTGATCCTGCTCGCGCTGAAGAAGAACGTCCGCTGGATGGGGCTGCTGCTCGTCACCACCGTCCTGCTGGACCTCGGCATCGCGACCACGGTCCTCTACACCTCCAGCGACCAACTGGTGCCCGCGCTGCACTCCTACTGGCTGTGGATCCACGTCTCCACCGCCATCATCTGCGGCGCCGTCTTCTACATCGGCGCGGTCGGCACCCTGCTCTACCTCTTCCGCGACAGCTACGAGAACAAGCTCGCGAGCGGCCAGGAGCCCGGCTCCTTCGCGCAGTCGGTGCTCTCCCGGCTGCCGTCCGCGTCGACCCTCGACAAGTTCTCGTACCGGATCAACGCGGCCGTCTTCCCGCTGTGGACGTTCACGATCATCGCGGGCGCGATCTGGGCGGGCGACGCCTGGGGCCGCTACTGGGGCTGGGACCCCAAGGAGGTCTGGTCCTTCATCACCTGGGTCGCGTACGCCGCCTACCTGCACGCCCGCGCCACCGCCGGCTGGAAGGGCCGCAAGGCCGCCTACCTGGCCCTGGTCGCCTTCGGCTGCTGGCTGTTCAACTACTACGGCGTCAACATCTTCGTCACCGGCAAGCACTCGTACGCCGGCGTCTGACGCACACCGCTGCACCGCCTGCCCGCCACCGGTCCGCCGGGGCGGGCAGCGGTCGTTCCCCGGGGGAGGGGCAGCACGTGACCATGCACGACGACCAGGTGGACGTGACCGCCGAGACCGTCGCGGCCCTGATCCGCGACCAGTTCCCGCAGTGGGCCGGCGAGGCCGTCCGACCCCTGGCCTCCACCGGCACGATGAACACCATCTTCCGCATCGGTGACGGCCTCTCCGCCCGCTTCCCGCTGCACGGGAACGACCCCGCCGAGGCGCTGGCAGCCCTGGAACAGGAGGCCCGGGCGGCCGCGGAGCTGGCGCGCGTCTCCCGCTTCCCCGTCCCGGAACCGGTCGCCCTCGGCGCGCCCGGCGCCGGCTACCCCATGCCCTGGGCCGTCCAGACCTGGCTGCCCGGGACCAACGCCTTCGACGCCGACCCGGCCGCTTCCGACGCCTTCGCCCAGGACCTCGCGGACTTCGTCGCCGGCCTCCGGGACGCCGGCACGGGGGGCCGCTCCTTCGGCGGCCGGGGGCGCGGCGGGGCGATCGCCGACCACGACGGCTGGATGGCCACGTGCTTCGAGGAGAGCGAGGGCCTGCTCGACGCGGTACCGCTGCGCGCGCTGTGGGCCGGCTTCCGGGAGCTGCCGCGCACGAGCCCCGACGTGATGAGCCACGGCGATCTGATCCCCGGCAACGTCCTGGTCCTGGGCGGCCGGCTCGGCGGCGTGCTCGACACCGGCGGCTTCGGCCCGGCCGACCCGGCGCTGGACCTGGTCGGCGCCTGGCACCTGCTGGGCCCGGGCCCGCGCGAGGTGTTCCGGCGGGCGCTGGGCTGCGACGACCTGGAGTGGGAGCGCGGCAGGGCGTGGGCGTTCGAGCAGGCGATGGGCCTGGTCTGGTACTACGCGGAGAGCAATCCGCCGATGAGCGCGCTGGGCCGCCGCACGCTGGCCCGGATCCTGGACCCGGCGGGTGCCGCCCAGGACAGGTCCTAGGAGGCTTCCTCGGTGCCGTTCTCACGGCGCTTCAGCTCGTCCTCGCGGCGGCGCAGGTCCGCCTCCCAGTCCTTGAGGAGCGCCTCGTCCTTCTTGTTCTCCTCCTTCAGCGACTTCAGGAAGTCCGGGTTGTCGTCCGGAGCCACCCACTGCTGACGGTGGTTGCGGTGCCACTCCGAGGGCGTACGGCCTCCGGCGGGCGCCTGGCGGACCTTGCCGGCGGCCAGCCAGACGATCGGGCCGACGATCCAGAACAGCAGGATGATGAAGACCCAGGCGATCTTCGGCAGGTGCTTGGCCTCGTCCTCCGGGGTGTTCAGGCAGTCGATGAACGCGAAGATCGTCAGTGCCAGCGGCAGAAGGTAGATCAGGGCCCGGAACATGGTGGAAAAGTCCCCCCGAAGAGAGTGGGCGGGGCATTCCCCCGCCCCGGTGAAGGGCCCAGGGTAGCGGGTGTCGTCTACGGCCCACGGCGAGCAGGTGGGAACCGGCGGCGAGCAGCTCCGGGTGCGGTTCGGCCGCCGGCGCGGAGGCGAACAGGCGCGATCCGGCCAGGGATTCCCCCGTGTGGCGCTCGGTCGCCCATGCGGCTGCGGTGTGCGGAGAGGGCGGGACCGGACGCGGAGCCCGACCGCGTTCGCGGGGTGCCGATGCCGGGCTGACCGGACGGCGGTCGACGGCTGACGCGGGGAGCCCTGACGGCCTCCGTGGGGGAGGATGTCAAACTTGTCCCCATGGCTTACGACGATCTTCGATCCCTCCTCCGGGCTCTGGAGCGCGAGGGCGAGCTCAAGCGCATCAAGGCCGAGGTCGACCCCTACCTGGAGGTCGGTGAGATCGTCGACCGGGTGAACAAGGCCGGCGGGCCCGCGCTGCTCTTCGAGAACGTCAAGGGGTCCTCGATGCCCCTGGCCATGAATGTCTTCGGCACCGACAAGCGGCTGCTCAAGGCGCTCGGGCTGAAGTCCTACGGGGAGATCAGCGAGAAGATCGGCGGGCTGCTCAGGCCCGAGCTGCCGCACGGCTTCGTCGGCGTGCGGGAGGCCTTCGGGAAGCTCGGGTCGATGGTGCACGTGCCGCCGAAGAAGGTGAAGGGCGAGAACGCGCCCGTCCAGGAGGTCGTCCTCACCGGCGACGACGTGGACCTGGACCGGCTGCCCGCGCTGTTCACCTGGCCCAAGGACGGCGGCTCCTTCTTCAACCTGGGGCTGACGCACACCAAGCACCCGGAGACCGGCGTCCGCAACCTCGGGCTCTACCGGCTCCAGCGGCACGACCGGCGCACCATCGGGATGCACTGGCAGATCCACAAGGACAGCCGCAACCACTACCAGGTCGCCGCCCGGCGCGGGGAGCGGCTGCCCGTCGCCATCGCGTTCGGCGCGCCGCCCGCCGTCACGTACGCCTCCACCGCGCCGCTGCCCGGGGACATCGACGAGTACCTGTTCGCCGGGTTCATCCAGGGCAAGCGGATCGAGATGGTCGACTGCAAGACCGTGCCGCTCCAGGTGCCGGCCAACGCCGAGGTGGTCATCGAGGGCTGGCTGGAGCCCGGCAAGACGCTGCCCGAGGGGCCGTTCGGCGACCACACCGGGTTCTACACCCCGCAGGAACCGTTCCCCGCGCTGACGATCGACTGCGTGACCATGCGGAAGCGGCCCCTGCTCCAGTCCATCGTGGTGGGCCGGCCGCCGACCGAGGACGGGCCGCTCGGGCGGGCCACCGAACGGTTCTTCCTGCCGCTGCTCAAGATCATCGTGCCGGACATCGTGGACTACCACCTGCCGGAGTCCGGCGGCTTCCACAACTGCGCGATCGTCTCGATCGACAAGAAGTACCCGAAGCACGCGCAGAAGGTCATGAGCGCCATCTGGGGCGCGCACATGATGTCGCTGACGAAGCTGATCGTCGTCGTGGACTCGGATTGCGACGTCCACGACCTGCACGAGGTGTCCTGGCGGGCCCTCGGCAACACGGACTACGCCCGCGACCTGGTGGTCACCGAGGGTCCCGTCGACCACCTCGACCACGCCTCGTACCAGCAGTTCTGGGGCGGCAAGGCGGGCATCGACGCGACGAGGAAGTGGCCCGAGGAGGGGTACACGCGAGACGGGGGCTGGCCGGACATGGTCGAGTCGGACCCGGAGACGGCGGCCCTGGTGGACCGCCGGTGGAAGGAATACGGCCTGTGAGCACCGCCGAAGCGACCCTGGGATCGGGGCCCGCACAACCGAACAGCAGGGTGAAGGCGTTCCTGCGGCTCGTGATGATCGAGCACTCCGTCTTCGCGCTGCCCTTCGCGTACATCGCCGCCCTCACCGCGATGTTCCTCGACGGCGGGGAGATCCAGTGGGTCACGCTGCTGCTCGTCACGGTCGCGATGGTCGGGCTGCGGACGTTCGCCATGGCCGCGAACCGGATCATCGACCGCGAGATCGACGCCCGCAATCCGCGCACCGCGGGCCGTGAGCTGGTGACCGGTGCGGTGTCGGTGAAGTCGGCGTGGACGGGCGCGCTCGTCGCCGTCGTCGTGTTCCTCGGGGCCGCGGCCCTGCTGAACCCGCTCTGCCTGGCGCTGGCACCGGTCGCGGTGATCCCGATGGTCGTCTACCCGTACGGCAAGCGGTTCACGAACTTCCCGCACGCCATCCTGGGGCTCGCCCAGGCCATGGGCCCGGTCGGGGCCTGGCTGGCGGTGACCGGCAGCTGGTCGTGGGACGCGGTGATCCTGGGGCTGGCCGTCGGCATCTGGATCGGCGGCTTCGACCTGATCTTCGCCTGCCAGGACGTGCAGGCCGACCGGGCGCACGGGGTGCTGTCCTTCCCGGCGCGCTTCGGCATCCCGGCCGCGCTGTGGGGCGCGCGGGTGTGCCACGTGGTGACGACGGGCCTGCTGGTCTGGTTCGGCCTCGCCACGGACGCGGAGGTTTTCTACTGGATCGGCATGGTGATCGTCTCGGTCGCCTTCGTGTACGAGCACCGGGTGGTGCGCCCGCACGACCTGTCCCGGCTGAACCGGGCGTTCTTCTCGGTCAACGGCTTCATCGGCATAGCGCTGTTCGTGTGCGCGCTGCTGGACCTGGTGGTGCGCGGCCTCACGGTGTGAGCGCGCCCGGGGCGGTGGGGCGGCGCGGCGCGAAGGCCGCCACCACCCGCCCATGAGCCCGAAGAGGTGGCCCTGCCGGCTGACGCCGGGCCCCTCGGACAGTTCCGCGTCCGGTGTGCCGGATAGGCTCGGGGGTGTGGATTCCCGGTCTTCAGTGAGTCAGCAGCAGCGAATGCCTTGGATTGTCGGGGTTTCCGGCGCTTCGGGCACGCCTTTCGCCGCCGCGGTGCTGCGCGGGCTGCTGGCGGCGGGGGAGAGCGTGGACCTGGTCGTGAGCCGGGCCTCGCGGCTGACGCTCCTGGACGAGACGGGGATCGCCTACCGGGACGCGCACTGGCGCGAGGACCTGGCGGCCTGGCTGGCGCGGGGGGCGGACGGGAAGCCGGAGACCTTCGACGTGGACCTGTCGGGCGTACGCCACTGGGCGGCCGGTGATCTGGCCGCGGGGCCGTCCTCGGGGTCGTACCCGGCGAAGGGGATGCTGATCGTCCCGGCCTCGACGGCCTGCGTGGCGGGGGTGGCGCTGGGGCTGTCGAAGGACCTGTTGCAGCGGGCGGCGAGCGTGACGCTCAAGGAGCGGCGGAAGCTGGTGGTCGCGGTCCGGGAGACCCCGTTGAGCGGGCAGACGCTGAAGCAGCTGGTGGCCCTGGACGAGGCGGGCGCGGTCGTGCTGCCCGCCTCGCCGGGCTTCTACGCGGGGGCGACGCACATCCAGGATCTGGTGGACTTCGTCGCGGGGCGGGTGCTGGACGCGGCGGGTGTGCCGCACCGGCTGTACCGCCGTTGGGAGGGGGAGCTGGGGGGCGGCTCCCCGGGCTGATCCGGTGGGGTCAGCGCTTCTTGGGCGCGCGTCGGGGGCCGCGGGTGCGGTCGGCCCCGAGGGCGGCGGCGGGGCGGTGGGCACGCGAGCGGTTGGCCAGGTCCTGAAGCTCGCGCATCCGGGCGTAGGCCATCTCGATCGTGTACACGGTGTCGTCACTCCTGAAGATTCGTAAGCGATTTTTGGTTGTGCGAGAAGATTTGCAGGCTCAAATGCCTGCGTGCCTTGGATTCTACACGTAGACTCGCGGTACTGCTGAACAATGGAAGGTTTCAGTCACATGGACGCGGTGGACAGGCAGCTCATCCAGGCCCTCCGGGAGAACGGCAGGGCCTCGTACGCCGAGCTCGGGCGGCTCGTCGGGCTCTCCGGGCCCAGCGTCACGGACCGCATCAACCGGCTGGAATCCGCCGGTGTCATCACGGGCTACCGCGCCACCGTCGACGCGGCCTCGCTCGGCCTCGGGGTCACGGCCCTCATCGGCATCTCGCTCTCCGACGCCGCCGACCACGAGGACGTGGCGCACCGGCTGAAGGACCTCGCGGAGATCGAGGACGCCTGGTTCATCGCGGGCGACGACTCGTACATGCTCAAGGTCCGGGTGGGTGACGTGGACGGGCTGGAGAAGACGATCCGCCGCCTCAGCTCCACCAAGGGCGTCTCGCGCACCCGTACCACCGTCGTGCTCTCCACCAAGTGGGAGAACCGGGTCGGGGACCTCCCCGAGGAGGGCTAGGCGTACGGTGGGCGGGTTCGGTACGGCGAGGAATTGAGGAGCACTGGTGGACGCGGGACTCAAGCGCGAACTGGAGCAGAAGGTCGAAGCCGGTGAGCGGCTGACCCGCGAGGACGGGATCGCGCTCTACGAGTCCGACGACCTGGCCTGGCTGGGCGGGCTGGCCCACCAGGTGCGGACGCGCAAGAACGGCGACGTCGTCCACTTCAACGTCAACCGTCACCTCAACATGACGAACGTGTGCACCGCCTCGTGCGCGTACTGCTCCTTCCAGCGCAAGCCGGGGGAGAAGGACGCGTACACCATGCGCATCGAGGAGGCGGTGAAGCTCGCCAAGGCGATGGAGGGCGAGAACCTCACCGAGCTGCACATCGTCAACGGGCTGCACCCGTCCCTGCCGTGGCGCTACTACCCGCGCTCGCTCAGCGCGCTCAAGGAGGCGCTGCCGCAGGTCTCCCTGAAGGCGTTCACCGCCACCGAGATCCACCACTTCGAGACCATCTCCAAGCTCTCCGCGTCGGAGATCCTGGACGAGCTGATCGAGGCCGGTCTGGAGTCGCTGACCGGCGGCGGCGCGGAGATCTTCGACTGGGAGGTCCGCCAGCACATCGTGGACCACGACACCCACTGGGAGGACTGGTCGCGCATTCACCGGCTCGCCCACGAGAAGGGGCTGAAGACGCCGGCGACCATGCTGTACGGGCACATCGAGGAGCCCCGGCACCGCGTCGACCACGTGCTGCGGCTGCGTGAGCTCCAGGACGAGACCGGGGGCTTCCAGGTCTTCATCCCGCTGCGCTACCAGCACGACTTCGTGGACATGAAGGACGGCAAGGTCCGCAACAAGCTCCAGGCGCGGACCACGATGGCGACCGGCGCCGAGGCGCTGAAGACCTTCGCCGTCTCCCGGCTGCTGTTCGACAACGTCCCGCACGTCAAGGTGTTCTGGGTGATGCACGGCGTGCAGACCGCCCAGCTCGCCCTCCAGCACGGCGCGGACGACATGGACGGCTCGGTCGTCGAGTACAAGATCACGCACGACGCGGACAACTACGGCACGCCCAACAAGCTGACCCGCGAGGACCTGCTCGACCTGATCCGCGACGCCGGCTTCCGGCCGGTGGAGCGCAACACCCGGTACGAGATCATCCGCGAGTACCCGGGCCCGGACGCGGAGCGGCGTGAGTCGCCGCAGCCGATGCGGGTCTGACCCCGGCGCGCGCCGCGCGCGCGACGCCGCACGTTCGAAAGCTCCGGCCACCGTCCCCGGCCGGAGCTTTCTCGCGTTCCGGACGCCGTTTGAGCATGCGGGGTGTAATAGTTAATCTGCATCCATGGCTCTTACATTTGAGGTGGACCCGGCGTTCGGCCGTCCCGTGCGCGACGGCATCGTCACGCTCTGGGCCGATGTCTCCAACGCGGGCGGTGCGGTGGGCTTCGTGCCGCCGGTGTCGGAGGAGGACATCCGGCCGGAGCTGCTCAAGCACCAGGTGGCCCTGACCGAGGGGCGGACCCGGCTGGTCGTCGGTCACGACGAGGAGGGGCGCGTCGCCGCCACCGCGTTCCTCACGCTCAACACGCACCGGCTGATGCGGCACTGGCTGTGGGCGTACACGGTGATGGTCCACCCCCGCCACCAGGGCAAGGGGTACGGCCGCGACCTGATGGCCGTCGTCGCGGACGCGGCGCGCGCGACCGAGGGCATCGAGGCGGTCCGGCTCACCTGCCGGGGCGGCACCGGCGCCGACCGCTTCTACGCCGCCTGCGGTTACAAGGAGGTCGGGCGCGTGCCCGGCGCGATCCGGGTGGCCGAGGGCGACGACCGGGACGACATCTTCATGCTGCTGCCGCTGGGCTGAGCGCCCGGGAAGCGGCCCAGCGAATCGATCGATTGCGGGGCATGCTTCACTGGTCGGGCAGGACTGTCGTACGTAGAGAGAAGGCCAGCTGTGTCCGCTGCCAAGCCGAGCGCAACGATCCGGTACACCGCGATGCGTCTCAGCATCTTCGTCGGCTGCCTCGTCGTCGCCGCCGTCGCCGTCCACTTCGGACTGGTGCCGTCCGGGGTCGGCGGGTCCAACGTCGTCTGGGTCATCCTGCTCGCCCTGGTGCTGTCCGCGCCGCTGAGCTTCGTCCTGCTGCGCAAGCAGCGCGACGAGATGTCCCAGCAGATCGTCTCCTCCGTCGACCGCGCCAAGGCCCGCCTGGAGGCCAACCGCACGCGTGAGGACGGCGTGACCCCGTAACGGGTACGTAAGGGGAATGTAAGCTTCCTCACACTCCGCACCTTTCTCCGTCGAACCCCAGCACGGGAGCAGTCGCTCCTGTACTGGGGTTTTTCGTGCCCTGACGCGGAGTTGGGGATTCCGGGGCGGTTGGGGGCGGGGGTGGAGCGCTCTCTCGTACCAAAGAAGACCTTTGAGGTTCTCAAAGTTCAAGTGTTAACGTGTTCGGCATGAAGACTGATGTGCGCCTCCGATCTGCCACGAGCGTCCCGCTCGTGGAGCGCCTTCACGTCGATCTCTGCCGCTGTATGTCCGCGGTCTGTTGCCGCAACGTCTGATACCGGCACCATGCAGCGGCGCCGCCCCTGACGCGGGCGCCGCACCCCCGTCCCCCGCACACCGTCCCCGTGCGTCCCGATGCGTCACATCTGGAGTGTGTCCGTGTCCGCGAACCCCGCGTCCACCGCCGAGAAGCCCGCGGGCTCCGGCTTCCGCATACCGAAGGTCCCGTTCTGGGCCCAGATCGTCGCCGGTCTGGTTCTCGGCGTCCTGCTCGGCTGGCTCGCCCGCAGCCAGGACATCGACTGGCTGTACACCACGCTCGACAAGGTCGGCCACATCTTCGTCCAGCTGCTGAAGCTGGCCGTCGCGCCCCTCGTCTTCTTCGCGATCGTGGTGTCGATCACCAACCTGCGCAAGGTCAACAACGCCGCCCGGCTGGCCGGCCGCACCGTGCTCTGGTTCATGATCACGTCGCTGATCGCCGTGGCCATCGGCCTCGCGATCGGCCTGGTCACCAACCCGGGGTCCGGCACCGGCCTCACCCCGAAGGACGGCAAGCTCCCCGAGCACGCCGGCTCCTGGCTCGACTTCCTGACCGGCATCGTCCCGGACAACGTCATCACGCCGTTCGCCGAGCTGAACGTCCTCCAGATCGTCTTCATGGCCGCCGTCGCCGGCATCGCCGCCCTCAAGCTCGGTGAGAAGGCCCAGCCGATCCTCACCCTCAGCGAAGCCGTCCTGGAACTCCTTCAGAAGGCCCTGTGGTGGGTCATCCGCCTCGCCCCGCTCGGCACCGTCGGCCTCATCGGCTACGCGATCGCCGACTACGGCTGGGACCTGATCGGCAAGTACGCGACGTTCACCGCCGACGTCTACATCGGCTGCGCCCTGGTGCTGTTCGTCGTCTACCCCGTGCTGCTCGCCACCGTCGCGAAGCTGAGCCCGCTCCAGTTCTTCAAGGGCGCCTGGCCCGCGATCCAGCTGGCGTTCGTCTCGCGCTCCTCGGTCGGCACCATGCCCGTCACCCAGAAGGTCACCGAGCGCCTGGGCGTCCCGAAGGAGTACGCCTCCTTCTCCGTCCCGTTCGGCGCCACCACCAAGATGGACGGCTGCGCCGCGATCTACCCGGCGCTCGCCGCGATCTTCATCGCGCAGATCTTCGACGTGCAGCTGGGTGTCGGTGACTACGTCCTGATCGCGTTCGTCTCGGTCATCGGTTCGGCGGCCACCGCCGGTCTGACCGGCGCCACGGTCATGCTGACGCTGACCCTGTCGACCCTGGGCCTCCCGCTGGAGGGTGTCGGCCTGCTGATGGCCATCGACCCGATCCTGGACATGATGCGCACCGCCACCAACGTGGCCGGCCAGGCGCTCGTCCCGGTGCTCGTCTCGGCCCGGGAGAAGATCCTGGACCACGACGCGTACAACTCGGCCTCCGCCTCCCCGGTGGACGAGGACGAGGAGATCCGCGACACGGAGCCGGAGCGCGTTCCGGTCGCCGCCTGATCCCGCCCGGCATCACCCGAGGGCCCCTTCTCCACGCGGAGGAGGGGCCCTCGGGCGTGCGGTGCACGACGGGCGCCGGGGCGCGGCCCCGTACCCTTACCGGGGAGTACGGGAGGGAGTCGACGTGGGTGCTGTGCGGAACAAGCGGATGCCGCGCGCCGTGCGCGAGCAGCAGATGATGGACGCCGCGGTGCAGACGTTCGGGCAGCGGGGGTACCGGGCCGCCTCGATGGACGAGATCGCCGAGCTGGCCGGGGTGTCCAAGCCCTTGGTCTACCTGTACCTGAATTCAAAGGACGAGCTGTTCACCGCGTGCATCCGGCGCGAGGCGCGGGCGCTGCTGGCCGCCGTCCAGGGGGGCGTCGAGCCCGGCCTCCCGGCCGACCGGCAGCTCTGGGAGGGGCTGCGGGCGTTCTTCACGCACACCGCGGAGAACCCGGACGGCTGGGCGGTGCTGTACCGGCAGGCGCGGACCCACGGGGAGCCGTTCGCCACCGAGGTCAACGTGATGCGTGAGGAGATCGTCGCGTTCGTGACCGGTCTGATCGGCGCCGCCGCCCGCGAGGCGCACCACGACCCGGCGCTCCCGGACCGGGACGTGGCGGGCCTCGCGCAGGCCCTGGTGGGCGCGGCGGAGGCGCTGGCCGGCTGGGCCAACGAGACCCCGGGCGTCTCGGCCCGGGAGGCGGCGGCCACGATGATGAACTTCTCCTGGGCGGGCCTGGAGAACCTGATGAACGGCCGCCCGTGGCAGGCGCCTAGCCCGTAGTGCCGGTGAGGTGCACCCGCGCCCCGTCCTCGCCGCCGCGCAGCTCGAACGCCGTGGAGTCGGTGGCGTACGTGACCGTGCCGGGCAGCAGGACCGGGGCGCGGAAGTCGGTCCGCACGGTGCGGAGAGTGGCCGGGTCCGGGATCTCGGCCAGGCAGCGGGCGACGGTCCACATGCCGTGGGCGATGGCCCGGGGGAAGCCGAAGAGCCGGGCGGTCAGCGGGTGGAGGTGGATCGGGTTGCGGTCGCCGGAGACCGCCGCGTACCGCCGCCCGAGGTCGCCGGGCAGCCGCCACTCGGCGACGGCGGGGAGCGGCGCCGAGGGTGCCCCCGGGGCCGGCGCTTCCGTGCGCGTCGCGTGCCGGGACAGGTAGCCGCTGCGGGACTCCCACACCAGCTCGTCCGCGAGGCGCGCCTCGGTCACCACGGTGACCTCGGTGCCGCGCCGGTGCGGGCTCAGCTTCTCCGCGTACACGGTGAGTTCGAGCAGGTCCTCCGGCCGCAGGGTGCGGTGGGCGGTGATCTCGATCCAGGTGTGGACGAGGCCCGTCACCGGGAGCGGGAAGTCGCGGCGGGTCATCAGCCGCATGGCCAGCGGGAACGCCAGGACGTGCGGGTACGTCACCGGCAGCGGCCCGGTCGCCGGGAAGCCGCAGAGCGTGCGGTACGCGGCGAGGCGTCCGGGGGCGAGGGGCGCGGCGGGCAGCCGGAGGCGGCCGGCGGGGAGGGTGGCGCCGGGACGTCCGGCCCGCTTGAAGGGCGAGGTGAGGGCGCCCCGGGCCAGGGAGAGGGTCAGGCTCATCGGGTCACGCCCCCAGCAGGCTCTGGCCGCAGACCCGGACGATCTGGCCGTTGACGGCGGCGGACGCGGGCTGGGCGAACCAGGCGGTGGTCTCGGCGACGTCGACCGGGAGGCCGCCCTGCGCGAGGGAGTTCATCCGGCGGCCCGCCTCGCGGATGAGGAGCGGGACGGCGGCGGTCATCTTCGTCTCGATGAAGCCGGGGGCCACCGCGTTGACGGTGACGCCGTGCTCGGCGGCGGCGCGCGGGGCCAGGGAGCGGACGAGGCCGATGACGCCGGCCTTGCTGGCCGCGTAGTTGGTCTGGCCGTTGTTGCCGGCGATGCCCGCGATGGAGGCGGTGGCGACGATCCGGCCGCCCCGGTTGACCGTGCCCGCCTTCAGCAGCGCGTCGGTGGTGCGCAGGACGCTGTCCAGGTTGACGTCGATGACCTGGGCCCAGCGATCGGCGGCCATGTTGGCGAGCCGCCGGTCGCGGGTGATGCCGGCGTTGTGGACGAGGACGTCCAGGCCGGTAGGCGCGGCGGCGGCGATGCGGTCGGCGGCGTCCTCGGCGGTGATGTCGAGGGGGAGCGCGGTGGCGCCGAGGCGGTCGGCGGTGCGGACCAGGTCGTCCTGGGCCTGGGGCACGTCCAGGCAGATGACCTGGGCGCCGTCGCGGGCCAGGACCGAGGCGACGGAGGCCCCGATGCCCCGGGCGGCGCCGGTGACGAGGGCGGTCCGGCCGGAGAGCGGGGCGGCCCAGTCGCGGACCGGGTCGGGGGCGGCGTCGGTGACCTCGATGACCTGGCCGCTGACGTACGCGGACCGGGGCGAGAGCAGGAAGCGCAGGGTGGACTCGGCGGAGGCGACGGAGGACGGGGCGATCCGGACCAGCTGCACGGTGGCGCCCTTGCCGATCTCCTTGCCGAGCGAGCGCGTGAAGCCCTCCAGGGCCTGCTGGGCGGCGGCCTGGTGGTGGTCCTCCGGCGAGGGCCGCACCCCGAGGACGACGACCCGGCCGCCGGGGGTGAGCGAGCGGACGACCGGGTGGAGGGCGGCGTGCACGGCCCCGAGCCCGGCGGCGGTGTCGACGGCGGTGGCGTCGAGCACGAGGGCGGCGGGCCGGTCCGCGCGGGCGACGACCTCCAGGCCGGTGGCGGTGAGGAGCGCGGCCACCTCCTCGGTGATCGCGGACGGGCCCGCGGTGAGGTGGAGGACGGGGCCGGTGAGCGTCGGTGTCTCCAGGGTCCAGCGGCGCAGCCGGGCGGGCTGCGGGAGACCGAGTTTCCGGGTGAGGAACTTGCCGGGTGCCGTGCCGGTCAGGTGCAGATAGCGGTCGGCCATTGTCCAGACTCCCTGCTCGGTCGTAGATTTACTCTGGAGTAAGGTTACTCAAGAGTCAGGAGCTGGTCGAGATGAGTTGGTCGAGTTGATTCCCCTCGCACTCCCGCAGCCCCGCCGCGTCGCGGTCATCGGCGGCAGCCGCATCCCGTTCGCCCGCTCCGACGGGCCCTACGCCCAGGTCTCCAACCAGCAGATGCTGACCGCCGCGCTCGACGGCCTGGTCGACCGGTTCGGGCTCCACGGCGAGCGCGTGGGCGAGTTCGCGGCGGGCGCGGTCCTCAAGCACAGCCGCGACTTCAACCTGGCCCGCGAGACGGTCCTCGGCTCGCGGCTCGACCCGCGCACCCCCGCGTACGACGTCCAGCAGGCGTGCGGCACCGGCCTCCAGGCGGTGATCGCCGCCGCGAACAAGATCATGCTGGGGGCGATCGACTCCGCGATCGCGGGCGGCACGGACACCACCAGCGACGCCCCCCTCGGCGTCAACGACGAACTGCGCCGGCTGCTGCTCTCCGTCCGGCGCGCCAAGTCGGCGGGCGCCCGCGCGAAGGCCCTCACGGGCGTACGGCCCCGGCACCTCGTCCCGGACATCCCGCGCAACGCCGAACCCCGCACCGGGCTCTCGATGGGCGACCACGCGGCGCTCACCGCCCGGCAGTGGGACATCGGCCGCGCCGAGCAGGACCGCCTCGCCGCCACCAGCCACCAGCGGCTCGCCGCCGCGTACGAACGGGGCTTCCTGGACGACCTCGTCGTCCCGTACCAGGGCCTGGAGCGCGACCAGAACCTGCGGCCGGGCTCCACGGAGGCGAAACTCGCCACGCTGAAGCCCGTGTTCGGCACCGGCCGTCCCGACGCGACGATGACCGCGGGCAACTCGACGCCGCTCACCGACGGCGCCGCGACCGTGCTCCTGGCGAGCGAGGAGTGGGCCGAGGCGCACGGGCTCGAACCGCAGGCGTACCTCTCGCTGTACGAGACCGCCGCGGTGGACTACGTGAACGGCGAGGACGGGCTCCTGATGGCGCCCGCGTACGCCGTGCCCCGGCTGCTGGAGCGGGCCGGTCTCGGTATCGAGGACTTCGACCTCGTCGAGATCCACGAGGCGTTCGCCTCCCAGGTGCTGGCCACGCTGGCCGCCTGGGAGAAGCAGGGGCTCGCGCCCGTCGACCGGGACCGGCTGAACGTCGCGGGTTCCTCGCTCGCCACCGGCCATCCCTTCGCCGCGACGGGCGCCCGCATCGTCGCCACCCTGGCCAAGCTCCTCGCGGAGCGGGACGCCCCGGGCCGGGGGCTGATCTCGATCTGCGCGGCGGGCGGCCAGGGCGTCACGGCGATCCTCGAACGCGTGTGAGCCGGGCGGTGCGCGGCGCGGCGGGGCCGCGAGGACGAGGTACCCCCGCCGCGCCGCGCACCGCCGTACGACAGCAGTGAACCCGCCCGTCCCCCTTGCCGAGGAGCCGCACGTGTCCACGCCACCCGCACCTTCCCCCGCCCCCACCGTTCCCGCCCTAGTCGAGCCGACGGTGGAGCGGGACGCCCGCGGCACCGTCCGGCAGGTCTCCGTACCGGCGTTCGCCCCGGCCGTCCGGCGCGGATCGCTCGCCGAGATCCCGTTCGACAACGCCCGCGAGGCCCCCGCCGAAGCCGTCCTCAGCCGCAAGCAGCCGGACGGCGGCTGGCAGGACGTGTCCGCCGCCGACTTCGCCGCCGAGGTGCTGGCCGTCGCCAAGGGCCTGATCGCGGAAGGGCTGCGCGCCGGCGACCGGATCGCGATCATGGCCCGTACGACGTACGAGTGGACGCTGCTCGACTTCGCGGCCTGGGCGGCCGGCCTGGTCACCGTGCCCATCTACCCGACCTCGTCCGCCTTCCAGGCCCGCTGGATCCTCCAGGACTCCGGGGCCGTGGCCTGCGCGGTCGAGTCCGCCGACCAGGGCCGGATCATCAGCCAGGAGCGCAAGCAGCTCGCCGGGCTCGCGCACCTCTGGCAGTTCGACACGGGCGCGCTCGGCAGGCTGAAGAAGCTCGGCCGGGATCTCCCGGACGACGCCGTCGCCGAGCGCCGCGCGACCCTGGAGCCGGAGACCCCGGCCACCCTGATCTACACCTCGGGCACCACGGGCCGCCCCAAGGGGTGCGTGCTCACCCACGGCAACTTCTTCGCCGAGGTCGACAACGCCATCGAGCTGCTGCACCCGGTCTTCAAGTCGGTGAGCAAGTACCCCGCGTCGACCCTGCTGTTCCTGCCGCTGTCGCACGTCTTCGGCCGGATGGTCGCGATCGGCTGCCTGCGCGCCCGGGTCCGCCTCGGGCACGCGCCGTCGATCAGGACCGAGGACCTGCTCGCGGACATGGCCGGTTTCAAGCCGTCGTTCCTGCTGGCGATCCCGTACGTCCTGGAGAAGGTCTACAACACGGGCCGGGCCACCGCCGAGAAGATGGGCCGCGCCTCCTCCTTCGACCGGGCCGCCCGGATCGCCCAGCGGTACGGGCAGGCCGTCGAGGCCGCCGAACACGGCACGGGCCCGGGCCCCGGCCTCGGGCTGCGCGCCGCGCGGGCGCTGTACGACCCGCTGGTCTACCGCCGCATCCGGGCGGCGCTCGGCGGGCACGTCCGGTACGCCATCTGCGGCGGCTCCCCGCTGGGGCGGCGGCTCGCGGCGTTCTACGCGGGCGCCGGCATCGAGATCTTCGAGGGCTACGGCCTGACCGAGACGACCGCCGCCGCCACGGTCACCCCGCCGCTCAAGCCCCGTCTGGGCACGGTCGGCTGGCCGATGCCCGGCACCGCCGTGCGCATAGCCGACGACGGGGAGGTGCTGCTCAGCGGCGGGCAGGTGTTCCAGGGCTACTGGGACGCCGGGCGCGGTGCGGCGGTCCCGGCTCTCGACGGCGGCTGGTTCGCGACGGGGGACCTGGGCGCGCTCGACGAGGACGGCTACCTCACGATCACCGGCCGCAAGAAGGAGATCATCATCACGTCGGGCGGCAAGAACGTCACCCCGGCTCCGCTGGAGGACTGGCTGCGCGCCCATCCGCTGGTCAGCCAGTGCATGGTGGTCGGCGACAACCGCTCCTTCATCACGGCCCTGATCACGCTGGAGGCGGACGGGCTCGCGCACTGGTGCCGGATGCGCAAGAAGCAGGACGTCCCGATGCGCGAACTCGTCCACGACGAGGAACTGCGCACCACGCTCCAGCGCGCGGTGGACGAGGCCAACCGCCTCGTCTCCCGCGCCGAGTCGATCCGCACGTTCACGGTGCTCCCGGTGGACTTCACCGAGGAGGGCGGCCACCTCACGCCGTCACTGAAGCTGAAGCGGGACGCGATCGCGCGGGACTTCGCGGGGGAGATCGAGGAGCTGTACCGGAAGTGAGGCACCGTCAGGCCGGGTTGTCCGGGGCCTTCGTGTGCAGGATGGCGCGGGCCTGGTCGGCGGCGCGCGCTATCGACTCGGAGACGAAGTCCAGGTAGCGGGCCATGTTCTCCAGGCGGGTGCCCGCCGCCGTGTCCGCGCCCAGGACCGGGACGCCGTCCCGGGCGGTCGCGGCGAGCTGGGCCGTCGAGTGGGCGCTCGCCATCATCGACTGGTGCATGATGTCGTCGTCGACGACGTAGCGCTCGCGGCGCCCCTCGCGCTCCCGGCGGACCATGCTCTGGGTCTCCAGGAACGCGACGGCCTTGGACACCGAGGCCGGGCTGACCTTCAGGTGCGCGGCGAGTTCGCCGGCGGTCAGGCTGCCGGTGTCGCTGAGGGTCAGGGCGGCGAGGACCCTCGACATCATCAGCGGGGCGCCCGAGGCCGTCAGGACCGTCGTCAGCATCTCCTCGTACGCGCGGACCGCCTCGGCGTCCCGGCCGTGGGGCTGCGGGCCCGGGCGCGTGTCGCGGGGGGCGGGGGCCTTCCGGCGGTGGGCGCGTTGCTCGGTGGTGCGGTGGGCGACGTCGGCGCGGTAGCCGACAGGGCCGCCGTTGCGCGTCACCTCGCGGGTGATGGTCGAGGTGGGGCGGTCCAGCTGCCTCGCGATCTCGGCGTAGGCCAGGCCGTCGCCCAGGCCCCGGGCGATCTGGCGGCGTTCCTGCTGGGTGAGCCTGCCTCCCGGCATCGCGTACTCCTTCGTGGCGCGGGTGCGGCCGTGCGGTGGCCGGTGCGCCGACTATAGCGTTCGCTAACAGTTCATTGCAACGAATCGCGGAGTGGTCGTTGCGTTACTCCTGAGCTCATTGCTCCAACTTCTCTATTTTGACGTGCGATTACGCGACTTCAATGCAACAAGTGTGTTGCCGGGTGCGTGAATGCAACGTAGCGTTTCTCTCATCGGAAAGCGCGAGCCACCCCGGTTCGCCAGATTCCAGAAGGAGCGCACCATGCCGAAGTTCGACACCCCCGCCGCCGTCACCGCCCACGTCGACATCGCGGCCGGCTACATCCGGTTCATCGCCGCCGACCGCACCGACACCGTGGTCGAGGTCCTGCCGGCCGACCCCTCCAAGAGCCGGGACGCCAAGGCCGCCGAGCGCGTCGAGGTCGCCTACGCCGACGGCGTCCTCGACATCCGGGCCGCCAAGGAGGGGCGCAACCGGCTCCTCGGTGACTCCGGGGCCGTCGAGATCACCGTCCAGCTGCCGGCCGGCTCCCACGTCGAGGCGAAGGCCGGCGCCGCCGAGTTCCGGGGCGTCGGGCGCCTCGGGGACGTCGTGTTCGAGGGCGGCCACCGCTCGGTCAAGGTGGACGAGGCCGCGAGCGCCCGGATCTCGGCGCACGACGGCGCCGTCATCGTCCGCCGCCTCACCGGCCCCGGCGAGCTCAGCACCCAGCGCGGTGACGTGACCGTCGACGAGGCCACCCGCGGCGAGCTCACCCTCAGCACCCAGCTCGGCGACATCACCGTCGTCGCGGCGCGCGGTGTCCCGGCCGTGCTCGACGCGGGCACCGTCGTCGGCCGCATCGACAACGCCCTCATGAACGACGGCGCGCCGGCCCTGACCATCCACGCGACCGCCACCAAGGGCGACATCACCGCCCGCAGCCTCTGACCGCCTCCCCCATCCCGTACAGCAGAAGGAGCCACACCATGACGAACCCGGCCATCACCGTGAACGGACTGCGCAAGGCGTACGGCGACAAGACCGTGCTCGACGGGATCGACCTCAGCATCCCGGCCGGAACGGTGTTCGCGCTGCTCGGTCCGAACGGCGCCGGCAAGACGACCGCCGTCAAGATCCTCTCCACACTCATCCCACCCGGTGAGGGGTCCGGCGCGATCGCCGTCGGCGGCCACGACCTGGCCACCGACGCGCAGGCGGTGCGGGCCGCCATCGGCGTCACCGGGCAGTTCTCCGCCGTGGACGGGCTGATCACCGGTGAGGAGAACCTGCTCCTGATGACGGCCCTGCACCACCTGCCCAAGGCCGAGGGGCGGCGGGTCACCGCCGAGCTCCTGGAGCGGTTCGACCTCACGGACGCGGCGAAGAAGCCCGCGTCCACCTACTCCGGCGGCATGAAACGCCGCCTCGACATCGCGATGACCCTGGTCGGGAACCCGCGCGTCATCTTCCTGGACGAGCCGACCACCGGGCTCGACCCGCGCAGCCGGCACAGCATGTGGCAGATGATCCGCGGCCTGGTCGGCGACGGGGTCACCGTCTTCCTCACCACCCAGTACCTCGAAGAGGCCGACGAACTCGCCGACCGCATCGCCGTCCTGCACAACGGGAAGCTGGTGGCCGAGGGCAGCGCCGAGGAGCTGAAGCGGATCGTGCCCGGCGGGCATGTCCGGCTGCGGTTCAGCGACCCCGCCGCCTACCGGGACGCGGCGGCCCACCTCGGCGACGACGCCGTCCGCGACGACGCCGCGCTGGCCCTGCAACTCCCCAGCGACGGTACGCAGAGCATCCTGCGCTCCATCCTCGACCGGCTGGACGCCGCCGGGATCGAGGCGGACGAGCTCACCGTGCACACCCCCGACCTGGACGACGTCTTCTTCGCCCTGACCGAGACCGAAGCCGGCACCGCCGCCACCATCCCCGCCCCGACCAAGGAGTCCGTCCGATGAGTACCCTCTCCCTCGCCGTGCGCGACTCGGCCACGATGCTGCGCCGCAACCTGCTGCACGCCCGGCGCTACCCCTCGCTCACCCTGAACGTGCTGCTCACCCCGGTGATGATGCTCCTGCTGTTCGTCTACATCTTCGGCGACACCATGAGCGGCGGCGCGGGCCGCGACGCGTACATCGCGTACATCGTGCCCGGCATCCTGCTCATGACCATCGGCTCGACCACCGTCGGTACCGCGGTCTCCATCTGCACCGACATGAGCGAGGGCATCATCGCCCGGTTCCGCACCATGGCCATCCACCGGGGCTCCATCCTCTTCGGCCACGTCGTGGGGAGTCTCCTGCAGACCCTCATGAGCGTGGTGTTCGTCGGGGCCATCGGCGTGGCCATGGGCTTCCGCTCCACCGACGCCACGGTCCTGGAGTGGGTCGCCGCCTTCGGCCTCCTCGTCCTCTTCACCCTGGCGTTCACCTGGATCGCCCTGGGCATGGGCCTGGGCAGCCCCAACGCGGAGGCGGCGGGCAACAGCGCGATGCCGCTGATCCTGCTGCCGCTCATCTCCAGCGCGTTCGTCCCGCTGGGCTCGATGCCCGGCTGGTTCCGGCCGATCGCCGAGTACCAGCCCTTCACCCCGGCGATCGAGACCCTGCGCGGGCTGCTGCTCGGCACGGAGATCGGCCACAACGGGTGGCTCGCGGTGGCCTGGTGCGTCGGCCTGGCCGTCCTCGGCTACTTCTGGTCCAAGGCGCAGTTCGACCGGGAACCGAAGTAGCGACCCCCTCGGCCGGCCGGGGCCCTCACCCCGGCCGGCCGACGCGTGCGTCCAGGCGGGCCAGCACCTTGCGGCCCGCCCTGCGCACGCCCACCGGCACCAGGGCCGCCCGTCCCGGCACCCGCACCCCGCCCGTGAAGGCGACCAGGGTGTGCCCGGGGCGGGCGGCCGACGGCGTGGCCGCGATGCCGATGAGCACGAAACGGCTCTGGAGCCACAGCCAGCCGGGCCGCCGCACCCCGTGGAAGCGGGCGTGCATCCCGAACCGGCTGCGGGCCACCGCCTCGACCCGGTCCCCGTCGGCGCGGGTCAGCCGCAGCCGCCGCATGTCGGGGACCAGGAGCGCGAGTTCGCCGTCGATGTCGGCGAGCAGGGGCTCCACCTCGGCGCAGGGCGCGGCGATCTCGCGGGTGGTGACGCGGGCGCCGGGCACCCCGGCCGCGAGGACGTGGAGGCGGCGGACCGGGTCCAGGGGGGCGGCGGCGGGCCACCGCGGGGTGTCGGTCATGACGTCCATGCCTTCCGGAAGGAGTCCCGGGCGCGGGACAGACGGGACTTGACGGTGCCGACGCGGAGTCCGAGCAGGGCGGCGGCGGCCCGCTCGTCCAGCCCTTCGACGTCACGCAGCACGAGCACGGCGCGGTGCTCGGGGCTCAGCCGGGCCAGTACGTCCCCGATGTCGGCGGCCAGCTCCGGGTCGCCGCGCTGGGGCAGCGCCGTGAGGTCGGCGGGCACGGAGCGGGACCTGCGCCGGGCGACCCGGACGGCCTCCCGGCAGGCGATCGCCCGCACCCACCCGTACAGCGCGGCCGGCTCCTTCAGCGAGCGCAGGCTCCGGAAGACGGCGACGAGGGTCTCCTGTACGGCGTCCGGCCCGTCGGCGAGCGCGATCGGGGCGCAGATGCGGCCGGCGTACGGGGTGAGGACGTCCAGCAAGTCGTTCATGGCGAGCGTGTCGCCGCGCTGGGCGGCCACCACCAGACGGAGCGCGCGGTCGCGGTCGGCGTCATCGGGCACGGGCGGCGGCTTCCTTCCCGGCCGCCGTACGGGGTGCGGCGGCTTCCTTTCCGGCCGGCTCCTGGAGCGCGGTGGCGGAGTCCCTTCCGGCCGCGACCCGGAGCGCTGCGGCGGCGAGCAGTAGGCAGAGCGGTGTGTACAGGCCCCGGTTGAGCAGCTGGAAGGTGTCCCCGGCCGCCGGGTCGAGCCCGGTGCCCCACCCCACCGCCCAGCCGAGCCCGGCGATCCCGCGCAGTGCGGTGCCGCAGGCGACGGCGAGCGTACCGGCCTGGAACAGGCGCCCGAGCCGGTGGGTGCGTCCCAGCCGCGCGCGGGCGGTGACCAGGGCCGCACCGCCGAACAGGACGGCGGCGAGCGGCAGGACGACGGGCGGGGTGAACGGGGCGTCGATGCCGAGCACGGCGTACGAGAGTGCCCGCGCGTCCCCGGCGGGCCAGGTGCTCCCGGTGGACCAGAGCACGTGCAGCAGCCCGTCGGCGGTGAGGACGCCGGCGACGGTCAGGGCGGCGGCGCGGGGGGTGATGGCCATGGTGACTCCTCGGTGAGGGGGCGGCGGACGCCCGGATCACCCCACAGAGGAGGCGGGACGCGGATTCGTTCCCCCGCCGCACCGACCTCGTGTATCTCGCTTTCAAGCATCTTGACATCAAGAGAATATCCGGGCAGGCTTCCGCGCGTCGATGGATCTCTTGATGTCGAGATACTTGGGGGTACGAGGTGGAGTACGTCCGGGGCGGGAGCCAACAGGCTGGTCTGCTGGCCCAGTTGCGGGACCCGCCGGGCGGCAGGGACGCCCGGATCATGCTGCGCGCCCTTGCCGTCGACCGCACCGGCACCGGCCTGTGGGCGGCCTCCTCGGTCCTCTACCTCACCTTCGTCACCCACCTCAGTGCCCAGCAGATCGGCGTCCTGCTGGGCACGGCGGGCGTCGCCGGCATCGCGGGCTCACCCCTCGCCGGACGCCTCGCGACCCGCTTCCCGGTGCGCCCGCTGCTCGTCGGCTGCCACCTGCTGCGCCTCGTCACGCTCACGCTGGTGCTGCTCTGCACGCGGTTCGAGGCGCTGCTCGTCGTCGTCGCGGTGACCTACCTGGGGGACCGGGCCGCCAAGACCCTGGAGATGCTGTTCGCCACCCGCGCGGCGGGCGAACGGCGCGCCGCCTACCAGGCGTTGTCGCGCAGTGCCGCCAACGCGGGTTACGGGCTGGGCGCCGGACTCGCCGCGATCGGTCTGGCGGCCGGCACGACGGAGGCCTACCGCGCGCTGATCCTCGGCAACGCGCTCTCCTTCCTCGTCGCCGCCGCGCTGGTGTGGCGTACGGGGGAGCCGGGCGGCCGGGTGCTGTCCGCCGGGCTCGCCGCGCCGCCGGTCCGCGGCAAGGGGCCCTGGCGGGACGGCGGTTACCTCCGCTTCGTGCTCCTCGACATCCCGATGAACCTGGACGACTCGGTGCTCGGCGTCGGGCTTCCGCTCTGGCTCGTCAACCGCACCTCCGCCCCGCACGCCCTCGTCCCGGCCTTCCTGGTCATCAACACCGTGCTGGTCGTCCTGCTCCAACTCGCGGTGTCGCGGAGGGCGGAGGGCCCGCGCAGGGCCGTGCGGGCGGTGCTGCTGTACGGCCTCCTGCTCTTCGTCTCCTGCGCCCTGCTGGCCGCGTCCACCGGGTGCGGCACCTGGGCGGCGGCCGGGGCCCTGCTCGCGGCGGCGGTCCTGGTCACGATGGCGGAGCTGATGCGCTCGGTCAGCTCCTGGGAACTGGCCGTCCTGCTCGCCCCGCCGGACGAGCGGCCCGCCTACCTGGGGGTGGCCGGCATGTCCCAGTCCATCCAGAAGTCGGCGGGCCCGCCGCTGCTCACGGGCGTGGTCATGGCCGCGGGCCCGGCGGGCTGGCTGGCGCTGGGCGTGGCGGTGGCGGGGGTCGCGGTGTGGCAGCGGCGGTGCTGTGAGCAGCGGTTGCGGGCGATGGAGGCCCTTGAGCCGGTGGCCGGTCGCGCGGGCTGACGATCCCGCCTCTACGCTGTGCCGACGCGCCCGCCCCGGGAGCCGGGGCGGTGCCGCGATGAGGAGGGGACACATGCGAAGACACGTGCTCTGGAGCACGGTGGCCGCCGTGGCGGCCATGACGGTGCTCGGCACGACGGCGGCCAACGCCGAGGGGCGGGGGGATATCCGGGTCACGAAGGCGGTGACCAACAACGGCAAGAACGTGATCGTGGGCATCAGCAGGACGGTGACGTTCCCGGTCAAGGTGACGGTCAAGGACGACTCGGGGGTCAAGCAGCTGTACCGGCTCGACGCGGGCAACGCGACGTCCACCGCGGGGGCCCCGGTCGAGACGGTCGCCACGTCGTGCAAGAAGCTGAGCGCCACCACGTCGGAGTGCACGGCGACGGTCCACCTCGTCCCCGCGTACCTGCCTGACTACAACAGCGAGCGGAACGCCAACGACGCGGCCGGCGGCTGGTGCGCGTACGGCAACGTGCGGGCCAACGACGGCGACTACTGGATCTTCGACTGCGTCGCCCCGTTCAAGCTCAAGCGCGCCGCGACCCTGACCACGGCCGCGACCGGTCCGGGCCCGCTCACCGGCGGCAAGCAGGTCAAGGTCACCGGCACGCTGAGCCGGGCGGACTGGGAGGCGCTGAAGTACCGGGGATACGGGGGCCAGAGCGTCCGGCTCCAGTTCCGGAAGGCGGGCGCGAGCGCGTACACGACCGTGAAGACGGTGAAGACCACCAGCTCGGGACGCCTTTCCGCGACCGTCACCGCGAGCGGTCCGGGCAGCTGGCGCTGGTTCTACCCGGGCACGTCCACCACCGCGCAGGTCGCCTCGGCCGGTGCCGCCGTGGCGTTCGAACCGGCGACGATGCACGCACCGAAGGTGCCGTACGCCATGCACGCGGCCACGAAGGGCTGACACGCCCCGGGGCGGCCGGGGTGACCACCTGCCCGGCCGCCCCGCCCCGTGCGGTCTCGGCTTCGCGGCCCGGACCGCATACGTTGGCCTTCACGGGACAACACGGAGGTGCCTTCGTATGCGGATCGCCACCACGATCTTCCTCACCGACGAGACGATCACCCCGGTGCGGCTGGCGCACCAGCTCGAACAGCGCGGGTTCGCCGGGCTGTACCTGCCCGAGCACACCCACATCCCGGTGAGCCGCGACACCCCCTACCCGGCGGGCGGCGAACTGCCCCGTGAGTACGGCCGCACCCTGGACCCCTTCGTCGCGCTCGCCCAGGCCGCCGCGGTCACCGAGCGGCTGACCCTGGGCACGGGCATCACCCTGATCGCCCAGCACGACCCCATCGACCTGGCCAAGCAGATCGCCACCCTGGACCACCTCTCCGCCGGCCGCTTCACCCTGGGCATCGGCTACGGCTGGAACGTCGAGGAGGCCGCCGACCACGGCGTCGAGTGGTCCACCCGCCGCCGCCTGGGCCGCGAGCGCCTCGCGCTGATGCGGGCGCTGTGGGCGGAGCGGCCCACGGCGTACGAGGGTGAGTTCGGCTCCGTCCGCGCCAGCGAGGCCCACCCGAAGCCGCACCGCCCGCAGGGCCCCCGCACCCTGATCGGCGGCGCGGCGGGCCCCAGGCTGTTCGACCGGATCGCGGAGTCGGCCGACGGCTGGCTGCCCATCGGCGGCCGGGGCCTCTCCGCATCCGTCCCCCTCCTCCGCACCGCCTGGGAGGCGGCGGGCCGCGACCCGAAGGACCTCCACGTCGTCCCGTACGCGGTCCTCCCGTCCCCCGGCAAGCTGGCCCGCTTCGCGGACCTGGGCATCGAGGAGGTCGTCCTCCAGCTGCCCCCGGCCCCGGAACCGGAGGTCCTGCGGACGCTGGACGCGTACGCGGCGTACCTGTAGCGCGGTGGGTCCGGAGCGGCTGAGGGAGGACCTGGGCTCAGGTCCGGCGCGCGACGAAGACGTACTCCCGGCCCGGGCGGTCGGGGGCGTCGCGGACTTCCTCCTCGGTGCGCCGCGAGCCGGTGGGTCCAGCGGAACGTGACGAGCGGCCCGGTCACCTCGGTGACCTGCACCCACCTCTCCACCGGGCCGACCCCGTCGACCTCGGTCACGCCGCAGGACCGCGGTTGATCACAATGTGATCACTCGTCCTTCGCAACTTCCCCACATCTCGTTCGAGGTAATACGGTCACCTCACTCGATGAGGCATATGCCGAGACCTGTGGGGGGACTTCATGCCTAAGGCGTTGAACCGGCGCGCGCGGATATGGATCGGCGGGGTGGCCCTGCTCGCCCTGGGGGCGGCCGGCTGTTCGGAGTCCGGGAAGGGCGACGCGGCGGCGAGCGCCACACCGGCGCCCGCGGTCACGGTGACCGTCACGGCCACGGCGACCGAGACCGCGACCCCCGCACCGGCGCCCACGGTGACCGAGACGAAGACCGTGAAGGTGCCCGGTCCGACCGTCACGACCACCGTCACCAAGGCGGCGTCCTCCGGGTCCCGGTCCGGAGGGAGCGGCGGTTCGTCCGGGGGCGGCGGCACCAAGGCCACCAGCACCTGCTCGATCCGCTCCAACGCGGGCAACTGCTACAGCGCGGGCCAGTTCTGCCGCAACAGCGACCACGGCGCCGTGACGACGAACGCGTCCGGTGCGCGGATCAGGTGCAGCCAGAGCGGAAGCTCCTGGCGGTGGACGTACGCCTGAGGGCCGCGCCCTCGGCTCGGTCGCCCGTTCGGACCCCGGTGGTAGCTTGGCAGGCCAGTTCGTGGCGTGTACATCGATGCTTGGGGGACCCATGAAGCAGTCCGTGCGGAGCCGGATGGTGGCCGGAGCGGCGGCCGGGACGCTCGCGCTGTTCCTCGTCTCGGGGTGTTCGTCCAGCTCCGGCGGCGACAAGGCCGGCAAGGCGGACGACAGCGCGAGTGCCGGCTCCAGCGCCTCCGCCGACCCTCAGCCCAGCGATTCGGCGCAGCCGTCCGACTCGGCGGGCACCGACACCGGCGCGTCCGGCTCCGTCCCCAAGGCGGAGGTCGCCCGCCAGGGCAAGGCCGCCCTCGCCGCCCAGGTGGGCAAGCAGCCCGACGCCTTCTCCTGCCCGGAGGACCTGCCCGCCAAGGTCGGCGCCACGGTCCGCTGCCAGGTGGCCGGCGACGGCAAGCAGTACGGAGTCACGGTCACCGCGAAGTCGGTGGTCGGCAGCAAGGTGCACATGGACTTCAAGGTGGACGAGACGCCGGGCGGCTAGGGGCGCGTCTCTGTTCAGCCGACGCGGCCGACGTGAATCACGATGATGGTCACGTGGGCGAGTCGGGCGGACGGCGAGCGCCCGGGTGGGGCTCGCCGTCCGGCTCTTCAGCCCTGGCGCGCGTACGTGACGAACGCGGACCAGGCCGTGGGCGCCACGTCGAAGTGGGGGCCGGGGACGTTCTTCGAGTCGCGGACGTGGACGGCGGTCGCGCAGGACGCGACCTCGATGCAGTTGCCGCCTTCGCCCGTGCTGTAGCTGGACTTGTGCCAGTTGTAGGCGACCTCGATGCATGCGCCGCCCTCGCCGCCGCTGTAGCTGCTCTTGAACCAGTGCAGTTGCTCAGTGCTCATCGGTCTCTCCACATTTTTTCGATCAAGGTCAGGGACTCCCTCGGGGTGAGTGCCTGCGCCCGCATGATCCCATGGCGTTCGCTCACCACTCGGACTTCGTCAGGGTCGGTGATGAGGCGTGCGTGTCCCTGCACTTCGGTGTAGGCGACTTCCTTGCGGCCTTTCGGCGTCAGCAGAATGAACGCCCCGTCCAGGTTCGGGTGTTCCTCGGTTGCGGTGGGCAGCACCTGAAGCTCCACGTTGCGCATGCGGCCGACGTGCAGGAGCTTCTTGAGCTGGTCGGCGTGCACAACGGGGCCACCGATTGGCCGCTGCAGCACGACCTCTTCGAGCACGAAGCTGAACGTCGGCAAGGGCCACTGTTCGAAGATGTGCTGGCGCGCCATGCGGTCGGTGACGCGCTTCTCGATCGTCTCTTCGTCCAGCAACGGTCGCCGCCGAGCGAACAGCGCTCGCGCGTACCCCTCGGTCTGGAGCAACCCGGGCACTGCCTGGTTGCTGTAGTCGTGGAGGGCGACAGCCTCCGCTTCCAAGCGCGCGTAGTCCCGGAACCACCCCGGGTGCCGCGTCCGCGCCCGCGCCAGCGCCTCCCGCACCTCCTCCGCCGCTGCCGAAAGCAGGCCCCCCGTGTTCAGAGCCCGGTCGGCCAACTCCAAGAACTCCACCTGCGGGGTCCGCACCCCCCGTTCCATCGCGGAGATCAGGTCCTCGCCGCAATGCGTCGCCGACGCAAGCTCCTTCTGGCTCATCCCCGCGCGTTCGCGCAGGAACTTCAGCTGGCGGCCCAGCGCCCTGAACAGGTGCGCCGTGCCGTCCGACTCGGCCGGGCGCTCCGGCCGTTCCTCACGTTGCGTGTTCGTCATCTGCCCCGTACCGCCTCTGTCCGTCCGGTCACGGCCGACGCCCCGTACAGCCGGTCGGGCAGGCCCGTACAGCTTGGTGGAGTCGTGTGGTCACTCCTGGTCAGCGTACGAGCACGCGGACACGCTGGGTCACATGAACGCCGAAATCACCCGTGTGGGTACCGACTTCGTCCAGCGCTTCAGCGCGACCCGGCGGGGCGCCCGCCTCGCCCGACGCCTCGCCGTGCAGCAACTCGACGCCTGGGGCGTGCCGTACGGGTGCGAGCTGTCCGACGACGTGGCGGTGGTCGTGGCCGAGCTGGCCGCCAACGCGGTGCTGCACGGCCACGTCACCGGCCGGGACTTCGAGCTGCGCGTGCTCCCCGAGGCAGACGGGTTCCGCGTCGAGGTCTCGGACGCACGCGGTGAGCGGCGTCCGGAGCTGTGCGCGGGCGGGCCCGCCGCCGAGGGCGGGCACGGGCTGCGCCTGGTCGCGGCGCTGGCGGCGGAGTGGGGCGTCGCCGAGCGGGCCGTCGGCAAGACCGTATGGGCGCGGGTGGCCCCGGGGCGGTGAGGGCCTACGCCCCCGCCAGCACCACCAGCTCCCGCGTGGCCCGGGTCATCGCTACGTACCGGTCCACCGCCCCGCCGACCCCGTACCCGAAGCGCTCCGGCTCGACCAGGACCACGAGGTCGAACTCCAGGCCCTTCGAGAGCGACGGGGTCAGCGCGCGGACGCGCGGCGACGGCGGGCGGAAGGCGGCCGGGGCGCCGATCACGCAGGCCGTGCCCTCGGGGTGGGTCGTCAGCCAGGTGCCGAGGACGGCGGGCAGGTCCGTGACCGGGCCCCGGCGCACGGGGATGCCGCTGCTGCGGATGGAGACCGGGACGTTGGCGTTCGGCAGGGCGGCTCGGATCACCGGCTCCGCGGCCGTCATGATCTCCTCCGGCGTGCGGTAGTTGACGGTCAGTGCCGAGAGGGTGATCCGGTCGAACCCGACCCGTTCCAGCCGCTCCCGCCACGACTCGGTGAAGCCGCGCCGGGCCTGCGCGCGGTCCCCGACGATCGTGAAGCTGCGCGAGGGGCACCGCTGGAGCAGCATCTGCCACTCCGCGTCGGTCAGCTCCTGCGCCTCGTCCACCACCACATGCGCGAACGGGCCCGCCAGCTCGTCCGGTTCGGCGGTGGACAGCGCGTCCGGGTCGAGCAGCGTGTCCTGGAGGTCCCGGCCGCGCAGCATCCCCACCGCGCCCTGGCTCTCGTCGATCTCCGCGTTCTCCAGCAGGCTGTCGATCGCCTCGGCGCGGCGCGCCCGCTCGGCGGCGGCCGTCGCCTCGTTGCGCCGCCGGCGCCGGGCCGCGTCCGGGTCGCCGAGCCGCTGCCGGGCGGCGTCCAGGACCGGCAGGTCCGAGACCGTCCACGCCTGGGGCTCGGAGCGCTGGAGCCGGGCCACCTCCTCGCGGGTGAGCCGGGGCGCGCACGTCCGCAGATAGGCCGGGACGGACCACAGGTCGCCGACCAGGTCCGCCGCCTCCAGCAGGGGCCACGCCCGGTCGAAGGCCGTCATCAGCTCGCGGTCGCGCAGCAGCGCCTGGCGGACCAGGTGGTCCGGGACCTCCTCCTCCTGCCGGTCCGCGTGCTTGTCGGCCAGGATCGTCAGGACCTCCTCCAGGACCGCGTCCCGCGCCTCGTTGTGCGGGACGCCCGGCGCCGACTCGAAGGCCACGGCCCACTCGGCGGCGGTCAGCCGGACGTCCGCCCAGGGGGTCGTCACGGTCAGGCCCTGGGCGGGCGGCTCCTCGTAGAACGCGACGGCCGCGTCGACCGCCCGCACCAGTTCCGCCGACGCCTTCAGCCGGGCCACCTCCGGATCGGCCTCGGGCAGGGCCGCCGCGCCCTCCGGGACGAGGTCGCGCAGGGTGCACGTACGCACCCCGTCCTCGCCGAGGCTCGGCAGCACGTCGGCGACGTACCCCAGGTACGGCTGGTGCGGGCCGACGAACAGGACGCCGCCGCGCCGGTGTCCGAGGCGCGGATCGGCGTGCAGGAGGTACGCGGCGCGGTGCAGGGCGACGACCGTCTTGCCGGTGCCCGGGCCGCCGTCCACCACGAGCGCCCCGCGCGAACCGGCCCGGATGATCGCGTCCTGGTCCGCCTGGATCGTGGAGAGCACGTCCCGCATCCGGGCCGACCGGTTGGTGCCCAGGCTCGCGATGAACGCCGACTGGTCGTCCAGCGCGGCGTGCCCGGCGAAGGCGTCCGGCGCGAACACTTCGTCCCAGTAGTCGCTGACCCGCCCGCCGGACCACCGGTAGCGGCGGCGGCTCGCCAGGCCCATCGGGTTGCCGTGCGTCGCCCCGAAGAACGGCTCGGCGGCCGGGGAGCGCCAGTCGGTCAGCAGTCGGCGGCCCTCGCTGTCCGTGAGGCCGAGCCGCCCCACGTACACCGGCTCGGAGCCGTCCGCCCCGGCCATGTGGCCGAGGCACAGGTCCAGGCCGAAGCGGCGCAGGGTGCGCAGCCGGGCGGTCAGCCGGTGGATCTCCGCGTCCCGGTCCAGCCCCTGCCGGCCGAGACCGCCCGGGGCGCGGCGGGCGGTGTCGAGGGCGGCGGTCAGTTCGGCGACGGTCTCCTCCAGGCAGCGTGCGATCGCCGCGAACTGCCGCTCGTCGGCGGCGATCAGGGCGGGGTCCGCCTTGGCCTCGGCGCGGTCGCCGGTCAGCGCGAAGGCGCTCGTGGTGAGGCTGGTGTGCATCGGTTCGCGCACTACGTGAAACTCCCAAATGCGGCAGGTGGCTGGCTCGGATCAGCGATTGTGCGGGACGAGGGGGGCCTTGCGGCAAGGCCCCCCTTGCGCTATACGTTGAGAGTGGCCGGAGGTGGCAGTCCTTTCCCGGCCGGCCGGTGAACACCCCCGGCACCCCTGACAGCCCCCCTTTACGCCCGCCCTGCCGCGTATTGGCAGGCACACGGCATACTGGGCCGCCGGATGACCGGGGGGAGCGCCGAGCGCATGGCGTACGGAACGGACGGGGCGGAGCTGCTCGAGAGGATCGGCGGGTACGCCGTGGAACGGCAGCTCGGCGCCGGTGGCATGGGCGTCGTCTATCTGGCGCGGTCCCGGGGCGGGCGCGCCGTCGCCGTGAAGCTCGCGCGGTCCGAGCTGGCCACCGATCCGCACTTCCGCGAGCGATTCCGGGCCGAGGTCGAGGCCGCCCGGAGCGTCGGCGGCTTCCACACGGCACCGGTGGTCGACGCGGACCCCGACGCGCCCGCGCCCTGGCTGGCGACGGCCTACATCCCCGGCCCCACGCTCTCCGCGCTCGTGGAGGCCGACGGCCCGATGGGCGAAGCGCGGCTGCGGCAGCTGGGCGCCGCCCTCGCCGAGGCGCTGGACGCCATCCACCGCTGCGGACTCGTCCACCGCGACCTGAAGCCGGGCAACATCATCATGGCGGCGGACGGGCCGCGCGTCCTGGACTTCGGGATCGCCCGGGCGCTGGAATCGACGCGGCTCACCGCGACCGGGATGGCCTTCGGGACGCCGGGCTTCCTCGCTCCCGAGCAGGCGCAGGGCCTCGAAGTCGGCGCCCCCGCCGATGTGTTCGCCCTGGGCGCCGTGCTCGTCGCGGCGGCGGGCGGCAGCGCGTTCGGGGCGGGGACGCCCATGGGCATGATGTACCGCTCGGTGCACGAGGCGCCGGATCTGGGCGCGGTGCCGGAAGGGGTGCGGGGCGTCGTGGCGGCCTGCCTGGCGAAGGAACCGGGTGCCCGGCCCAGCCCGGAAGCCCTGCTGGATCTGTTCGCGCCAGAGGGCCCGGCGTACGCCCCGACGATGCCCGTACCGGCGCAGAGCCCCGGCCGTCCGGCCGACGCGACGCCGCCGAGCCTCGCCGAGCCCTCGGCCGGTGCGACCCCCTCGCAGTACCCCCTCCCGCCCGCGCTCCCCGCCTACCCGCCGAACTCCGGGACGCCGTCCCCGTACCCCCCGAGGGCCGCGTCCCCCTACGGCCCCTCCCCGTACACCCCCTCGCCCTACCCGCCCGCCGCCGCGATCCACGACAACCCCTACGCGCAGGGGCCGGCCGCGGGCCCCTGGCAGCAGGCGCCCGCCGAGCCGGTCACCGACATCGGGTTCGTCGGGGTGGGCACCGACAGCTCGCTGGTGATCGACGCGTTGGGGGTCGAGTTCCAGGCGGGCAACGGCCTTGAGCTCCAGTTCGCCTGGGCCGAGATCGCCCGGATCGAGTACGTGGTGCGCGGGCCCAAGCTCCTCGTGGTCACCGTCCGGCTGCGCGCGGGGGCCGCCCACACCTGGACGCTGACCGCCCGCAACCGGTCCCGTCTGCGGGAATGGACCCAGGACCTGCCGCTGATCCTGGAGTACTACGCGTAAGCGGGGCCGCCGCACCCCGCTCGTATGCTCGGGGACATGACCGATCCTCAGAGCGGACCCCCCACCACCAACTCGATGCGGCGCGCGCTCAAGCGTGCGCGTGACGGTGTCGCCCTCGACCGGGCGGAGGCCGCCGTGCTGCTCCGGGCGCGCGGCGACGATCTGACGGATCTCGCCGCCTCCGCCGCCCGGGTGCGCGACGCCGGTCTGGAGGCGGCGGGGCGGCCGGGGGTCATCACGTACTCCCGCAAGGTCTTCATCCCGCTCACCCGGCTCTGCCGCGACACGTGCCACTACTGCACGTTCGTCACCGTGCCCGGCAAGCTCCGCCGGGCCGGGCACGGCATGTTCCTCTCGCCCGACGAGGTGCTGGCCATCGCCCGCGAGGGTGCCGCGATGGGCTGCAAGGAGGCCCTGTTCACGCTCGGGGACCGGCCGGAGGACCGCTGGCCGGAGGCGCGCGCGTGGCTGGAGGCCGAGGGGTACGACGACACCCTCGCGTACGTACGCGCCATGGCGATCCGGGTCCTGGAGGAGACGGGCCTGCTGCCGCACCTCAACCCCGGGGTGCTGAGCTGGACGGACCTCCAGCGGCTCAAGCCGGTCGCCCCCTCCATGGGCATGATGCTGGAGACGACCGCGACCCGCCTGTGGTCCGAGCCCGGCGGCCCGCACCACGGCTCCCCGGACAAGGAACCGGCCGTGCGGCTGCGGGTCCTGGAGGACGCCGGGCGGTCCAACGTGCCGTTCACCACGGGCATCCTGATCGGCATCGGCGAGTCGTACGAGGAGCGCGCGGACTCCCTCTTCGAGCTGCGCCGGACCGCCCGCGCCTACCACGGCATCCAGGAGGTCATCGTCCAGAACTTCCGGGCCAAGCCCGACACCGCGATGCGCGGGATGCCGGACGCGGAGCTGGAGGAGCTGGCCGCCGCGATCGCGGTCGCCCGGCACATCCTGGGCCCGTCCGCCCGCATCCAGGCCCCGCCGAACCTGGTCGACGCGGAGTACGCGCTGCTCATCGGCGCGGGCATCGACGACTGGGGCGGGGTCTCCCCGCTGACCCCCGACCACGTGAACCCGGAACGCCCCTGGCCGCACATCGACGACCTCGCCGCCCGCACCGCCGAGTCCGGCTTCACGCTGCGCGAGCGCCTCACCATCTACCCGGAGTTCGTCCAGCGCGGCGAACCCTGGCTGGACCCGCGCCTGCTGCCGCACGTCCGCGCGCTCGCCGACCCGGAGACGGGGCTCGCCCGCGAGGGCGCGATCCCGGAAGGGCTGCCCTGGCAGGAGCCGGACGAGGGGTTCAACGCCTCCGGCCGCACCGACCTGCACCGCACCATCGACACGGAGGGCCGCACCGGCGACCGCCGCGACGACTTCGACGTCGTGTACGGGGACTGGGAGGCGCTGCGCGAGGCGGCGGCCCCCGGCATGGTGCCGTCCCGGATCGACGGGGACGTGCGCACGGCGCTGAGCCAGGCCGCCGACGACCCGACCCGGCTCACGGACGACCAGGCACTCACCCTGCTCCACGCGGACGGCCCGGCCCTGGACGAGCTCTGCCGGATCGCGGACGCGCTGCGGCACGACGTGGTCGGCGACGACGTCACGTACATCGTCACGCGGAACATCAACTTCACCAACGTCTGCTACACCGGCTGCCGCTTCTGCGCCTTCGCCCAGCGCCGCACCGACGCCGACGCGTACACGCTCTCGCTCGACCAGGTCGCGGACCGGGCCGCGCAGGCGTGGGACGTCGGCGCGGTCGAGGTCTGCATGCAGGGCGGCATCCACCCGGACCTGCCCGGCACGGCGTACTTCGACATCGCGCGGGCGGTGAAGGAGCGGGTGCCCGGCATCCACGTCCACGCGTTCTCGCCGATGGAGGTCGTCAACGGGTCCACCCGCACCGGGATGTCCATCCGGGACTGGCTGACCGCCGCCAAGGAGGCCGGTCTCGGCTCGATCCCCGGCACCGCCGCCGAGATCCTGGACGACGAGGTCCGCTGGGTCCTCACCAAGGGCAAACTGCCCACCGCGACCTGGCTGGAGGTCATCAGGACCGCCCACGAGGTGGGCCTGCGCTCCTCCTCGACCATGATGTACGGCCATGTCGACCAGCCCCGCCACTGGCTGGGCCACCTGCGCACCCTGGCCGCGCTCCAGCAGGAGACCGGCGGCTTCACGGAGTTCGTGACGCTGCCGTTCATCCACACCAACGCCCCGGTCTACCTCGCCGGGATCGCCCGCCCCGGCCCGACCGACCGCGACAACCGGGCCGTCACCGCGATGGCCCGCCTGCTGCTGCACCCGCACATCACCAACATCCAGACCAGCTGGGTCAAGCTCGGCACGGAGGGCGCGGCCGAGATGCTGCGCTCGGGCGCGAACGACCTGGGCGGCACGCTGATGGAGGAGACCATCTCCCGCATGGCCGGGTCGGGTTACGGCTCCTACCGCTCGGTCCGCGACCTGGAGGCCATCGCGGAACTCGCGGGCCGCCCGGCGAAGCCGCGTACGACGCTGTACGGGGAGGTGCCCGAGGAGCGGGTCGCGGCGGCCGGCGCCTCGGACGGGCACCTGCCGGAGCTGCTGCCGGTGCTGGGGGACTGAGGGGGCGGGGCGCGGTCAGTCCAGGCGGCGGGGGCCGCCTAGGAGGGCGGTCTCGGCCTCGGTCGGGACCATCTTGACCAGCTTGTGGTGCTCCCGCGTGCACCACAGGACCATGTCGTCGCCCAGCTGGGACAGCGCCTCCGCGTTCTGCCGGGGCAGGCGCATGACGCGGCCCAGGACCGCGGCCTCCTCCGGGGAGACCCGCTGGATGCCGACGAGTCCCGCGTCACTCACCAGCCTCGGCGCCGCCGGGCCCAGGAACGGCAGCAGCGTCAGCACGGACTGCCAGGGGCCCGGCGCCAGCCGACTGCGCGGGGGCCGCACCCCGCAGTCCCGGACCACCAGGACCGGAGCCGCGACCGACGCGCCCTGCGGGCCCACCTGGCGCACCTCGTGCACCGTCATGCACTGCTGGCCGCCGCCCGCGTCCCGCGCGAGCCCCGCCCACGCCTGCGG
>NZ_JAAGNI010000013.1 GCF_010550605.1 Streptomyces sp. SID9727
GCGGGCAGCGGAACCAGGGCGATGGCCTCGTCACCCGTGTGCGCGACGGCGATCCGGTCCGCCGAGTCGGGGCCGGTCACCGCCGGATCGACCAGGATCTCCTCCAGCAGGGCCTGGGCGACCGGACCGCCCCGCACCCCGGACGTGCCGTCCGCGTCCCACTCGACCCGGGCCACCACCACCTGCCAGTGCGGCGCGGTGCCGAGGCC
>NZ_JAAGNI010000038.1 GCF_010550605.1 Streptomyces sp. SID9727
CGGCCGCTCCGGCCCGTAACAGCGCCCCGGGGTCGCGGGCCCCGGAGTCGAGACAGCGGCGCAGCAGCAGGTGCCCGTCACCGATCCGCCCGCGCAGCACGGCGCACATGCCGTCCCGGTAGTGCGTCAGGTCCCGGTCGGCGGCGTCCGCGGGAAGACGGGTCAGCGCGTCGAGGTACCCGAGGGCGTCTCCCGCCGCCCAGGCGGCCTCGGCGGCCCCGAGCAGCGCGTTCCGGGCGCGCCCGGGGTCCTGCGGGGCGAGCAGGGCGGCGGCGGTGAGCAGGGCCTCGTGGGCGTCGGGGGCGGGTCCGTCGGCGA
>NZ_JAAGNI010000052.1 GCF_010550605.1 Streptomyces sp. SID9727
TCCCGGGCGCGCGCCGAGCACGGTCGGACGACGGGTGCGCGGCGGCCCGAGGGCGCGCTGACGAAGCTGCATCTGGCCGCGACGGTCCTGGCCGCCGCCCCGCACCAGCGGGCGCGGGGCCGGTCCGGACGCGGGCTCGTGGTGCGGCGGGACGATCTGCGGCAGGCGACGCGGGAGGGACGCGAGGGCAACCTCGTGCTGTTCGTCGTGGACGCCTCCGGGTCGATGGCCGCCCGGCAGCGCATGGGCGCGGTGAAGGGCGCGGTGCTGTCCCTGCTGATGGACGCCTACCAGCGGCGCGACAAGGTCGGTCTCGTCACCTTCCGGGGCCGGGGCGCGGAGGTGACGCTGC
>NZ_JAAGNI010000068.1 GCF_010550605.1 Streptomyces sp. SID9727
GCCCGCGCGCCGTCCTGATCGCGGGCCCCGGCACCGCCGCGACCGGCGTCGCCGACCTGATCGCCGCGCTCGCCGGCGCCTCCGCCCCGGTCACCCGCATCCCCCCGACCGGCGTCGCCCCCGCCCCCGGCGCACTCCGCTGGACCCTCCCCGGCTGGGCCGGCTCCGTGGACCTGCTGCTCATCGCCACCGCGGACGGCTCCGAACCGGGCCTCGCCCTCCTCGCGGAGCAGGCGTACCGCCGTGGCTGCACGGTCGTGGCCGTCGCCCCGCTGCGCTCCCCGTTGCGGGAGGCGGTCCACGGCGTGCACGGCGTCGTCGTCCCGATGGCCTCCGCCCCGCACGGCGAGTACGACGCCGAGACGTCCGCCGCCGGCCCCGGCACCCTCTGGGCCCTGCTCACCCCGCTCCTCGCCCTGCTCGACCGCGTCGGCCTGGTCACCGCCCCCGCCGACGCCCTCCAGAGCGTCGCCGACCGCCTGGACCGCACCGCGGAGCGCTGCGGCCCGGCCGTGGCCACGTACAGCAACCCGGCCAAGACCCTCGCCGCCGAGCTCGCGGACACCCTCCCGCTGATCTGGACGGAGGGCGCGGCGGCCGGCCCGGTCGGACGCCGGTTCGCCGCGGTCCTGGCGGAGCTCTCCGGACGCCCGGCCCTCGCCGCCGCGCTCCCGGAGGCGCTTCCCACGCACGGGGGCCTGCTGGCGGGCGCCTTCGCCGCCGGCGCGGACCCGGACGACTTCTTCCGCGACCGCGTCGAGGAGCCGGAGCCCCTGCACGCCCGGGTGGTACTGCTCCGAGACCGCCCGACCGGCGGCCTCAGCGCCGCCCCGGCCGCCCGCGAACTGGCCCTCGGCCACGACACGGCGATCAGCGAGCTCGAACCGGAGGAGGGCAGCACGCTCGAATCCCTCGCGGAACTGCTCGCCGTCACCGACTTCGCCGCGGTCTACCTGTCGCTCGCCTCGGCCCCCGGCGCCTGAGACACCCGCACCACGCCAAGACAGCACAGCAACACAAGGACTGATCCATGGACCGGCTCTCCAACACCGTGCGCCCGTATGCCTGGGGCTCGACCACCGCGATCCCCGCCCTGCTGGGCGTCGCCCCCACCGGCGAGCCGCAGGCGGAGATGTGGATGGGCGCCCACCCGGGCGCCCCCTCCCGGATCACCCGCACCGAAACCGGCACCGTTCACGCCGAGCAGCCCCTCACCGACGTCATCGACGCCGACCCCGCCCGCGAACTCGGCACGGCGACCGTCGAGAAGTTCGGCCCCCGCCTGCCCTTCCTCCTCAAGCTGCTCGCCGCGGGCGCCCCCCTCTCCCTCCAGGTGCACCCGAACCTGGACCAGGCCAAGGCGGGTTACGCGGACGAGGAGAGCCGGTCGGTCCCGATCGACGCCCCCCACCGCACGTACAAGGACGCCAACCACAAGCCCGAGCTGATCTGCGCGCTCACCCCCTTCGACGGCCTGTGCGGATTCCGCCGGCCCCTGGAGGCGGCCGAGGCGATGGAGGGCCTGGGCGTCGACTCCCTCAAGCCGTACGCGGACCTGCTCCGCGCCCAGCCCGAGGAGGCCGCGCTGCGCGAGGTCCTGACGGCGATCCTCACCGCGGACCCGGACGAGATGACCGAGACGGTGACCGCCGCCGCTGCCGCAGCGGAACGGATCGGCGGCGCCTACGCCCCGTACGCCCGCATCGCCCACCACTTCCCCGGCGACGCGGGCGTCATCGCGGCCATGCTGCTCAACCACGTACGGCTCCAGCCCGGCGAGGCGCTGTTCCTCGGCGCGGGCGTCCCGCACGCGTACCTCGACGGCCTCGGCGTCGAGATCATGGCCAACTCGGACAACGTGCTGCGCTGCGGCCTGACGCCCAAGCACATCGACGTACCCGAGCTCCTGCGCATCGTCCGCTTCGAGGCGACCGACCCGGGCATCCTGCGCCCGGAGGCGTCCCCGTCGGGCGAGGAGCTGTACGAGACGCCGGTGGACGAGTTCCGCCTCTCCCGCTTCGACCTGTCGCCCGGCGCCGCCCCCGCGGACCTGACCGCGTCCACGCCGCAGATCCTGCTGTGCACGGCGGGCGCTCCGAGCGCCGGCGACCTCGCCCTCGCGCCCGGTGAATCGGTCTTCGTACCGGCGGGCGAGCGGGTAGACGTGTCCGGAGCGGGCACGCTGTTCCGTGCGACAGTGGTGGCCTGACGCACCGTCCGTGACGAGGGCTGCAACAATGTGCCGCCACACCGCGGCCGTCGGAGCCGCAGACCGAAGAAGGGACACCAGGCACCCATGAGTGCGTCAGGCGGAACCAAGGCGATCGTGGCGGCACTCGGCGCCAACCTCGCGATCGCAGTGGCCAAATTCGTGGCGTTCCTGTTCAGCGGGTCCTCGTCGATGCTCGCGGAGAGCGTCCACTCGCTCGCCGACTCCGGCAACCAGGGCCTCCTGCTCCTCGGCGGCAAGCGGGCCCAGCGCGAGGCCACCCCGCAGCACCCCTTCGGGTACGGCCGCGAGCGCTACATCTACGCCTTCCTCGTCTCCATCGTCCTGTTCTCCGTCGGCGGCATGTTCGCGGTGTACGAGGGCTACGAGAAGATCAGGCACCCCCACGAGCTGGAGGCGTGGTACTGGCCGGTCGGCGTCCTGGTCTTCGCGATCATCGCCGAGGGCTTCTCCTTCCGTACGGCGATCAAGGAGTCCAACGAGTCGCGCGGCTCGCTCAGCTGGACGCAGTTCATCCGCCGCGCGAAGGCGCCGGAACTGCCCGTCGTGCTCCTCGAGGACTTCGGCGCGCTCATCGGTCTGGTCCTCGCCCTCGGCGGCGTCGGCCTGGCCCTCGGCACGGGCAACGGCGTCTGGGACGGCATCGGCACCCTCTGCATCGGCATCCTGCTGATCGTTATCGCGATCGTGCTGGCCGCCGAGACCAAGTCCCTGCTGCTCGGCGAGGCGGCCGGCGTCGACCAGGTCGAGAAGATCAAGGCCGCGGTGGTCGACGGCGACACCGTCACCGGAGTCATCCACATGCGTACGCTCCACCTCGGCCCGGAAGAGCTGCTGGTCGCCGCCAAGATCGCGGTTCAGCACGACGACACCGCCGACGAGGTCGCCAACGCCATCAACGCCGCCGAAGCGCGTATCCGCGCCGCCGTCCCGATAGCGCGGGTGATCTACCTGGAGCCGGACATCTACAACGCCGCGGCGGCAGCGGCCGGCACCAACCCGGCCAAGGCCCCCGGAGGCACCCACACCACCCCCGGCCCGGAAGCCCCCGAACCGGGAGCCGCCGAGCCGGGCTCCGAGGCGGCCGACACCCCGGCGGGCACGGAGGAAACCGGCCCGACGGAATCCGGCCACTGACAGCACCGGGCCCGCCATCGCGCACCCGATACAGCCGCTCCCACCCCGGATCCGCCCCGGTGGACTGGGAGCGGCTGCGCCGTTCGGTGTAGATTCGACGGCAGTGTCAGACGTCGCTGCTGATGGCGGTCGATCGGTCCGTACGCCGGACCGGCCGAGGGAGAGAGGGCCTCCGACGGACTGCGCTGCGAGCGCCCGGGCATTCGTGTGCCCGCGCCGCAGAGCCGCCCTACCCACCCTCGACTCCACAACGAGGAGCAGCCCGTTATGACGACGGTCGCCAATCAACAGGACTTCAAGGTCGCCGATCTCTCTCTTGCCGCTTTCGGGCGGAAGGAGATCACGCTTGCCGAGCATGAGATGCCCGGTCTGATGTCGATCCGCAAGGAGTACGCCGCCGCGCAGCCGCTGGCCGGCGCCCGCATCACCGGCTCGCTGCACATGACCGTGCAGACCGCCGTGCTGATCGAGACCCTGGTCGCCCTCGGCGCGCAGGTGCGCTGGGCCTCCTGCAACATCTTCTCCACCCAGGACCACGCGGCCGCCGCGATCGCGGTCGGCCCGAACGGCACCCCCGAGGCGCCGGCGGGTGTTCCGGTATTCGCCTGGAAGGGCGAGACGCTGGAGGAGTACTGGTGGTGCACGGAGCAGGCCCTGACCTGGCCGAACACCCCCACCGGTGGTCCGAACATGATTCTGGACGACGGTGGTGACGCCACGCTGCTGGTGCACAAGGGTGTGGAGTTCGAGAAGGCGGGTGCGGCTCCGGATCCGGCGACGGCGGACAGCGAGGAGTACGCGCACATCCTGACGCTGCTGAACCGGACGCTGGGTGAGTCGCCGCAGAAGTGGACGCAGCTGGCCTCCGAGATCCGTGGCGTCACGGAGGAGACCACGACGGGTGTGCACCGCCTGTACGAGATGCACCGCGACGGCAGCCTGCTGTTCCCCGCGATCAACGTGAACGACGCGGTCACCAAGTCGAAGTTCGACAACAAGTACGGCTGCCGTCACTCCCTGATCGACGGCATCAACCGCGCCACCGATGTCCTGATCGGCGGGAAGACCGCCGTCGTCTGCGGCTACGGCGACGTCGGCAAGGGCTGCGCGGAGTCCCTCCGGGGCCAGGGCGCCCGCGTGATCATCACCGAGATCGACCCGATCTGCGCCCTCCAGGCGGCGATGGACGGCTACCAGGTCGCCACTCTCGACGACGTGGTGGAGCTGGCCGACATCTTCGTCACGACGACGGGCAACAAGGACATCATCATGGCCTCGGACATGGCCCGGATGAAGCACCAGGCGATTGTCGGGAACATCGGTCACTTCGACAACGAGATCGACATGGCCGGTCTGGCGAGGATCGAGGGCATCGTCAAGGACGAGGTCAAGCCGCAGGTCCACACCTGGACGTTCCCCGAGGGGAAGGTGCTGATCGTGCTGTCGGAGGGCCGGCTGCTGAACCTGGGCAACGCGACGGGTCACCCGTCGTTCGTCATGTCCAACTCGTTCGCGGACCAGACGCTGGCGCAGATCGAGCTGTTCACGAAGCCCGAGGAGTACCCGACCGACGTGTACGTGCTGCCCAAGCACCTGGACGAGAAGGTCGCCCGTCTCCACCTCGACGCGCTCGGCGTGAAGCTCACGACGCTCCGTCCCGAGCAGGCCGCGTACATCGGTGTCGAGGTCGAAGGCCCGTACAAGCCCGACCACTACCGCTACTGATCACCTGACCGGCCCGGGGCCGGCCGGACCTCGGACGGTCCGGCCGATCCGGGCCGGCACCGGGTGCTCAGCGCGACCCGGGCGGATCAGCAGCAGCGACGAACGCAGGCCCCCGCACCCCCGTGTCGGGGGCCTGCGCCGTACCGCACCCGCACGAGCCGAGGACTCGAAGGACCCCATGCCCCGCGGCCGATATTCGCTTCACGACGTCCACGACCACACCCCTCTCGGCGAAGAACGCTTCCACTGCGCGCCCGGCCCTTCCGGCTGGCGCTACATCTCCCAAACGAGCGCCCCGTCCGGCAGTCACCTGGGATCCGTCGACCTCACCCTCGATGAACTCGGCCGCCCCCTTCGACTCGAACTCCAATCCGCCGACTGGCAGGTCCGCGGTGCCGCCCTGGAGGGCCTCACCTGGGTCCGTACCGACCCGACGGGTGCTCATGCCACCGAAGGCAATGTCCGCGCCCACGCCTTCAACGGAACGTCCCCCGCTTTCCTCGTCGCGACCGCTCGTCTGCTGCGCCTCACCCCCGCTTCCCCCGCGACCCGCGTCCGGGTCGTCACCTTCACGGACCCGGTCCTCGCCCCCCGTACCCTCGACCAGTCCTGGGCCCTGGTGAACAGTGAAGCGCACCCCACTGACAACGGCCCCCTGCAGGTGGACGAATACCAGGTCAGCGCCCTGGACACGGGCGAGCGGCACACGATCCACCTCGCCGGCGACGTGGTGCTCTCCGCCCCCGGCATCGAGCTCGAGGACCTGGACTCCCCGCCCTCCGACCGCTAGGCCCTGTCGTCATACGGGCGGCACGACCCGGCGGCAGGCGAACGCCCCGCCTCTTCGCCAGCCGTACTGGCGCCGGGGCGCACGGCGTCTTCGAGCGGGTTGCCCGTCTGCCGACCTGGCCCGCATCCCGCCGGGAGCCGTCGCCGAACGCCCCTCCTCCTGTACGTCTCCGTTACGTCTACGTACTGGGCGGCCGCACGGCTTGCGTCGGTGAGGCGGGCGACCGGGATGCGGTCGAACGAAGCGCCGAGGTGCCGACCGCCGCCTGATGTGCATCTGGCGCTGCTGACCTGCTAGTCTCCTCTTCGCCCCAAAAAACCGTTGACACGGCGGACTGGGGGAGGTAGATTTTAACGGTTGCCTCGAACTGGACAGGTTCCGGTTCGGCCAGCTAATGTCTACCTCGCTCTCACTGGAAATCGAATTTTCGAATTTCCGCAGAGCCATTCGATTCCCACCTTCCGAAGCAGAAGTCGATTAGGTTCGGCCGAAACGCTTCTGATAAAGTCGAATCAGCCGAAAGGCAAGGTCACTTCAACGGCCACCGGAATCAAATCTCGGACCGGAAACGGGAAGAAATGAGTCTGGTAAGGTTGAAACCGCCGAAAGGCAAAAGGAAAGACCCGCTTCGACCGGGAATCGGACACGAAAGAGTCTGATAGAGTCGGAAACGCAAGACCGAAGGGAAGCGCCCGGAGGAAAGCCCGCAGGGGTGAGTACAAAGGAAGCGTCCGTTCCTTGAGAACTCAACAGCGTGCCAAAAGTCAACGCCAGATATGTTGATACCCCGGCCTGCTTCGGCAGGTTGGTGGTTCCTTTGAAAGTCCTGCCGGGTCCTTGTGGCCGGGTAGGCACAACACAGCGAGGACGCAGTGGACAACGGGTCATATTCCGACCTTGTTGTTCCGCTCTCGTGATGTGTCTCCCGATTACGGGAAAACATTCACGGAGAGTTTGATCCTGGCTCAGGACGAACGCTGGCGGCGTGCTTAACACATGCAAGTCGAACGATGAAGCCCTTCGGGGTGGATTAGTGGCGAACGGGTGAGTAACACGTGGGCAATCTGCCCTTCACTCTGGGACAAGCCCTGGAAACGGGGTCTAATACCGGATAACACTCTCTTCCTCCTGGGAGAGGGTTGAAAGCTCCGGCGGTGAAGGATGAGCCCGCGGCCTATCAGCTAGTTGGTGGGGTAATGGCCTACCAAGGCGACGACGGGTAGCCGGCCTGAGAGGGCGACCGGCCACACTGGGACTGAGACACGGCCCAGACTCCTACGGGAGGCAGCAGTGGGGAATATTGCACAATGGGCGAAAGCCTGATGCAGCGACGCCGCGTGAGGGATGACGGCCTTCGGGTTGTAAACCTCTTTCAGCAGGGAAGAAGCGAAAGTGACGGTACCTGCAGAAGAAGCGCCGGCTAACTACGTGCCAGCAGCCGCGGT
>NZ_JAAGNI010000083.1 GCF_010550605.1 Streptomyces sp. SID9727
CGCCCTGGTCGGGTTCGAGCGGTGCGGGGCCGCGGCCTGGGCCGCCAGGGCGAGCGGCGAACTGCGGGCCGCCGGCGAGGCGGTGGAGGCTCCGGGCCCGTCCGGGACGGCCGCCCCGCTGGCGGCGCTCACCCCGCAACAGGCGCGGATCGCCCGGTGCGTGGCCGAGGGGGCCACCAACCGGGAGGTCGCGCGGCGGCTCTCGGTGAGCACCCGGACCGTCGACCACCACCTGCGCAACGTGTTCGCCGCCCTGGGCGTGCGCTCGCGGACGGAGCTGGCCGGCCTGCTGGGCGGAGGGGCGTAGTTCCGTACGGGACGACAAGGTTGCAGGACCGTGATGAGAAGGAGGCCGCACACCTCTAGGTACCGACTGGGCGGTATGTCATTCTGCGGGCGTCAGGATCATTCGGTGCGCCCGCGGCTCCGTCGTGGGCGGGGCGTGCCGGAGCCGGCCGTTCACCGAGCCGGCCGAATCCCGGTGGAGGCCGCCATGCCACAGGTCGTACGTTCACGGGTCAGGGCGCTGCACGCGCCGCCGCCCGTCGTCCCGGTCCCGCGCCGCTTCCGTTCGCTGGCCGATCGCGAGGCCGTCGCCGTCCTGCACCGGGCCGCCCGGGTGCTGGTGGCGGCGCTCCCGGAGCTGACGGACCGGATGGTGGAGGCGCTGCGGGAGCGGGAGCCCGGCTACCGTGCCGCGATCGAGGCCGACCCGGCGGAGATCTGGCAGGAGGTGCACCACTCGCTCCGGCACAACGTGGGTTCGCTCATCCAGCCCCGTGAGTTCCGGGAGGCCGCGCACCGCACCTCGCGGCGGATCGGCGAGGTCCGGGCCGAGCAGGGGGTGCCGCTGGACGCGGTCCTGCACGCGTTCCGGATGGGCGGGGCGATGGTCTGGCAGGACCTGGTGGACGAGACCGCCCGCCGCCACCCCGAGGACATCCGGCTGCTGGTCCATGTCGCCGCGGACGTCTGGAACTTCGTGGACGAGCACTGCGCGATCGTCGCCGACGCCTACCGCAGGGCGGAACGCCGCCTCGCCTGGCGCCGGGAGAACCGGCACCGCCTGATGACGGCCGCGCTGCTCGACGGCACCGCCCAGATCGCCGACCTCCCGGACACGGCGGCGGCCCTCGGCCTGCCGGAGGACGGCCGGTACGCGGTGCTGGCACTGCGCGACGCCCGCCGCTCCCCGCACGGCACGGCGCACCCGCCCCTGGAGCTGCCCGCCGCCGCGGACGCCGTGTGGCACGCGGGGCCCGAGGCGGAGTACGCCGT
>NZ_JAAGNI010000101.1 GCF_010550605.1 Streptomyces sp. SID9727
GGCGTCCGGGCCCGGCACCCGGGCCCCGGCGAGGGCGAGGACCGGCTCGGGCTCGCACTCGGACCGGGGGGCCTTTGCGACGGGCACGGCGTCCTCGGGTCCGGTGGCCCCGGCCACGGCGTCCACCGGACCTGCGTCCTTCACGAGGTCCGGCACGGGCGCGTCCACGGGGCGCGCGTCCACCGGCACCGCGTCCGCGGGCTCCTCCGCGCGAGCCCGCGTCCCCGCCGGCACCGCGTCCGCGGGCTCCTCCGCGCGAGCCCGCGTCCCCGCCGGCACCGATACCGAGGCCGAGGTGGCGCCGAGCGCGGCCCCGCGGTCCTCCTTGCCCGGCCGGAGATCGAGCACCAGGTCGACGACGGAATCGGCGTCACCGCCGCGCTCCGGAGCGGGAGGCTCCGCGACCTGGACCACCACCTCGTCGTCCGAGGGCACCGACACCGACACCGGCCCGAAGAGGGGAGGCGGCTCGGGGGTGCGGGGGCCGCCCGGGCTCGTGCCCCGTACCGGCAGCCCCTCGGCGACCGGCAGCGCGTCCGCGGTGGCCCCCGCCGCCCACGCGTCCGTGACGCTGCCCGCTCCGCCCGGGCCGACCCATTCCCGTACCGGGACCGTCCCGTACTCCGTCTCCTGGCCGTTCTCCGGGTTCCCGGAGCTGTCCGACACCGTGGATCGCATTTCCGCCTCCGTCATGTCCGTCGTGTCACGCGAAGAGTCGCCGCCAGGTCTCCGGGCCCGGATAGCCGTCGGCCTCCGTCCCCCGCCAGCCCTGGGCCTTCTGGAAGGTCTCGACATTGCGCCGGTCCGCCTCGGTCCACCGGGGGCTGGGGCCCAGCCGGTAGTGCGCGCCGTACCCCTTCTTCACCAACTGCTTTCCGAGCCTGTCGACATGGCTGTTCGACCGACCCGGCCGGAAATAGTCCCGTCCGGGGAAGGCCGGAGCCGCCTCCGGGCCGCCCGGCCCGCTCGCGGCGGGAATGTCGCGACCGGTTCCGGTCACCAGCAGCTTCCAGGTGTGGGGGCCGGGGATGCCGTCGGCCTCGGCGCCCTTCCACCCCTGGGCCTGCTGGAACGCCCGGGTGGCCCGGCGGTCGGCGCCGGTCCAGACCGGGTCGGGGCCGATCTTGTAGAAGCGCTTGCCGCCCCGGGCGACGAGCATCGCGCCGAGCCGGGTCACGTACGCGTTGTTCGTGCGGGGGCCGAACTCCGCCGCGCCGGGGAACGGGTCCCCGGCGGTCTCGGTGCCCGACTTCCCCGTGCTCAGGCCCTTGTAGCGGTAGGCGACGTAGCTCGCGGAGTTGGTCCAGTACGCCATCGGCGTCGTCTGCTTGCGGGTGTGCGGCTTGGTCTGCTCGTACGCCGTGTAGTGGGTGTGCGTGGAGTCGGTCCAGCCGCCGAAGATCGTGACGTGGGAGCCGTTCCCCGGGTCGGCGAGGTTGTGGAAGAGCAGGATGTCGCCGGGCTGGAGGTCCTCGCGGGCGATGCGGGTGCCGTACGCGGCGAGGCTGCCGGTCCACTCGTTGCCCGGCAGGTCCCAGGCCATCGACACATAGCCGGAGCAGTCCTGCCGGTACCCGTCCGACCAGAACGCCGACATGCTGTACGGGACCCGCGCGGCCACCCACTTCTTCGCGCGGTCGATGATCTCGGTCCGGGTCGTCGCCCGTGGCTCGGACACCACCGCCTGGGCGGCCGCCGGACCCGGCACACCGGACCCGCGCAGCGGGCCCGGGAGCCCTTGGGGGCTGTCCGGCAGCGGGCCGATGCCGACCGGCACCCCCGTGCCGGGCGCCGGGGCGGGGTCGGCGGGCGCTCCG
>NZ_JAAGNI010000134.1 GCF_010550605.1 Streptomyces sp. SID9727
TGGCGCTGCGACGACCGCTGGCACACCACGTACTGGGTCGGCCGCTGGCCGCACCTGGGCGCGGGGGCGGCGGCCTCGGCGCAGGTGGTGGCGGCCCTGACGTCGACGCGGGCCCCCGTCAGCACGTTCAGCCTGACGGTGTCACGCGGCGCGGGCGGCACGTCCGCCGTCACCGGACATGTCCGGCTCACCGCCCGCGGCCACGACGAACTAATGGCCCTGCGACGCCAGTTGGAGCACGCCGCCCGAGCGGTACGGGTCGGTCTGGTGCGGCTGGACCGCGAGCAGCTGCCCGGTGTGCTGGCCACCCTGCCCCTCGGAGGTACCCGTT
>NZ_JAAGNI010000149.1 GCF_010550605.1 Streptomyces sp. SID9727
CGGCCGGCTTGGGGGCCGGGGCGCCGGGCTTCGGGGCAGCGGGACGTGCCGCGGGGGCCGGAGACGGCGCCGCGGGCTTGCTGGGGGCGGCCTTGCGAGGCGCGCCCGGCTTGGCAGCGGGCTTGCCGGCGTTACCGCCGGGCCCCTGCAGTGCGTCAGTCAACTTGCGCACGACCGGCGCCTCGATCGTCGAGGACGCCGAACGGACGAATTCACCGAGTTCTTGGAGCTTGGCCATGACGACCTTGCTCTCCACGCCGAACTCCTTGGCGAGTTCGTATACCCGGACCTTAGCCACTTCGCTCCTTTTAGGTCCGGGTTACCGCCGGACCGTCGCTACTTCATGGGCGTACTCATCGCGTACTCATCGAGTGCTCATCGCAATCTCGACCTACTTCCAACTCGCGAGGTACCTGACCGCACGGGGACCCGTGCCGTTCACTTCTTACGGTGTCACCCGCTCGACGAACCGCTGTACCGCGGTCGGGTCGAACGGCCCCTTGGCCTTGAAGGCCCGGGGGAATGCCCGGCGGCGAACCGCCAGGTCCAGACAGTCGGGGACGGGATGCACGTACGCACCCCGGCCGGGCAGCGTACCGCGAGGATCGGGGACGCAGGCGTCCCCGTCCGCGACGATGCGCAGCAACTCGTTCTTGGCCGCCCGCTCCCGGCATCCCACACAGGTTCGCTCAGGGCAAGCGCGGGCGTGCGTCCGGCCAGACACGGTTAAGTCTACCTCCCCGCACCGACCTCACCCCTTTGGGGCAAAAATCGAACGTACGTTGTCGTGATCTCAGCGGCGCGCCGAGGGGATCTATTCCCCCGGCGCCGCTCAGGGCCCGTCAGCGCCGGTCCGAGCGCTCCCGGGCCCGCTCGGCCCGCTCGCGGTCGGCGACGTCGCGCTCGGCGTCCGTCTCGGTGTCCGGGCGGATGTCGATGCGCCAGCCGGTGAGCCGGGCGGCCAGGCGGGCGTTCTGCCCCTCCTTGCCGATCGCCAGCGAGAGCTGGTAGTCCGGCACGGTCACCCGGGCGGAGCGGGCACCGAGGTCAACGACCTCGACCTCGCTCACCCGTGCGGGTGAGAGCGCGTTGGCGACCATCTCCGCCGGGTCGTCCGACCAGTCCACGATGTCGATCTTCTCGCCGTGCAGCTCCGCCATCACGTTGCGCACACGTCCGCCCATCGGGCCGATGCAGGCACCCTTGGCGTTGAGCCCCGAACGGGTCGAGCGGACCGCGATCTTGGTGCGGTGGCCGGCCTCGCGGGCGATCGCGCAGATCTCGACGGAACCGTCGGCGATCTCCGGGACCTCCAGCGCGAAGAGCTTCTTCACCAGGTTGGGGTGGGTCCGCGACAACGTGACGGAGGGACCGCGCACGCCCTTGGCGACGCGCACCACGTACGTGCGCAGCCGCAGGCCGTGGGTGTACTCCTCGCCGGGCACCTGCTCCTGCACCGGCAGGATGGCCTCCAGCTTGCCGATGTCGACCAGGACGTTCTTCGGGTCCTTGCCCTGCTGGACGACGCCGGTGACGACATCGCCCTCGTGGCCCGCGTACTCGCCGAACGTGCGGTCGTCCTCGGCGTCGCGCAGACGCTGGAGGATGACCTGCTTGGCGGTGGTCGCGGCGATCCGGCCGAAGCCCGACGGGGTGTCGTCGAACTCCTTGGGCTCCTGCCCCTCCTCCAGGTCGGCCGGGTCCTCCTTGGCCCACACCGTCACATGGCCGCGCTCGTCCAGCTCCACGCGCGCCCTGCGGTGGCTGCCGTCCGTGCGGTGGTACGCGATGAGGAGGGCCGACTCGATCGCCTCGACCAGGACGTCGAACGGGATCTCCTTGTCCTGCGCCAAGCCCTTCAGGAGCTTCACGTCGATGTCCACGGCTACGCCTCCTCTTCCTTCTTGTCCTTGCGGTTGAATTCCAGCTCCACGCGGGCCTTGGCGATCTCGTCGAAGGCGATCCGGCGGGCGGTGGCCTTGCGGCCCTTGACGCCCGGCACCTCCAGGTCGAGACCGTCCTCGTCCACCGCGAGGATGCGGGCCACCAGCTCGCCGCCCTCGCGCAGGGTCAGCCTGGCCAGGCGGCCGGTGTTGCGTACGTAATGGCGGCGCTCCGAGAGCGGACGGTCGGCGCCGGGCGAACTGACCTCCAGGACGTACTCGTCCTCGCCCATCACATCGGTCTCGTCCAGCTTCGCGGAGATCGCGCGGCTCAGCTCCGCGCAGGTGTCCAGCTCGACACCCTCATCGGAATCCACGACGATCCGCAGCACTCTGCGGCGGCCTGCCCGGGAGACTTCGATCTCTTCCAGCTCCAGCTGCTCGGCGCTGACGAGCGGTTCGACCAGCCCGCGCAGCCTCTCGCTCTGGGTGGTGCTCATCCGGGTGACTCCTCGGCCGCGTGTGCTGTTGTGACGATCTCGCGTGTCTGGTCAAAGGGTATCCGGTCGCAAGGGGTGTTGCTGTCCGCCGGTCCCCCGGGCGCGGGTACGCTCACAGGCGGTGATCACTTCCGGACAGATCCAGTCAAGACAGGTCCAGCCCGAAGGAGAGCAAGTGCGGCGTACGGGGACGACGCGCAGGGGCGCGCTCGCGGCGGCCGGCGTGCTGGCCGCCGGGGCGGTGCTGTCCGGCTGCGGAAGCGACGACGACACGGGCGGGGGCACCAAGGGCTCCGCGCACGGCGGCGCGCGGACCGCCGCCGACG
>NZ_JAAGNI010000167.1 GCF_010550605.1 Streptomyces sp. SID9727
CCGGCGGCGCCCTCGGCGACCGCCCCGGTGACGGTGTCGGCGGGGGCCTCGGCGGGCGCGTCGGCCGGCGCGGGGGCGTCGCCCACGGCCCGCGTCTTGAGCGCGACCTCCTTGATGAACAGCGTGATCAGGAAGGCGAGCAGCGCGGCCGGAGCGGCGTAGAGGAAGACGTCACCGACACCGTGCCCGTAGGCGGCCTCCATGACCGTGCGGAACGGGGCGGGCAGCTTGTCCAGGTCGGGGATGCCCCCGCCGCCGGTGCCGCCGTGGCCCAGGGCCGCGCCCTGCGGGCCGAGGTCCGCGAGGCCGTCCTTCACGTAGTGGGTGACGCGGTTCGCCATGACGGCGCCCAGCGCCGAGACGCCGATCGCACCACCGAGGGAACGGAAGAAGGTGACGACGGAGCTGGCCGAACCGAGGTCCTTCGGGTCCACCTGGTTCTGCGTGGCGAGCACCAGGTTCTGCATCATCATGCCGATGCCGAGACCCATCACGAACATGAAGACGGCGATGTGCCAGTACGTCGTGTCGTAGCGGATCGTGCCGAGCAGGCCGAGACCGGCGGTGACCAGGAAGCCACCGCTGACCAGCCATGCCTTCCAGCGGCCGGTCTTGGTGATGACCTGGCCCGAGATGGTCGAGGAGAGGAACAGACCGCCGATCATCGGGATCGTCATCACACCGGACATCGTCGGCGACTTGCCGCGCGCCAGCTGGAAGTACTGGCTGAAGAAGACGGTGCCGGCGAACATCGCGATGCCGACGAACAGCGAGGCGAGCGAGGCGAGCGTGATGGTCCGGTTGCGGAAGAGCCGCAGCGGGATGATCGGCTCGCTGGCGCGGGACTCGGTGAAGACGAAGAGCAGCGCGAGGACCACGGAGCCGGCGAGCATCACGCCGGTCTGCCAGGACATCCAGTCGTACTTGTCGCCGGCGAAGGTCACCCACAGGAGCAGGAGCGAGACGGCGGCACTGATGAAGAAGGCGCCGGTCCAGTCGACCTTGACCTCGCGCTTGACGACCGGGAGCTTCAGGGTCTTCTGGAGCACGATGAGGGCGATGACCGCGAACGGCACACCCACGTAGAAGCACCAGCGCCAGCCCATCCAGCTGGTGTCGGTGATGACACCGCCGAGCAGCGGGCCGCCGACCGTGGCGACGGCGAAGACCGCGCCGATGTAGCCGCTGTAACGGCCGCGCTCGCGCGGGGCGATCATGGCGGCCATCACGATCTGGGCGAGGGCGGAGAGACCGCCGACGCCGATGCCCTGCACCACACGGCAGGCGATCAGCATGCCGCTGCTGGTCGACAGACCGGCGACGACCGAGCCCGCGACGTAGATGATCAGGGCTATCTGGACCAGCAGCTTCTTGCTGAACAGGTCGGAGAGCTTGCCCCACAGGGGGGTGGTCGCGGTCATCGCCAGGAGCGAGGCGGTGACGACCCAGGTGTAGGCGCTCTGGCCGCCGCCCAGGTCGGAGATGATCTCCGGAAGGGCGTTGGAGACGACGGTCGACGACAGGATCGCGACGAACATGCCGAGCAGCAGCCCGGCGAGTGCCTCCATGATCTGCCGGTGTGTCATCGGCGTGCCGTCGGAGGCGTCGTGGCCCCCGTGCTTGGCGTGGCCGCCCCGCACACCGGTTGGTGTGGTCGTAGCCATGTAAGTCCTTGTCTTTGCTTCTGTTACGCGGGTGTACGGGTGTACGAGCCGTCATGGCTGTCGTCCCGGCGGGAGCGGCAGTCGCCGCTGTGCTTTCCGGAGGCGCACCCTCCGGTGCCGCGACAGGAGAAGCTGTCGCGCAGCCGGGCAAGCAACGTGTTGAGCTGTCCGACCTCGTCGTCGGACCAATCCTGAAGATGGCAGGCGAACATCTCGGTCGACCGGCGGGAGAGGTCCTCCAGCACTCCTTCACCCGCGGGGGTCAGCCGCAGGATCCGGGAGCGCCTGTCCGCCGGGTCCGGGAACCGTTCGATCCAGCCCCGTTCCGCCACGTGGGCGACGTGCCGGCTGGTCACCGACATGTCGACCGCGAGGAGCTCGGCCAGCCGGCTGATCCGCATCTCCCCGTGCCGGCTCAGCAGAGTCAGCACGGCGGCGGAGCCGCCGGGGCATTCGGCGGGCAGGATGCGGGCGAGACCCCTCTTGACGGCCCCGATGGCGCTCAGCTGCCGGGCCAGTTCTTCGTACTGACTCCGTGCGGCCACGGGACCCCCAGACAATCTCACCGGTCATCTTGTTGCTTAGGGCAACCATAGAAGCCGTTGGTTGCTGCAGGCAAACGAAAAGGGGCTTGCGGAAGTAAAGGAACGCAAAAGGGTACGCCGGGTGCTGGTCAAACCCGCAGTGTGTGCGGTAGAGGAGGGGGTGATGTGGTCTGTGCCACAGGGTGGTGGATCGGTGGGCGACGCCCGGGGGTTGGGCCGTTCGCCCGAGTTCGCTAGGGTCCTGCGACATGGCACACAATCCCCACGCACCGCAGGGTCCCGAGGGCTCCTACGACCCGGCCGGCAGCACCCAGATGTTCCGCGCCTTCGTCGACGAGGGCGAACCGCAGCGCGCGCAGCAGCCCGCCGCAGTCTCCTCCGGGCCGAGGACCGGACTGATCGCCGGAATCGTCGCGGTGGTCATCGTGCTCGGCGCGGTCGCCTGGCTCGCGCTCGGCTGACCCGACCCGTCCAGCGTCCCGTCCGCGCTCCGACCCGCATCCGCCTCCGCGCCGCTTCCTCGCCGACCCGCGAGGGGGCGGCGCTGTCGGTTCGCGGGCGCGGGCGTACGGGAACGCGCACGGCCGCCGAGGGTGCGCCTCGGCGGCCGTGCGAGCGGGCTCTCGCGGCGGCGCTCAGTCCGCGATCAGCCCTTCCCTGAGCTGGGCGAGCGTACGCGTCAGCAGGCGGGAGACGTGCATCTGCGAGATGCCGACCTCCTCGCCGATCTGCGACTGGGTCATGTTGGCGAAGAACCGCAGCATGATGATCTGGCGCTCGCGCGGCGGGAGCTTGGCCAGCAGCGGCTTGAGCGACTCGCGGTACTCGACGCCTTCCAGCGCCGTGTCCTCGTAACCCAGCCGGTCGGCCAGCGACCCCTCGCCGCCGTCGTCCTCGGGGGCGGGCGAGTCCAGCGACGAGGCGGTGTAGGCGTTGCCCACGGCCAGGCCGTCGACCACCTCCTCCTCGGAGACCCCGAGTGCCCGGGCCAGCTCCGGGACGGTCGGCGAGCGGTCCAGCTTCTGCGCGAGCTCGTCGCTGGTCCGGGTGAGGGCGAGCCGCAGCTCCTGCAGCCGGCGCGGCACCCGCACCGACCACGAGGTGTCCCGGAAGAACCGCTTGATCTCGCCGACGACGGTGGGCATCGCGAACGTCGGGAACTCCACGCCGCGTTCGCAGTCGAAGCGGTCGATCGCCTTGATCAGGCCGATGGTGCCGACCTGGACGATGTCCTCCATGGGTTCGTTACGGCTCCGGAACCGCGCCGCCGCGTACCGCACGAGGGGCAGGTTGAGCTCGATGAGTGTGTCCCGCACATAGGCACGCTCCGGGCTGTCGGTCCCTCCGGGGCCCGGGGCGGGGCCCAGTGCGGCGAGCCGCAGGAACAGGGAGCGGGAGAGCGTGCGGGTGTCGATGGCTTCCGGCGAGCTGGTGAGCGCAACGGGTGCGGGCTCGCTCTTGTCGAGCGTGAGCACCTTCGAGCTGCCCTGTTCTACGGACATGCCACCCCCTTGAGGTCGCGGACGGTCGCAGTGGCCACGACCATCGGAGGAACGCAGCCTCCACCTGAATACCGGAGGCGGGGCTGCGGCAAACTCACTTCCCGCAGAATGTCACATGTCGGCAACGCGCTGTAGTGACTTGTCGACAAGTCCAGGGGGAGTCTGCGCAGTTAACAAGGGGTGTGAGGCTTTTGGTTCCGGGGAAACGCCTCGGGAACGGTCTACCCGTTTCAGTTACGCCTCGATCCTGTTTGCGGATCGGAGTCTGGCGAAACTCCGGGCCAGGAGCCTTGACACGTGCATCTGGGAGACACCCAGTTCGGCACTGATCTGGGACTGCGTCAGGTTGCTGTAGTACCGCAGCAACAGGATCCGCTGCTCCCGTTCGGGCAGTTGTACGAGGAGGTGGCGGACCAGGTCCCGGTGCTCGACGCCCGCGAGGGCCGGGTCCTCGTAGCCGAGCCGGTCGAGGAGGCCGGGGAGCCCGTCGCCCTCCTGGGCGGCCTCCAGCGAGGTCGCGTGGTACGAGCGCCCGGCCTCGATGCAGGCCAGCACCTCGTCCTCGGAGATCTTCAGCCGCTCGGCGATCTCCGCGGTGGTGGGCGAGCGGCCGTGCGCGGTCGTCAGGTCCTCGGTGGCGCCGGTGACCTGCACCCAGAGCTCGTGCAGCCGGCGGGGGACGTGGACGGTGCGCACGTTGTCCCGGAAGTACCGCTTGATCTCGCCGACGACGGTGGGCATCGCGAACGTCGGGAACTGCACACCGCGTTCCGGGTCGAACCGGTCGATCGCGTTGATGAGCCCGATGGTGCCGACCTGGACGACGTCCTCCATCGGCTCGTTCCGGCTGCGGAACCGCGCGGCGGCGTACCGCACCAGCGGAAGGTTGGCCTCGATCAGCGCGGTGCGCACCCGGTCGTGCTCCGTGGTGCCCTGCTCCAGGTTCTTGAGCTGCCCGAAGAGCACCTGGGTGAGCGCCCTGGTGTCGGCGGTCCGGGAGCGGGCGGGGGCGGCCGTCTCGTCGGGGGTCTCGTGGACCGTCGTCTGCGCCTGGCCCGGCGGCGGGGCGTACGGCCCGGCGGGCGGGGCGGCCGGTGCCGCCTGGTGGGCCTGGGGAGGCACTTGAGGCGCTGTACTGGCCGGCACGATGACGCCACCCCTTCGCGGTCGACAACTACGGCTTGCGGTCAATTTCGGTCAATCCGTCCGTCAAAAGCGGTCATAGCATCACAAGACATGACCACTATGCGCAAGCACCCCATAGCGCCGTGTTGACCTCTCCCGGGTTTGAAACGGCCGCCGGGCGTCCAGCGGGTCCTGGACATAGAAAAGCCCCTCACCGTCACGGTGAGGGGCTCGCAGGGCCGAAGGCGTCAGAACGGGTAGTCGGCGATCACCCAGGTGGCGAACGCACGCCACTGACCGGCGGCCGCCTGATGGTCGGGATGCTCGAGGTAGCGCTTCAGTGCGGCCTCGTCCGCGACCGCGGAGTTGATGGCGAAGTCGTACGCGATCGGCCGGTCGGTGATGTTCCAGGCGCACTCCCAGAACTCAAGCTCCGGAACGGTCCCTTCCAGCGCCCGGAACGCCTCCGCACCCGCGACGACCCTCGGGTCGTCCCGCTCGACGCCGTCGTTCAGCTTGAACAGGACCAGATGGCGGATCACGCGGTTCCCCTAGTTGACGAGCTCGGACATGAAGTCGCCGACGCTCTGCGCGGCGTCCGCGATGCCCTCGAACCCTACTTGCACCAGGTCCGCGGCCCGGGCGGGGGAGTTGATGATCGTGTAGAGCACGAAGACGCCTATCACGTAGAGAGCTATCTTCCTCGCTTGCGCCATCAGCCCCTGACTCCCCTTCGATCCCCTGCGGTTTCGATCCCCTGTGCGGTCGGGCGAGTCTATCCACACGCATGCGCGGATCTGCCTGCCGTTTCCGTCACGTGCCGTCCACTGCGGGTCAGGGACCAACGTCCCGCGCACAAGGGCCCTTGGTCCGCCCGCGAACGGGGCCCGGCGAGGCAGGATGGAAGGTGAGCTCCTCGGTTTCCGAGGGGCCGGGAACGGGACCCCTGCCGGGGACCCATGCCGTGGCCTCCCCCGACCGCGGCAAGGAGCGGCAGACCCCGTGACCGGGGGAAGCGGCACATCCCCCCGATGCCGCTTCCCCCTCCCCCTACTTCTTCTCGCCGCGCTCCTCGTTCCGCGAGCCCTTGCTCCGGGAGGCCGGCGCATCGCCCAGCGCGTCGTACAGGTCCCGTCGGCTGATCCCGAACGGGCGGAGCACCGTGCTCAGGGTGCGCGCGGTGACCCCCTGCTCCACCAGCAGCGGGACCAGGGGCCGCAGGTCGACGTTCCAGGCGGCACGCTGCGGGGGCGCGAGGACGAACACGCCCTCCTCCTCGCCCGCGAAGGCCGCCACCGCCTCGGAGAGCGGCAGCCACCTCACCCCGTGGCCGAGATCGGGATGCCCGTCCGGCACGGCGATCCGGCGGTCCTCCGCGGACCCGGCCAGCACCTCCGCGAGCGCGCCGAGGTCGGCGGCGGGCGCCCGGAACACCACGGGGGCCGGTGCCGTACGCAGCAGCTCCGCGTGCGGCGGGGCGGCGAGCGCCCGGCGGTCGGTCCGGCCCA
>NZ_JAAGNI010000216.1 GCF_010550605.1 Streptomyces sp. SID9727
TCGCGCAGCAGCGCCGCCAGTTCCGTCGCGGCCGGTCCGCCGGCGGCGAGCGCGGCGAGCACCGGGTAGGTCTTCTTGCCGCGCCCGAGGTCGCCGTGCACCGGCTTGCCCGTGACCGCGGGATCGCCCCAGATGCCCAGCACGTCGTCCGCCGCCTGGAACGCCACGCCCAGGTGGCGCCCCGCCGCGGCCAGCGCGTCGGCCTCCGTGCGCCCGGCGCCCCCGAGCAGCGCGCCCAGACCGGCGGCGCAGCCCAGCAGCGCACCGGTCTTGCGCTCGGCCATCCGCCGGTACTCGTGCGCCCGCACGGCGTCGGGACCGGTCCAGGGCCGCGACTCGAAGAGCAGGTCGTCGGCCTGGCCGTGCACCAGGTCGGTGAGGGTCCCGGCGAGCAGCCGCAGCGCCGGCGCGCACTGCTTCCCCGGCGCGTCGGTGAGTGTCCGCACCGCCTGGGCGAACAACGCGTCCCCCGCGAGGACCGCCGGACCGGTTCCGTAGGTCTTCCACGCGGTGGCGCGCCGCCTGCGCGTCTCGTCGCCGTCCATGATGTCGTCGTGCAGCAGGGAGAAGGTGTGGATCAGCTCGACGGCGACCGCTCCGGGCACCGCGTCCAGGGCCTCCGCCCCGACGGCCTCCGCGCCGAGCACGGCCAGCGCCTGGCGCACGCCCTTGCCCCGGGCGCCCGGCACGTCGTCGCCGTCCACCCCGTCCCACCCGAGCGAGAACGCGGTGATCTCGGCGTGCCACGGGTGCAGTTGGCGCACGGCCCGGGCCAGGGCGGGGCGGGCCAGGGCGCGGCAGCGGGCCAGAATCCGCGGTGCGGTCACCGGAGAGGCCGTCGGAGACGTCATCGCCCACCGCCCGTGTCCGCCGCCGTGTTCCCGGCCCGCTCCACGCCCAGCTCCGAGTACGCCCGGTCGACCATGTCCCGGGCGTTGAGCAGCCCGATCCGGTCGAGTGTGGTCCGCAGGGCGTCCAGGTCGGCGGCGGTCTCCCCGGCGTCCCGCCCGAGCCGGGCGAGCGACTTCACCAGCCCGAGCCGCGCCAGCGCCTCGCCCCGGGGCTCCGCCATCGCCCGGAACTCCTCCAGCGCCCCCGCGTAGCCCTGCCGGGCCTCCTCATGGCGTCCGGCGCGGTAGAGCACGTTGGCGCGCATCTTGTGGTTGTACGCCAGGGCGCTCGACAACTTCATCTCGCGACAGGTGACCTCGGCCTCCGCCAGCAGTTCCAGCGCACGGTCCGGGTCGTCGTCGCGTACGGAGATGATGTCGGCCATGCCGCGCAGCGCCCAGGCCCGGCCCCGCCGGTCGTCGGCGTCACCGGCCAGCTGGGCCGCCTCCTCGAACATCGCCAGGGCGGTGTCGAGGGAACCGGTGTTGCGGTGGATCTGCGCTATGCCCTCCAGGGCCCAGACGGTGTGGCGGGCCTCGCCGCGTGCCCGTGCCTCGGCGAGCAGCTGCTCGTGCAGCGCGGCGACGGTCCGGTAGTCGCCCTGGATGCGCCCGGTCTCCGCGAGGCCGGCGAGGGAGTAACCCCGGGCGACGACGTCCCCGCCCTTCTTGCCCATGTCCGCCGCCAGGCCCAGGAGCCGGAACGCGAGCCGGAGCCGGCCGCGCTGGCGGGCCAGCGTGCCGCCGCTCCACAGGGCCCAGGCCATCGCCCCGGCGTCGTCCGCCGCGCGTGCGGCGCGGTAACTCGCCTTCCACGCGGCGTCCGCGTCCCGGACCTGGCCGAGCCTGCGGTGCGCCTCGGCCACGGCGAGAGCGGCGCGGGCCACGTCCCGGGCGGAGCCGGAGCGTTCGGCCTCCGCCAAGTGGCGTATGCCCTCGGCGAGTACGTCCGTGAGTGAGGCGTTCACGGACATCTTGGTGAGGGCGCCCTGGTATTCGGGCGCCAGTGCCTTGCTGTGCATGGATGCCTTTCGCGCGGGCACGGGCGGCCCGGCCCTCACTATGCAGCGCATGTATACACGTAGCGCATAGTTGGCCGGATTTCCGGTCCGTGCTCAGGGGGGAGGGGCGAGAGTGGTCGTGTGTGCGGCGTGCCGCCTTGCTGTGGATCAAGACCGCGGATCGGCGCCCGGGGTTGCCTCGCCCCGGGAATTGTCGTCGGAGCGGCGGCCGGGCGTGTTCCCGGCAGCGTCAGGCGGACCCCTCGGCCAGGTGCTCGACGAACCACGCGCGGGCCCGCTCGGCGACGTGGTCCAGCGTGCCCGGTTCCTCGAAGAGGTGTGTCGCGCCGGGGACGACGTCGAGCCGGTTCTCGCAGCGCAGCTCCGCCTGGGCCCGGCGGTTCAGGTCCAGCACCTCGGTGTCCCGGCTCCCCACGAGCAGCAGCGTGGCGGAGCGGACCTCGCTCAGGCGGGCGCCCGCCAGATCCGGCCGGCCGCCCCGCGACACGACCGCCCCGATGCCCGTGTCCCGGTCCGCGCCCACGACGGCCGCCGCCTGGAG
>NZ_JAAGNI010000257.1 GCF_010550605.1 Streptomyces sp. SID9727
GCCGAACTCCCCGCCGGGACGCGGGGCCTGGCGGTGCTCGCCGCGCCCCGGATCGCCGGCTGGAGCTGCGGGGGCCGCCCGGCCGGCTCGTACCTCGGGCTGGTCGCGGCCCCGGTGAGCGGCGACCGGCCGGTGCTCGACTGCTCGTACCGGCCGCCGGGGTTGAAGGCGGGGAGCCTCGCGGGGGGTGTGGCGCTGCTGGGGCTGGTGGCGGTGGCGGTGATCGGGCGGCGGCGCAGGGGGGGCGCCGTAAACCCGTACACCCGCGACGACACCGAGACTTCATCTCCGCGTGGTGGGGCGGCCCGGCGCTCGCGCGTACGTTCCCAGCCATGGTCTCCCTTCTGAACAACCGCCTGACACGGCGCGCCCTGCGCCCCGCCGCCACCCTGGTCGACCGTCGGGTCCAGCGGCGCGTGGAGCGCGCCGCCGGGCCGTTGCGCGGCGAACTCGCGATCCTGCGGCGGGAGTACGAGGAGGGGCGGCGCGGCCGTCTCGCCCTGGAGCTGCTCCTCGACGGGACCGGGCGCGGTGCGCACCGGATGCCCTCGGCCCAGGAGATCGACCGGCTGGTCCGCGAGGTGGGCGCGGTGGCCGGGAACGGGGCGGGGGCGCGGCGGGGTGTGGTGTCCGCCTACCGCACGGTGGTGGCCCTGGAGGCGCTGGGCGTGGGCCGGCTCGCGGGCTCGACGTCCAATGTGTGCGGCAAGCTGGCGACCGTCCCGCTGCTGGCCCCGCCGAACGGGCGCATCCTGGAGATCGGCACGCTGTACGGGCTGTTCGCCGCCGCGCTGACCCGGATGACGCACCGGGCGGGGGTGGAGCCGGAGCTGACGATCGTCGACCCGCTGGCCGGTTCCCAGCTCCAGCCGGGTACCTCGCAGGGCGCCGACCCCACGGGCACCCCCGTGCGGGAGGACGTGGTGCGGGCCAACCTGGCGCTGACCGGGGGCGGCACGACGCACCACCCCCGGATCGTCCAGGGCTTCTCCAGCGCGCCCGAGGTGCGGGCGGAGGCGGGTGACCGGGAGTACGGGGTGATCGTGGTGGACGGCGACCACTCCATGGCGGGGGTGGCCGCCGACCTGGAGTGGGTCGAGGAGATCGTGGCCCCCGGCGGTGTCGTGGTGCTGGACGACTACGGCGACGCGGCGTGGCCGGGCGTCCAGGAGGCCCTGGACAAGCATCTGGCGGACGGCGGATCGCGGCTGCGGCTGCTGGGCCGCGTGTCGACGTCGGCGTACCTGCGGGCGGAGTGAGGGCGTACGGCCCGGAGGCCCGTCAGACGCTGCTGAGCGACAGCTTCGCGGCGAAGCCGAGGAACAGCACCCCGGCCGCCGAGGTGGCCCCGGCCGAGAGGCGACGGCGGCGGCGGAACGCGGCGGACAGCCGGGTGCCGCCGAAGATCAGCGCCGACAGGTACAGGAAGCTGGCGATCTGGAGCAGGGTGCCCAGGACCAGGAACGACAGGGCCGGGTAGGCGTAGCCGGGGTCGACGAACTGCACGAAGAACGAGATCAGGAAGAGGATCGCCTTCGGGTTGAACAGGCTGACCACCAGCGCCCGCCGGTACGGCCGCTCCACGGTGCCGGGAGCCTCCACCTCGTCCGTGATCTCGGCGACCCGCCGGTGCCGCTCCCGCCACATCGACCGGGCGGCCCGCAGCATTCCGATCGCCATCCAGGTCAGATAGCCCGCGCCCGCGTACTTGACGATCGCGAACAGCACGGGCGTCGTCTGCAGCAACGACGAGGCGCCCAGCGCGGACAGCGTCATCAGCACGGTGTCCCCGGTCCACACCCCGGCCGCCGCCACGTACCCGGTCCGCACCCCGCGCCGCGCGGCGACGGACAGCACGTACAGCGAATTGGGCCCCGGCAGCAGAACGATCAGCACGAGGCCGGCGAGATAGGTCGGAAGGTCGGTGACACCCAGCATGGAACGGAGTCTCGCACGCGCCCGGACGGTCCGGAAGCGGGTATTCCGGGGTATGGGCGCGGAGGAGTGCGTTCTCCGTCACAGACGCGCGACGGTATAGGCGGTGCGGGATTCGGCAACCGGGTGGAGCGGGAACCCGTCCCTTGGGATACGCGAGTTCAGGGCCGGGGACGCCGGGCCGAGGATGCAGGGGGCTGGGATGATTCGCACGGGCAGGACCGGGCGCGGTTACGCGCTCCGAGGAGCCGCTGTCGTGGCCGCGGTGGCGCTGGCCGGCGTGACCGCCGGGTGCAAGGAGCAGCCCGCGGCCGGTGCGTCGGCGGCGCCCTCGGTACCGGCGGGCAGCAGCTCCCCCGCCGACGACGCGAAGCCGGGCGGCGGCTCCGCGAGCCCGTCGGCGAGCGCGGAGCCGGAGTCGAAGGAGCCGAAGGAGCCGGCCAAGGCGTCGCCGAAGCCGAGCGCGACCCGCACGACGCCGCCGGCCGATCCGCAGGGCGAGGTCCTGATGGCGAGCGGTTCGCAGGGCGGGCAGGTACGCGAACTCCAGGCGCGACTGCGGCAGATCGGGCATTTCGACCGCAGCCCCACGGGCTACTACGGGACCGTCACCGTGGCCGCCGTCCAGTCCTTCCAGGGCAAGCGCGGTCTGCCGCGGACCGGGAGGACGGACACCGTCACCTGGCAGAAGCTGCTCGGCATGACGCACGAGCCGACGGCCACCGAGCTGAACCCGCCGACGACCCGCCCGGTCGCCAAGCCGGACAAGCGGTGCCTCACGGGACGGGTGCTGTGCATCAGCAAGAACAGCCGCACGCTGTCCTGGATGGTCGACGGCAAGGTCGTCTCGTCCATGGACGTGCGCTTCGGCTCGCAGTACACGCCGACCCGCGAGGGCACGTTCTCCGTGTACTGGAAGTCGCGCCACCACGTGTCCTCGATCTACCACACGGCCATGCCGTACGCGATGTTCTTCAGCGGCGGCCAGGCGGTGCACTACTCGTCGGACTTCGCGGCCCGTGGCTACAACGGGGCCTCGCACGGATGCGTGAACGTCCGGGACGAGGGGAAGATCGCGGCCCTCTTCGCGCAGGTGCGCAACGGCGACAAGGTCGTCGTCTACCAGTGAGGTGAGGGGCGCGGGCGGGACCGGGGGAACGTGTCCCGCCCGCGCCATGCGCGCCGAGCCGAAGGTACGGGGGGAACCCCGGCTCAGGACGCTGCCGATGACCAGTCGGCTCATTCCGTACAGCGTCCGCAGGCCGAAAAACGTCACACCGGCCGGTAGCAAGGGTCAGCGGGCCGCCGCGGAAGCGGCCGGCACCGGGGCCGTGAAGGTGTCGGAGTCCGTCGTGGTGCCGGTCTCCGTGCCCGTCTCCGTCCCGGGGTCCGGGGCGATGGCCGCCGCCGAGGGGCCGGGCGACTCGGTGAACCGGATGGGAGGGAGCGGTGCGGAGGCGTCGCCGCCCTGCCCGGCCTCGCCGCCGTGCCCGCCCTCCTCGGCGGCGAGCAGCCGGTCGCAGAACCGGTCCAGGTTGCGGGCGCCCTTGGCCACGGCTTCGAGGCGGGTGCGGCGGTCGGCGTCGAGCGTGCCGTCGCGGTAGTCGCGGCACGCCTGGAGGGTCTTGGCGTACCAGGAGCCCGCGGTGCCGTCGCCCGGGTGGTCGTTCCCCTGCGCGGGGTCCTCCTTCCCGCCGTCGTCGCCGGCGTCGTGGTCGCCGGGGTCCGCTCCGCCGCCGGGCCGGCTGCCGCCCGTCCGGTCGGTGCCGGTCCCGTCGCCCTGGCCGTCGCGGTCGTCGTGGGAC
>NZ_JAAGNI010000273.1 GCF_010550605.1 Streptomyces sp. SID9727
CCTGCGCTCGCACGTACGGATCGGCGGCCCGCAGGGGCTGGCGGCGCTCGAAGCCGTCCTCCAGGCCCGGCGCTCGCTGCGCGGTCTGGCCGACCTGGCCCCGGTCGCCGTCCCCCGGCTGCTCACCGGCGTCGCCGGGGCGGGCAACCTGGCGATGCTCCGCGACGCGGTGAAGATGGGCGCCGGGGCGGTCGGCGGCCACCCCGACCTCGACCCGGACCCGTCCGGATACGTCGAGGCCGTCCTGGAGGTCGCCGCCGAACACGGCTGCCCCGTGGACCTGCACACGGACGGCGACGACCCCGCCCGGCTGGCCCGGT
>NZ_JAAGNI010000288.1 GCF_010550605.1 Streptomyces sp. SID9727
GCTCCCGGCCCGGGCGGCACGGCGGGCCCGGGCCGGGGCAGCACGGCGGTGCCCCCGCGCAGCATCTCCTCGGAGACCTGCTGCGTCGGGATGAACGCCTGGGCGGCCCGGGGCGCGCGGCCCTCCATGGCCTCCAGGAGCATCCGCTCGGTCTCCTCCGCCGACGGGCGGTCCGCCGGCTCCTTGCGCAGCAGCGCGGTGATGACGGGGGCGAGCGCCCCGGCCCGGGCGGGCGGCGGCGGCTCCTCGGTGACGACGGCCTGCATGGTCGATATGGGGGACGTCCGGCGGAACGGCGAACGCCCCTCGACGGCCGTGTACAGCGTGGCGCCCAGCGACCACAGGTCGGAGGCGGGGCCCGGGTCGCCGCCGCGCACCCGCTCGGGCGCCAGATAGTCGATGGAGCCGACGAGTTCACCGGTCCTGGTGATGGTGGAGTCGCCCTCGATCGCGGCGATCCCGAAGTCGGTGAGCAGGACCCGGCCGTCCCGGGCGAGCAGCACGTTGCCCGGCTTCACGTCCCGGTGCAGCACCCCGGCCCCGTGCGCGGCGCGCAGCGCGCCCAGCACGTGCAGTCCTATGCGGGCGGCCTCGCGGGCCTCGATCTCGCCGCCGGACTCCTTCGCCCGGTCGGCGAGCGACGGCCCGTCCACGTACTGCATGACGATCCACGGCCGGTTGTCGTACTCGACCACGTCATGGACGGTGACGACGCCGGGGTGGGTGATCCGGGCGGCCGCGCGGGCCTCCTTCTGCGTGCGCTGGTGCAGCACGATCCGGTCCGACTCGGCCACGTACAGCCCGGCGGTCAGCTCCTTGACGGCCACCGTGCGGTGCAGCACCTCGTCGTGAGCGCGCCACACCTTCCCCATGCCGCCGCGTCCGAGGACGTCGCCCAGCCGGTACCTCCCGGCCAGCAACAGCCCCGCTTCCGTGCCCTGTGATCGATCCACTTGTGTCCCCGCCCCCGTCGGTCCGGAAGACAGGTTACGGAGCGGACGCGCGGCCACGGAACCTCGCATCGCCCACGAGACCGCACTGTGATGCGAATCCCGTGCTTCATCCCGTCACGCGGTAGGAAACGCTGGCCTGTTGGTAGATCTCGGTGATCCGGTCGCGCTCGTCATCGGGGCCGATGACCTGGAGGACGTGGTACCGGCCGCCGACCAGCATGACGAGGTTGCGGACGTACACCTCGCGTCCGTTGGCGTCCTGCCAGGTGAACTGGCCCTCGGCCATGGCCTGTCGGCCGACGTCCGTACGCCGCAGGCCGCTCGCCGACGACCAGCTGGAGTCGCGGAACGGCTTCAGTTCCGGCTCCTTGTCCCGCTGGTAGTCGAGCGGATCGCTGCCGTTGGCCTTCGCGGTGTCACGGCCGGGGACGATGAGCACGCTGAACCCGTCGCTGCCGTAACGGATCTGACGCTCCGCGTTGGCGGGGCTGCGCTGCCACCCCTTGGGCAGTCCGACCTCGAAGCCCTCGGCGTCCTCGCGGAGCGTGTACCCGGGCGCGAGCGCGGCGGCGGACCGGCTGGTCTGCGGCTTCTGCGCCCCGGACGAGGCGGGTGCGGACGGCTTCTTCGACGCGCTCGCCGTGGGCTCGGGCGTCGCGGACGCGGGTGGTGCGGAGGCGGTACGGGAGGGAGCGGCGCCGGTCCCCTCGTCGTCCTCGCCGGACGTGGGCATGAACAGCACCGCGTACGCGACCGCCGCGACGAGCGCCAGCATGATGAGGACGAGCAGCGTCCGGCCGAGCCGGCGCGGCTGGTCGCCCTCCCGCAGCGCGCGGGGTTCCCGGGGCGCGCGGGGCTCGCGGGGCGGCTTCAGGCGTGGCTCGCGGTGTACGACGGCGGTGCGGTCCACGGCCTCGCGGGGGTGGCG
>NZ_JAAGNI010000305.1 GCF_010550605.1 Streptomyces sp. SID9727
GCCGTCGAGGAGGATGCCGCGGCCGGAGACCGCCGCGCTGAAGCTGATGTCGGTCGCGCCCTCGTGGCCGCCGGCCCGGTAGAGGGCCAGCGCCCACACGGCGTGCAGGGCGCTGCTCTCCGGGCAGCCGAAGCCCCCCGCCCACGCGGCGAGCCGTTCGCTCTCCTCGGGCGTGATCCGGGTGCGGACCTGGCCGGCGCCGACGCCCGCGGGCGGCTGCGTGGCGGGGCCGGGCGGGGCGTCGCGCCAGAACTCGCGGGCCGGGGCGGTGTCCTGGGCGGCGAGCCAGCGCGTGTAGTCGCCGAGGTCGGGGCGGCGGGTGCCGCCGGGCAGCTCACCGCCCGCCAGGTAGGCGCGGTAGAACTCGTGCAGCAGCAGCCGCACGCTCCAGTCGTCGAGGAGTGCCGGGTGGAAGCTCAGCAGGACGCGGGTGCTGCCCGCCGCGTCCGGGCCGCCGCCCAGGAACGTGACGCGCAGCGGTCCGGGCCGGCGCGGATCGAGGCCCCGGCGCCGGTCGGCCTCGACGAGCGCGTGCCAGTCCACGCTGCCGTGCGGGAAGCGCAGCACTTCGGGCCCGGCGCCCTCATGGCAGACGATCCAGGGCTCCGGGCCCTCCTCGAAGGCGGCCCGCAGCACGTTCTCCCGTTCGGCGACGGACTGCCAGGCGGCGGCGAGCCGTTCCGGGTCGAGCGGGCCGTGCCAGCTGACCGCGAGCTGCTCGCACCAGCCTTCGGTGCCGGGGTGCGCGTCCGCGTCCGCGAGGAGTTCGCGTTGCAGCGGGGTCGGCTCGATCCGGGGCGCGGGTCCGGGTCCGCTGTCCGTGACCGTGAGCAGGTCCGCGAGGAGCCCGGCGGGGAAGGGCGCGGCGGTGCGTCCGGCCGGCGGCCCGTCCGGGGTCAGGCGCAGGGTGTGGTGCCCGTCGTCGGCGGGTTCCAGGCGGGGCTGCCAGGAGGGGGCGGGGCGTGTGCCGAGCCGGCCCAGGCGGTCGAGGGCCGCCTCGACGCGGTGCGGGTCCACGGGGCCGCGCAGCTCCAGGACGGGCGGTGCGGCCGGGTCCTGGCCGGTGAGGTCGAGGACGACGGTCATCGGGCCGCCGGGGGTGGCCCGGGCGGGGGTGGTGTGCGAGGAGTGGTCGGTGGTCATCGTCCTGCGGGGCACACATGCGGGAGCGCGGCGGACCGGCTGTGGCGCGCATGCGGGAGACCCCCTCCCTCCCCTCTGTCGGCGAATGCGGAACGAGTATGCGAGGGCCCGCCCACACGGCACTGACACGGCACTGACACGGCGGTGGTCCGGTGGTGGGGCGCCGCGGTCCCGCAGGGTTCCGTCGGGGAGGCGACCGGTTCCGTACCGTACGCGGGCGTGCGAAGGCCCCGCGTCTTCCTCCAGCGGGACTGGACGCGGGGCCGAGTGCGGCACGATTCAGCCGAGGAGTTCGGTGACCGCCCCCGCGAAACCGGTGTCGAGCATGGTGCGGACCGTCGTGTCGGCGGAGGCGGCCAGGCCGGTGTCGTGGCACGCGACGCTGAGCATGTACCGGCCGCCCAGGACCCGGTGGGTGGCGAACGCCCAGTCGCCGTCGGCGGCGGGCCGGCCGTCGGGCGCGAGCAGTTCGCCGCCGCCCTCGGCGAAGCCGAACTCGGTGAAGTCGAGCCGCAGCCCCTGCCCGAGCGCCTTGGTGTACGCCTCCTTGAGCGTCCACAGACGCAGCAGCCGCGCCGCCCGCTCCCCCTCCGGAAGGTGTTCCAGCGCCCCGCGCTCGGCGGGCGTCAGGACGTGTCCCTGGAGCAGGTCGTAGGACATGGGCCGGGTGGCGGGTTCGACGTCGACGCCGATCCGGCCGTTGCGGCTGATGCCGACGGCGATCATGTCCTCGGTGTGCGTGAGGCTGACGTCGATCTGGTCGAGGCTGCGCAGGTAGGGCCGGCCGCCGATCCGGTACGCGAGGTCGAGCTCGGCCGGTCCGGTGCGCAGGGCGGCCGCCGCCGTGTACTTGGTGACGAGGCGCGAGGCGAGGAACCGGTAGCGCAGGGTGGGGTCCTGGGTGCGCCGGTAGCGCTGCCAGTCGCCGCCGAGCAGTTGGCGCAGGGCCGGCTGGGTGACGGCCGCCCCCAGCCACTCGCCCCAGGTGGTGTGGACGACGGCGTTGCCATGGCGGTCCATGGCCTCGCGCACCAGGTGCCAGGGCGCACCGGGCCCCGCGACGTGGAGGGGTGCGCTGATCCGCCCGGCACCGGGCGCGGGGATGCTGGTCATGGCCTGCCTTCCTGAGCGCCGGGGGTCACGGCGCGTACGGGAGCGCGTCGAGGTCGTGGCCCAGCCCCTGGCCGTGCCGGCGGAGCAGCTCGTCGAGCACCTGGTCCTGGACGCCGTCGGGCAGGGCGGGCACGGGGATGCCGAGGCGCTGTCCGGCCCGGGTGAGGGCGAGCACGGCCCAGGCGGGGTCGGCGAGGAACGGATCGGTGCCGTCCTGGCCCTCCCAGACGGCGAGCACGGCCGCGGCGCCGACGATCCGGCTGTAGCGGTCGCTGAGCCGGACGACGGCCGGGTCGGCGAGGGCGGCGGGGCCGGGCGGGATGCGGCGGCACTGGGCGCGCAGCCCGCGCAGCTCGGTGGCGAACGCCTCGGCGAGCCCGGCCAGCGCGCCGGTGTGCCCGCCGGCGTCGCGGAGCGGGGCGAGCCGTTCGGCGGTCGCGACGAGGGAGGCGGCCATGAAGTCGCCGCCGCCCGCGATGCCGAGGAGCCGGTAGTCCAGGTGGGGGAGCTCGGCGCCGGCGGTGAACAGCTCGGCGGGGGGCTCCGGTTCGGCGAACCAGGAGCGTTCGGCGAGGCCGCGCAGCTGGGGCACGAGGACGGACTGGCAGGAGGCGGATCCGGCGTGCCCGAGCCCGGCGACGGGCAGGTCGCGGCCGAGCTTGCCGAGTGCCCCGTACGCGGGGTTCGTGTGGTCGTAGCCGCGGGCGCCGAGGACCGTGGCGAGCTCCTCCAGGTTTTCCCGCAGCAGCTCGGGCACCACGTATTTGACGGCGGCGGCGAAGAGGTGGGCGCTCGCGGGCAGCAGGCTCAGGGCGCGCAGGACGGTGGTGGACATCGCGTCGCAGGCCAGGAGGTCGGCGAAGACCCCGGTGAGCGGCTTGTGCCAACGCCGGGCGACCCCGCTCGCGCGGCCCTCCGTCGCGGCGCGCGCGGCGGAGTGCAGGACCGTTCCGGCGGCGGCGGTGACGAGCCCGCAGATGAGGCTCCGGTTCACCTGGAAGGCGCGCAGGGCGATGCCGGCCCCGTCGCCGGGGTGGCCGACGAGCGCGTCCTCGGGCACGGGCAGCTCGGCGAACTCCAGGCCGGAGAAGAGGGCCCCGCGCATTCCGGTGCTCTCCACCCGGGGCAGGTGGCGCAGGTGTGCCGGGTCCTGTCCGGCCGGGTCGAGCAGCAGGACGGAGTGGCTGCGCGGGCCCGGGGCCTCGTCGGTGCGGGCGTAGACGACGTGGAGGTCGGCGCGGGACGCGTTGAGGATGACGTCCTTGCGGCCGCTGATCCGGCGTCCGCCGGGGGCCGGGCGGGCGGTGAACTCGTGGCGCAGGATGGCGTTGGCGTGGGCGAGTTCGTGGTGCAGGATCGCGATCCGGCCACCGCCCAGCAGCAGGCGGGCGGTCTCCCGGCGCTGCGGCTCGTCGCCGGCCGCCCACACGGCGCCGGCCGCGAAGAGGGAGATGAGGCCGTGGCCCATGCCCAGTCCCAGGTCGCGCCGGAAGACCGGCCGCACGGCCCGGGCCAGCAGGTCGGCACGGGTCAGCCGCCCGCCCAGGGCGACGGGCACGAATTCGGCGCCGAGCCCTTCGTCGGTGAGCAGGGCCTCGGTCGCCTCGGGCGGGGTGCAGCGGGCGTCGGCGTCGAACAGGGCGGCGAACCCGTGCGGGTTGGCGGGGTCGTAGGGGTCGCCGAGCCGTGCTTCCAGGCGTCGCGCCCGGTCGAGGGCGTCCGCGTCCGCGCGGCCGGGGGCGGGGGAGGAGGAGGCGGGAGTGGGGGCGGGGTGCCCGGGGATCTCTGCGATGGTGGTCATGACGGCGGCGTCCGCCTCCTTCGTCGTACGGGCACGGGGGTGCGGATGGGCGTGGCTCGACCCTGCGGGCGGCCGCTCGCGACGCGGTGGAGAACCGCTCGGGAACGGCTCCAGGGGCCTTGGAGCCGCGCGCCTCACAGCATGCGGATCGCGGTCTCCGCGTGGCGCTTCGCCAGGTTGAGCGTGGCCGTCGAGTTGCGGCCCAGCGCCTCGCGTACGTACCGGCGGGCCTCGGGGAGCCCGGCGCCCGCGCCCAGCACCCGTTCGACGGCGCTCTCGCGGAGGACGACGGTGTGCTGGGAGACGACGGTGACGCCGGTCGCGTCGGGCACCACGGACCACTCGCCGGTGTGCGCCTCCATGAGGGCGGGGGTGGCGGTCTGCTTGTAGACGATGCGCCCGGCGTGCGGGAAGCAGATGCGGACGGACTCGGTGGTGTGCGTGCCGCCGTCGGCGGTGACGGTGTCCATCGCCATGACCTGGACGCCGGGCGCCGGCTCGGTGACGTCCAGGCGGGAGACGTGCGGGACCAGCTCGGGCCAGTCGCCGACGCGGTACAGGAAGTCGTACACCAGCTCCGCGGGCCCGTGGACGCGCACCGAGTCCTCGAAGGACAGGACGAGGTCGTCCAGGAGGGTCCAGCGCTCCGCGATCCCCTTCAGACTGGCCAGCTCCGCGCGGGAGTTGGTGTCGCAGGCGGTCTCGACCCAGCGCACGTCCTCGAAACGGTCCCCGGCGACCGTGAAGTCGTGCAGCAGGACCAGCCGCGTCCCTCCGCCGGGGCGCTCCTCAACGACCCAGGACCCCTCCATGGTCTCGACCGGGGCCTGCGGCCGGGTCTGCCGGAAGGTGATGCGGCGCGCCGCCGGGTCCTGGGTCCGCTCGGAGAGCCAGGACCGCACGTCGCCGTTGGCGGTCGCCCACATGCGCAGCCGCTCGTCGCGGCCGTCGAATTCCAGGCGCTCCACGTGCACGTTGGGCGGGAAGAACAGCGGCCAGCGCTCGGCGTCCGCGATCAGCCCGTAGACGACGCCCGGCTGGGCGTCCACGTCGACACTGTGCCTCGTCCGGTGCACACGTACGTCCGACACCACACACCTCTTTCTCGGTTGTTCATGGACCCCGCCCGCGCGGCGCGGGCGGTCCGGGGTCAGAAGTTGCCCAGGCCGCCGCAGACGTTGAGGGCCTGCGCCGTGATGGAGGCGGCGGGCCCGGACGCCAGGTAGCCGACCAGGGCCGCGACCTCCTCCGGGGTGGAGTAGCGGCCGAGGGGGATCTTCGCCTCGAACCGGGCGAGGACGTCCTCGTCGGTGGTGTCCCAGGCGGCGGCGTAACCCGCGCGCACCCGCTGGGCCATCGCGGTCTCGACGTAGCCGGGGCAGACGGCGTTGACGGTGACACCAGTCGGCGCCAGTTCGCGGCCGAGCGCCTTGGTGAAGCCGACGACGCCGTGTTTGGAGGCGCTGTACGGGGCGCCGAGCAGGACGCCCTGCTTGCCGGCGGTGGAGGCGATGTTGATGATCCGGCCCCGGGCGGCGGCGTCCTGGAGCCCGCCGTTCGCCAGGGCCTCGCGGGTCACCAGGAACACGCTGTTGAGGTTGGTGTCGATGACGTCGTACCAGAGCTCGTCGGTCAACTCGGCGGTCACGCCGCCGCCGCTGCGCCCGGCGTTGTTGACGAGGACGGTGAGCGGCCCGTACGCGGTGACGGCGGCGCGCACGAGGGCGGCGACGTCCTCGCGGGAGCGCACGTCGGCGGCCTGCCCGGAGACGTCAAGACCTTCGTCGCGCAGGGCGTCGACGGTCTCCTTGACGGCCGCGTCGGTACGGGCGCACAGGAACACGCGGTGTCCGGCGCGGCCGAGCGTACGGACCGTTTCGAGGCCGATGCCGCTCGTGCCGCCGGTCACCAGGGCGACGGGACGGGTCTCGGGGGTGGCGGTCATGAGCGGTGCTCCTTCGTCGTGGCCGGGTATACGGGGACCGCGCGCGGCTCCGCACGGGCCGGCAGCGCGAGCGGGGCGGACGGCCCGACGGGGGCGAGGGCCCGGTCCAGGGCGGTCCGGCTGAGCACGGGCCCGCGCGCGGCGACGTATCCGTCGGGGCGCACCAGGAGCCAGGAGCCGGGAAGCAGGCCGAGCGCGGTGCGCAGCGCCGTGCCGGGGTCGGCGAGCGGTGCGGGGCCCTCGGAGCCGTCGGCACGGCCGCCGAGGGTGCGCACCGAGAGCCATTCGGCGTACTGGGCGGCCGCGG
>NZ_JAAGNI010000322.1 GCF_010550605.1 Streptomyces sp. SID9727
CCGCCGCACCCGTGGCGGAGCCCGAGGCACCGAAGCCGGCCGCCGAGCCCGTCGCGGACCCCGAGCCCGTCGTGGCCACGGAGACCCCCGAGCCGGAGCCGGTCATCGCGAGCGAGAGCCCGGAGCCGGCGCCGGTCGCCGAGCCGGAGCCCATCGCGGCCCCCGAGCCGAAGGCGTCCGCCGAACCGGTCCCCGTCGCGGCCCCCGAGCCGGAGGCCGCCGCCCCCGCGCCGATCACCATCGACATGGACCCGGAGCCCGAGACGGTCGCGGCCGCCCCCGCCGCCCCCGGCAAGCCCGCGCTCTCCCTCGCCAAGGTCAAGGCGCGGGCGCCCGAGCTGGCGGGGGCGTACAAGGCGGCGCAGGCCGGGCTGAAGGCGCACGGGCTGACCGGGCTGCGCGCCACCGTCTACCTGGTCCTGGACCGCTCCGGCTCCATGCGTCCGTTCTACAAGGACGGCAGCGCCCAGCACCTGGGCGACCGCACGCTCGCGCTCGCCGCGCACCTGGACGAGAGCGCCACCGTGCGGGTCGTGTTCTTCTCGACCGACATCGACGGCACCGGCACGGTGGAGCTGGACGGCCACGAGGGCCGGATCGACGCGCTCAACGCGGACCTCGGCCGGCTCGGCCGGACGAACTACCACCGCGCGGTCGAGGAGGTCGTCGCGCACTACGAGAAGTCCGGGGCGACCGGCCCCGCGCTGGTGGTCTTCCAGACGGACGGACCCCCGGACGTCCGGCAGGCCGCCCGCCAGGCGCTCGACGCGGCGGCCCGGCTGCCGCTGTTCTTCCAGTTCGTCGCGTTCGGCGAGAAGGACGCCAAGGGCTTCGACTTCCTGCGGAAGCTGGACGCCCCGAACACCGGCTTCTTCCACGCCGGCCCCGCCCCCCGCGAGGTCCCTGACACCACGTTCTACCGTGAGCTGCTGGCCGCGCTCCCCGCGTGGGTGGCCACGCGTTCCTGAGACGCCGGCAGACGTACGGTCACGGCGAGCCCGCCCCCGGGGGCCGGCACCGCCGTGACCGTACCGTCGTGGGCCAGCGCGATGGACCGCACGATCGACAGGCCGAGGCCCGAGCCCGGCCCCGTCCGGTCCCTGCCCTCACCCCGGCGGAACGGCTCGAACAGCACGGGGATGTCCGCCGCGTCCACCTTGGGACCGGTGTTGCGGACCTCCAGCAGGACGCCGCCGCCGGCCGGGACCACCGACACGTCGACGCTTCCACCGGGCACGTTGTACGTCACCGCGTTGGCCAGCAGGTTCGCCACCAGCTGGGCCAGCAGCAGCCGGTTGCCGCGCACCGGGCAGGTCCGGGTGTCGAGCCGGACGCCCGGATGCCGGGCCGCCTCCTCCGCCGCCACCCGGGCCAGGTCCACCGGTTCCCGTTCGCTCTCGTCGAGTCCCCGCTCGCTGCGGGCCAGGACGAGCAGCCCGTCGATGAGCCGTTCGCTGCGCCGGTTGTTGTCCAGGAGCGTCTGCCGGGTGCGGTCCAGGTCCTCCGGCGTCGGGTCGTCCAGGCCGACCTGGATCGCCGTGCGCTGGGTGGCCAGCGGGGTGCGCAGCTCGTGCGAGGCGTTGGCGATGAACCGCCGCTGGCTGTCGAAGGCACGCTCCAGCCGGGCCAGCAGCGCGTCGAGTGTGTCTCCCAGCTCCTTCAGCTCGTCGTCGGGCCCGCTTGAGGCGATCCGTTCGTGGAGCGTGTGCGCGGAGAGCTTGCGCGCCTTGGCGGTCATGGTGTGGACGGGCCGCAGGACCCGGCCCGCCGTCCACCAGCCGACGCCCACCGCACAGGCCGTCATCACCAGCAGCGCGGCGGCGGACCAGATGAGCAGCTGGTGGCCGGCCGCGTCGCTGACGTGGTCGGTGAGGTCGTAGACGGTCGGCGGACCGAGCCGGCGGCGGCTGACGAGCGGACCGTTGACCGCGTAGCCGGGCTGGACGACGACGGCGGTGTCCGCGATGGCACGCGCCTGCGAATCCGTACCGGCGCGGGAGGCCAGGTTGACCGTGGCCAGCAGGGCCGTGCCGAGGACCAGGAAGACCCCGCCGTAGACGAGGGCGATGCGGGTCCTGATCGTGGAGTGCGGCAACCGGACCGGGGACTTCACAGTGCGTACCCCACGCCCTGCACGGTGCGGATCACGGCCGGCTCACCGAGCTTGCTCCGCAGCTTGCTCATGCAGACCCGGACGGCACCTGTGAAGGGGTCGGCGTTGGCGTCCCAAGCCCGTTCCAGCAGCTCCTCCGCGCTGACCGTCCCGCCGTCCGCCTCCAGCAGCAGCTGGAGCACGGTGAACTCCTTCGGCGACAGGTCCAGGTCCCGCCCGTCCCGCGTCGCCGACCGCCGTACGGTGTCGAGCCGGATGCCGAAGCGCTCCAGCTGCGGCGGTACCGGGCGGGCACTGCGCCGCCGCAGGGCGCGTACGCGGGAGACCAGCTCGGGGAACTCGAACGGCTTGCCCAGGTAGTCGTCGGCGCCCAGGTCGAGCCCGGCGACCCGGTCCTCCATCGACCCGGCGGCCGTCAGCATCAGGATCCTGGTCCGGGAACCGGAGGCGACGAGCCCGCGCGCCACGTCGTCACCGTGCACCCGGGGCAGATCGCGGTCCAGCACGACCACGTCGTAGTCGTGCAGCCCCAGGTACGCCTGCGCGGCATCACCGCTGTACACCGTGTCGACGGCGAAGCCGGCCCGCCGCAGCCCGGTGGCGACCAGCTCCGCGAGGATTTCCTCGTCCTCGGCGACCAGTACCCGCATCGTGATGTCCCTCGCCTCGTGCATGCGTGTCCACTCCCTCCCAGGATGCGTCCTTGATACGGGAAGGGAGGTTTCGCAAAGCTCTCCGGCCGGGGGGGTTCAGCGACCCAGCGACTCCGCGTCCCCCATCACGATGACGGGCCCCATGGCCGGGTCGAGGGCACCCAGGAGTTCCTTCATCCTGTCCTCGGTGACGGAGACGCAGCCCTGGGTCGGTCCTCCGTGGTCCACGTGCACCCAGATCCCACCGCCGCGCTCCTCGCCGAGCGGGCGGGTGAGGTCGAGCGGGGAGGTGCCGGGGAGGCGGTTGTAGTCGATGGCGACGACGTAGTCGAAGGACCCCTCCAGCGGCTCTCCGTGGAACCCCTCCCCGGTCACGGCGAAGTCCGGGCTCAGGTCGTACGGGAGCGCCGTGTCGGAGGGCGCGAGGCGCCCGCCCGCCGCGGTGAGGGTGAAGACTCCGACGGGTGAGCGCAGATCGCCCTCCCAGTGCTCCGCGGTCCAGCCGTTGAGGGCGTTGTGGGCGGGCCAGGGGCCCAGCGTGGCGCGCCAGCCCGGCCCGGCGGGCCCGTCCCGGGTGTAGAGGACGGCGGTCGACCGGTTGGAGTCCGCCGAGTCCCCGGTCACCACGAACGCCTGCCGCGCCGTGGCCGGGACCGCGGCCCGGGTCTTCGGCCCGAGGCCGGGCAGCTCCGTGGGCTGTGGGGAGGCCGCCGGAGCCGGCGACACGGGCGACGGCACCCTGGCGGCGGCCTCGGGCGGCCCCGGTACGCCGTTGATCCGTACCCGCTCCGTGGTGGCACCGCTCACGTCCGTACCGGCGAAGCCGCCCGCCCCGCAGCCGGCGAGCAGCGCGAGCAGGACCAGGGAGCAGACGACGTGCGGCAGGCGCAGGGGTGCGCGCGAAGGGGGCACGGGCACGGAGGGCTCCTCAGCAGTGGGTGCGCCGGTGTCGGCCCAGCCAGTCATTGCCGCCCACGTCACCGCCCAATCCGGGGCGGAGCCCATCCGGCCGTAGCCGTTCAGGTGATTCCTGTGCTTAATCGGAACCGCCCGGCGGCCCCTCGCCGCCCGTCACGCGAACAGCCCCCGGCCAGTGGCGGCCGGGGGCTGTTTCACGTGAAACGGGCAGGACTACTTCTGCGCGTCCTTCGCCGGCGCGGCCGGCTTGCGGAGCTGGATGTTGAGCTCGCGGAGGCGGGCCTCCTCCAGGACGGTGGGCGCGCCCATCATCAGGTCCTGGGCGTTGCCGTTCAGCGGGAAGGCGATCGTCTCGCGGATGTTCGGCTCGTCGGCGAGCAGCATCACGATGCGGTCGACGCCCGGGGCGATGCCACCGTGCGGCGGGGCGCCGAGGCGGAAGGCCTTGAGCATGCCCGCGAACTCCTTCTCGACCGTCTCACGGTCGTAGCCGGCGATCTCGAACGCCTTGATCATCAGCTCGGGCTCGTGGTTCCGGATGGCGCCGGAGGACAGCTCGATGCCGTTGCAGACGATGTCGTACTGCCAGGCGAGGATGTCCAGCGGGTCCTTCTCCTCCAGGTCCTTCAGGCCGCCCTGGGGCATCGAGAAGGGGTTGTGGGAGAAGTCGATCTTCCCGGTCTCCTCGTCCTTCTCGTACATCGGGAAGTCGACGACCCAGCAGAACCGGAAGACGCCCTCCTCGAAGTGGCCGGCCCGCTTGGCGGCCTCGACGCGGACGGCGGACATGATCTTGGAGACCTCGTCGAACTCGCCGGCGCCGAAGAAGACGGCGTGGCCCGGGACGAGCGACAGCCGCTCCGTGAGCGTCTTGACGTCGGCCTCGGTGAGGAACTTGGCGATCGGACCGGCCAGGGTGCCGTCCTCGCCGACGCGGACCCAGGCGAGGCCCTTGGCGCCGTGCTCCACGGCGTACTCGCCGAGGCCGTCGAAGAACTTACGGGACTGGCCCGCCGTGTCCGGCACCGGAAGGGCGCGGACGTGCTTGCCGGCGAACGCCTTGAACCCCGAGTCCGCGAAGACGTCGGAGATGTCGACCAGCTCCAGCTTGGCGCGCAGGTCCGGCTTGTCGTTGCCGTACTTCAGCATCGACTCGCGGAACGGGATGCGAGGGAACGGCGAGGTGACGTGACGGCCGTTACCGAACTCCTCGAAGAGCTCGGTCATCAGCTTCTCGATCGGCTGGAAGACGTCCTCCTGCTCCACGAAGGACATCTCGACGTCGAGCTGGTAGAACTCGCCGGGCGAGCGGTCGGCGCGGGCGTCCTCGTCGCGGAAGCAGGGCGCGATCTGGAAGTAGCGGTCGAAGCCGGAGATCATCAGCAGCTGCTTGAACTGCTGCGGGGCCTGCGGCAGCGCGTAGAACTTGCCGGGGTTCAGCCGGGACGGGACGACGAAGTCACGGGCGCCCTCGGGGGAGGTCGCGGTGAGGATCGGCGTCGCCATCTCGTTGAAGCCGAGGGCGACCATCTTGGAGCGGATCGCGGCGATCACGGCGGAGCGCAGCATGATGTTGCGGTGCATGCGCTCGCGGCGCAGGTCCAGGAAGCGGTACTCCAGGCGCCGCTCCTCGTTCACGCCGTCCTCGGCGTTGATCGTGAAGGGCAGCGGGCCGGCCTCGCCCAGCACCTCGACCTCGGAGACCTCGATCTCGATCTCACCGGTCGGCAGGTCCGGGTTGACGTTCTCGGCGCCGCGCGCGGAGACCTTGCCGTCGATCCGGACGACGGTCTCCTTGGTGAGCTTCGCCAGGGCCTCGTTGCCCGGCGTGCCGGGGCGGGCGACGAGCTGCACGAGCCCGTAGTGGTCGCGCAGATCGATGAAGAGGATGCCGCCCAGGTCTCGGCGATTGTGCAGCCAGCCGCTCAGCCGGACGTCGGTGCCGACGTCAGAGGCGCGGAGCTCGCCGCAGGTGTGGGACCTGTACCGATGCATCGTCGTTCATCCAGTCTTCGCGGTTGGGGGAGATTCAGCCCTCCCAGGCTACCGCCCGCGACCGGAGCGTTTCATTGTCATAGTCCGCATCAAGATCGTCCGCAGGGCCGCACCCGCGCCCTTGCCTGGCATGCCGGTTTAAAGTGGGGCAATGCGCACCGAGGACGTGCTGGCCGCGACCGCGACCGGGCTGTGGCGCTGGGACAACGGAGCCGGGACGGTCACGCTGGACGCGGAGGCCGCCCGCCTGCTGGAGCTGCCCGCCGAGCCCGGCGTCTTCCGCGAGTCGGAGGTCCGCTCCCGCTTCCACCCCGTCGACTGGAACGAGATCGCCGGGGTGATCAGCCTCGCCGTGGCCGAGGGCACCCTCGCGGAGGCCCGGCTGCGCATCGTGGACGGCAGCGGCCGGGTCCTGCGCACCGTGCGCAGCCGCTCCAAGCCGGTCCCGGCCGGCGAGGGCCGCCAGGACTACGTGCTCATCGGCACGCTCCAGGAGGTCGCCGAGCCCCCACCGGGCACCGTCGGGACGCACACCGCCATCACCGGCGACTGGCGGCGCTCCCGCGAGGCGTTCCTGCTGGACGCGGGGCGGGCCCTGGCGGAGGCCGGGTCCACTACAGAGGTGCTGCGGGTCGCCTACTCGCTCTCCATGCCGGGGTTCTCGCCGGACGGCCTCGCGGTCTTCGGCGTCGAGGGCGAGCGGCTGACCGTCGTCGGGCAGCACGGGCACTCCCTCAGCGACGAGGGGCCCTTCACCGACATGCCGCTGGACACGGATTACCCGGCGACCGAGGTCGTCCGGACGGGCCGGGCGATCTATCTGCCCACGCCCGAGGACTACCGGGCCCGCTACCCCGCCACCTGGCCGCTGGCGCAACGCTTCGGGCGCCGCTCCTGGGCCTTCCTGCCGCTGACCGTGTCCGGGCGCACGATGGGTACCTGGATGGCCGGATTCCGGCATCCGGTGGCGTTCTCGCCGGACGAGCGGTCGGTGCTGACGACCGTGGCCCGGATGCTCGCCCAGGCCCTGGCCCGGGCGGGCGCCGCCGACAGCGAGCGGGAGCTGTCGCTGGGCCTCCAGCGCACGATGATGCCCTCGCTCGGCCCGGACATCCCCGGGATGACCGTGGCGGCGCGCTATGTGCCGACGGGCGGCGGCCTCCAGGTCGGCGGCGACTGGTACGACCTGATCCCGCTGCCCAGCGGCCGCATCGCCCTCGTGATCGGCGACGTCCAGGGCCATGACGTGCGGGCGGCGGGTCTCATGGGCCAGCTCAGGATCGCGCTGCGCGCGTACGCCTCCGAGGGGCACCGCCCCGACGCGGTGCTGGCGCGCGCCTCGCGCTTCCTCTCCGGCCTCACCGATCCCGGCGCGGACGACGAGGCGACGGCCGCGCGGTTCGCGACCTGCCTGTACGCGGAGGCCGATCCGGAGACCGGGGTGCTGGACATCGCGCGGGCCGGCCACCCCGACCCCGTGGTGATGACCGCCGACGGAACCGCCGTCGTCCGGCAGACCGAGGGCGGGCTGCCCCTGGGCGTCGAGGCGGACGCGGACTATCCGACGACACGGATCGTCCTGGAGGCCGGGGAGACGATCATGCTCTGCACGGACGGGCTGATCGAGACCGGCGGACACGACCTCGCCTCCGGCTGGGTGCGGCTCCGGCCGATCCTGGAGCACCACACCGGCGACCTGGAGAAGCTGGCGGACGCGCTGGTGCAGGCGGTGCACGGGCCCGGCTCCCACTACACGACCGGGCCGCTCGCGGACCGGCGCGAGGACGATGTCGCGGTCCTGCTGCTGCGCCGTGAGGGCACCGACACGTCCCCGGCGGCGCCCCGGCGGACCGCGCTGTCCATCGCCCAGGCCGAACCGGAGCGGATCTCGACGGCCCGGCAGCTGCTGCGGGAGCTGCTGCACGACTGGGCGGACGCGGACCAGGTCGACGCGGCGGTGCTGCTGCTCTCCGAGGTCGCCACGAACGTGCTGGTGCACACGGACGGGGACGCGCTGATGGTCGCCCAGGCGACCGGGACGCCGGGGGAGCGGTGTCTGCGGGTGGACGTGTCCGACGGCAGCGACGAGCTGCCGCACAAGCGGCGGCCCGGCGAGATGGCCTCCAGCGGGCGGGGCCTGGTGCTGATGGAGATGCTCGCGCACAAGTGGGGGGTCGATCCGCGCGGAGCGGGCAAGTCGATCTGGTTCGAGCTGAACGAGGCCGAACACCCGGAACCGGCCTTCCCGGACCTGGAGCTGGATTAGGGCGTGTTTCGAAAGTCCCGCCTGTCCGGCGACGCCTGGCACGCACGCTCGCCGCGTTGTCGGGATCACCCCGATACAACCAGTATCGGGGCGACCCTCCGCCTTGCGATCGCACGCACCAGACGCCGCCGGACCCGCCCTGCGGGCGGACGGCGCTACTTTCGAAACACGCCCTAGACGCCGTCCTCCGGCGCGATCCGGCCGTTCCCGCGGAGTTCGCCGATGATGCCGAAGGCCGCCGCGCAGAGCGGGACGGCGAGCAGCATCCCGAGGATGCCCGCGACGCTCGCGCCCGCCGTCAGTGCGATGAGGATCATCGCGGGGTGCATCTGGACCGTACGGCTCTGGATCATCGGCTGAAGGATGTGGCCCTCCAGCACCTGGACGGCGAGGACCACGCCGAGCGCCCAGAGCGCGATCGCGAAGCCCCGGTCCGCGAGGGCCACCAGGACGGCGACCGCGCCGGAGATGAACGCGCCGAGGTACGGGATGTAGGCGCCGACGAGCACCAGTGCGCCGAGCCCCACCGCGCCCGGCACTCGCAGGATCAGCAGCCCGACCGTGATGCAGACGGCGTCGATCAGGGCGATGAGCGTCGTCCCGCGCATGAAGCCCTCGACGGCCTCGAAGGCCCGCCGGCCCATCGCCTCGACCATGTCGCCGGTGCCGCGCGGGGCGACGGTGTGGGCGAGGTGCGCGGCCCGGTCCGCGTCGCGCAGGAAGAAGAAGGTGAGCAGCAGGGCCAGGACGCTGGTCGCGACGAGGGAGCCGATGACGCTGATCCCGGTGAGGAGTCCGCCCGCCGCGCTCGCGCCGAACTTCTCGACCAGCTTGCGGCCACTGGCCTCCAGGTCGTTCACGTCGATGTCGTCCGCGACCTGGAAGTGGTCGACCACCCACTGCCCGGCGTCCTTCAGCGACTGGACGATCTGGTCACCGGTCTCCACGAGTGCGGCGACGACGATGTAGCCCGCACCGCCGACCACGGCGAGCAGCAGGGCACAGGTGACCGCGGCGGCCAGCGAACGGTTCACCCCGTGGGCGGTCATCCGCCGGTGGACGGGCCCGAGCAGCGCCGTACCGAGCAGGGCGAGCAGCACGGGCGTGACGGCGGTCTTGAGGGCGATGCACAGCCAGACGGCGACGGCGGCGACACCGGTGACCAGCAGGACGACACCGCACCAGGCGGCGGTCCGCCGGGCGCCCTCGGGCAGGAGTGGCTTCGGGGTCTGCACCCTTCCAGCCGATCACGGCCCGGCAGCGGTGTCCCGCCCGCGCCGCCGTACGAGTGACGGAGCGTCACACGACGGCGGCGGGGCGGGGACGCGGGTCACATGCCGTGGACGGCGGGCACGGTGCCGAGGCGGCCGGCCTGGAAGTCCTCGAACGCCTGCTTCAGTTCGGCCTGGCTGTTCATCACGAACGGCCCGTAGTGCGCCATGGGCTCGCGGATGGGGCGACCGCCGAGCAGGACGACCTCCAGGTCGGGGGTGTGCCCGTCCTGCTTCTCGTCGGCGCGCACGGTCAGCGAGGAGCCGGCGCCGAAGACGGCGGTCTGGCCCATGTGGACCGGCCGGCGCTCGGCACCCGCGGAGCCGCGCCCGGCGAGCACGTACGCGAGGCCGTTGAAGTCCTCACGCCAGGGCAGCGTCACCTCGGCGCCGGGGCGCACGGTGGCGTGGATCATCGTGATCGGGGTGTGGGTGATGCCGGGGCCCTCGTGGCCGTCCAGCTCACCGGCGATCACGCGGAGCAGCGCGCCGCCGTCCGGGGAGGCGAGCAGCTGGACCTGGCCGCCGCGGATGTCCTGGTAGCGCGGGGCCATCATCTTGTCGGCCTTCGGCAGGTTCACCCAGAGCTGGAGGCCGTGGAAGAGGCCGCCGGACATGACCAGGGACTCCGGCGGCGCCTCGATGTGGAGCAGCCCGCTACCCGCTGTCATCCACTGGGTGTCGCCGTTGCCGATGGTGCCGCCGCCACCGTGGGAGTCCTGGTGGATGAAGCTGCCGTCGATCAGGTAGGTCACGGTCTCGAAGCCGCGGTGCGGGTGCCAGGGCGTGCCCTTCGGCTCGCCCGCCGCGTACTCCACCTCACCCATCTGGTCCATCATGATGAACGGGTCGAGGTACTTGTAGTTGATGCCCGCGAAGGCGCGGCGGACGGGGAAACCCTCGCCCTCGAAGCCGCTCGGCGCCGTGGTCACGGCGAGCACGGGACGGGCCGCGGCGTCGCCGGAAGCGGCCACCTTGGGCAGGGTCAGCGGGTTCTCGACGGTCACTGCGGGCATGGGAGCCACCTCCGGGGGGACTGTTCTGCCATCAATTTAGTTGAACAGTGAACATCTTGCAAGGCGCTCCTCATTCCCGCGCGCCCCCGGACAGCCGGAAGGGGCCCGTACCGAGAGCGGTACGGGCCCCTTCCGGAAGCCTCGGGCCGGCGGATCAGCCGCCTGCGCGGCGTCTAGGGCGTGTTTCGAAAGTAGCGCCGTCCGCCCGCAGGGCGGGTCCGGCGGCGTCTGGTGCGTGCGATCGCAAGGCGGAGGGTCGCCCCGATACTGGTTGTATCGGGGTGATCCCGACAACGCGGCGAGCGTGCGTGCCAGGCGCCGCCGGACAGGCGGGACTTTCGAAACACGCCCTAGCCGTACATGCGGCGCATCGCGAAGTCGACCATCTGCTCGACGGCCTTCGCGTCGAAGACCATCCGGTGCTCGCCCTCCATGTCCAGGACGAAGCCGTAGCCGGTGGGCAGCAGGTCGATCACCTCGGCGCCGGTGATCACGAAGTACTTGGAGTCCTTGCCCGCGTACAGCCGCAGCTCCTTGAGCGTGGTGAACATCGGGATCACGGGCTGCTGGGTGTTGTGCAGCGCGAGGAAGCCCGGGTTGTCGCCCCGCGGACAGTAGACCTTCGAGGTCGCGAAGATCTGCTGGAAGTCCTCGGCGGCCAGCGAGCCGGTCGTGAAGGCCCGTACCGCGTCCCCCAGCGACGGCGGCGAGGGTTCGGGGTACAGCGGCTGCTCGCCGTAGCCGCCCCCCATCGGCTGCTGCGCGCCCTGGTTCTGGTCGTAGCCGTACATGGAACAAAGAGTAATCGGCCACATCCGGGGCTCGGGGGGTTGCGTCTTATTACTGGCGGGTAGCATCATCGGAGAGGTCACCTGATATGTCCGGGCCACCCCTCCACGGGGCGCTGCGCGCCACTGCTATTGATTACGGAGCCTTCCCATGGGGCACTACAAGTCGAATCTCCGCGACATCGAGTTCAACCTCTTCGAGGTCCTCGGACGCGACAAGCTGTACGGCACCGGACCGTTCACGGAGATGGACGTCGACACGGCGAAGAGCATCCTCGAGGAGGTCGCCCGCCTCGCCGAGAACGAGCTCGCCGACTCCTACGCGGACGCCGACCGCAACCCGCCGGTCTTCGACCCGGAGACCAGCACGGCGCCGGTCCCCGACTCGTTCAAGAAGTCGTACCAGGCGTTCATGGACTCCGAGTACTGGCGCCTGGGCCTGCCGGAGGAGATCGGCGGCACCACCTCGCCCCGCTCCCTGATCTGGGGTTACGCGGAGCTGCTGCTCGGCTCCAACCCGGCCGTCTGGATGTACTCCTCGGGCCCGGCGTTCGCCGGCATCCTCTTCGAGGAGGGCAACGAGGCGCAGAAGAAGATCGCCGAGATCGCCGTCGAGAAGCAGTGGGGCTCGACGATGGTGCTGACCGAGCCGGACGCCGGCTCGGACGTCGGCGCCGGCCGCACGAAGGCCGTCGAGCAGGAGGACGGCTCCTGGCACATCGAGGGCGTGAAGCGCTTCATCACCTCGGGCGAGCACGACATGTCGGAGAACATCCTCCACTACGTGCTGGCGCGTCCCGAGGGCGCGGGCCCGGGCACCAAGGGCCTCTCCCTCTTCCTGGTCCCGAAGTACCACTTCGACTGGACCACCGGCGAGCTGGGCGAGCGCAACGGCGTGTACGCGACGAACGTCGAGCACAAGATGGGCCTCAAGGCGTCCAACACCTGCGAGATGACGTTCGGCGACCGCCACCCCGCCAAGGGCTGGCTCATCGGCGACAAGCACGACGGCATCCGCCAGATGTTCCGCATCATCGAGTTCGCCCGCATGATGGTCGGCACGAAGGCCATCGCCACCCTCTCCACGGGCTACCTGAACGCGCTGGAGTACGCCAAGGAGCGCGTCCAGGGCACCGACCTGTCGCAGTTCATGGACAAGGCCGCGCCGAAGGTCACCATCACGCACCACCCCGACGTGCGCCGCTCGCTGATGACGCAGAAGGCGTACGCGGAGGGCATGCGCGCCCTCGTCCTCTACACCGCCTCCGTCCAGGACGCGATCCAGGAGAAGGAGGCCGCGGGCGAGGACGCCAAGGCGCTGCACGGCCTCAACGACCTGCTCCTCCCGATCGTCAAGGGCTACGGCTCCGAGAAGTCGTACGAGCAGCTGGCGCAGTCGCTCCAGACGTTCGGCGGCTCCGGGTACCTCCAGGAGTACCCGGTCGAGCAGTACATCCGCGACGCCAAGATCGACACCCTGTACGAGGGCACGACGGCCATCCAGGGCCAGGACTTCTTCTTCCGGAAGATCGTCCGCGACCAGGGCGCCTCGCTCAACGCACTCTCCGAGGAGATCAAGAAGTTCCTCGCGGGCGCCCAGGACAACGAGGAGCTGTCCGGTGCGCTGGACAGCCTCGCGAAGGCCGCGGTGGACCTGGAGGCGATCGTCGGCACGATGATCACCGACCTCACCGCGACCGGCGAGGACGTCAAGAACATCTACAAGGTGGGCCTCAACACCACCCGCCTGCTGCTGGCCTCCGGCGATGTCGTCGTCGGCTACCTGCTGCTCAAGGGCGCGGCCGTGGCCGCCGAGAAGCTGCCGACGGCCTCCGCGAAGGACGCCGCCTTCTACCGGGGCAAGATCGCCGCCGCGAAGTTCTTCGCCGCGAACGTCCTCCCGGGCGTCGGCGCCGAGCGCGCGCTCGCCGAGTCCGTCGACAACTCCCTGATGGAGCTGGACGAGTCGGCCTTCTAGGACCCGCCCCGCACATCCACCGGCCGCCGCCCCCACCATCCGTTCACGGGGGCGGCGGCCGCACGATGCCCGCGGTGGCCGGGGGGCGACGGGGAATCCTTTCGGCCACGTCTGGCTACAGTGAAGAACATGAGTTCCTCCCCCCGCTTCGACCGCGGGCACACCGACGATCTGATGGCCTTCCTGATGGCCTCCCCCTCCCCGTACCACGCCGTGGCGGCCGCCGCCGCGCGACTGGAGAAGGCCGGATTCCGGCAGGTGGAGGAGACCGCGGCCTGGGACGGAACCACGGGCGGCAAGTACGTTCTGCGCGGTGGCGCGATCGTCGCCTGGTACGTGCCGGAGGGTGCCGAGGCGCACACCCCGTTCCGGATCGTCGGCGCGCACACCGACTCACCGAACCTCCGGGTCAAGCCGCTTCCGGACACCGGGGCGTACGGCTGGCGCCAGGTCGCCGTGGAGATCTACGGCGGCACCCTGCTCAACACCTGGCTGGATCGCGACCTCGGTCTCGCCGGCCGGATCTCGCTCCGAGGGGGCACCTCCCAGGCCGCCGGGCCTGGGGGAGGCACGCACCGGCTCGTCTCCATCGACCGCCCGCTACTGCGCGTACCGCAGCTCGCCGTGCACCTGGACCGGTCGGCCAACACCGACGGGCTCAAGCTGGACCGGCAGAAGCACATGCAGCCGATCTGGGGGCTCGGGGACGTCGAGGAGGGCGACCTCATCCGGTTCGTCGCCGAAGAGGCGGGCGTCGACGCCGAGGACATCACCGGCTGGGACCTGATGCCGCACCCCGTCGAGCCGCCGTCCTACCTGGGCCGCGACCGCGAGCTGGTGGCCGGTCCGCGCATGGACAACCTCCTCTCGGTGCACGCGGCCACCGCCGCGCTGGCCGCCGTCGCCGGACAGCCCGACGCCGAACTGCCCTGCATCCCGGTGATGGCCGCCTTCGACCACGAGGAGAACGGCTCGCAGTCGGACACCGGCGCGGACGGGCCGCTGCTCGGCACGGTCCTGGAGCGCTCGGTCTTCGCCCGCGGCGGGGGTTACGAGGACCGCGCCCGCGCCTTCGCCGGCACGGTCTGCCTCTCCTCCGACACCGGCCACGCGGTCCACCCGAACTACGCGGAGCGCCACGACCCCACGCACCACCCGGTCGTGAACGGCGGGCCGATCCTCAAGGTCAACGTCAACATGCGGTACGCCACCGACGGCGGTGGCCGGTCCGTGTTCGCCGCGGCCTGCGAGAAGGCGGGCGTGCCGTGGCAGACGTTCGTCTCCAACAACGCGATGCCCTGCGGCACGACGATCGGCCCGATCACCGCCGCCCGGCACGGCATCAAGACCGTCGACATCGGCGTCGCCATCCTGTCCATGCACAGCGCCCGCGAACTGTGCGGCGCGGACGACCCGTACCTCCTCGCGAACGCGCTGGCGGCGTTCCTGGCCGGCTGATCCCCTGGGCGGGGGCCCCTGTCAATCTCCCGCCCAGGCATGCCCGTTACCGGGCCGGGTACGCGCTCCATACACGGCCCGGAGGTCCCGGGCCGCCTGGGAGGCGGAACTCATGGGACTCGGCGGATGCATTCTCCTCATCGGCGCGGGGGCGATCCTCGCCTTCGCGACCGACTGGCAGCTGGACACGGTCAACGTCGACCTGGTCGGCTGGATCATGATGATCGTCGGCGTCATCGGCGTCTTCGTCTACGCGAGCGTCATCCGGCGCCGCCGCATGGTCGTGCCGCCCACCACGACGGTCGTCTCCGACGACGAACGGCACCTGTGACCGGGGGCGATCCGGCCACACCCCCGGAACACCACGGCGGAATCCCCGATATTCTGGGCGCTTGTCCGTGACCCGGAACCGGGCGCGTCAGACCCGGAAGGGGAGCCGCTCGTGGAGTTCCGGCTGCTCGGCACCGTCTGCGTCGACACGCTGACCGGGCCGCTGCCCCTCGGCCCCGCCAAGCGCCGCAGCCTGCTCGCGGCCCTGCTGCTGAGCGCCAACACCCCCGTGTCCATGGCCCGGCTGACCGACTGTCTGTGGGACGAGGAGCCTCCGCTCCACGCCCGCACGGTCGTCCAGGGCCATGTCTCCCGCCTGCGCGCCCTGCTGGTCGGCGCGGACGCGCGGGCGTACGGGGTGGAGCTGGCGACGCTCGGCGACGCGTACGTGCTCCGGGCGCCCGAGACCCTGCTGGACTCCCAGCGGTTCGAGGAACTGCTGATGCTGGCCCGGGAGCAGCGGGGCCCCGCCGACACGGTGCTGATGCTGAAGGAGGCCCTGTCGCTCTGGCAGGGGCCCGCCCTCACCGGCACCTACGCCAGCACCCCGCTCCAGGCGGCCGCCCACGCGCTGGAGGAGTCCCGCCTCTCGACGGTCGAGCAGCTGGCCGGCGCCTACGGGGAGCTGGGCGAGCACCACCGCGCCGCGGCGGCCCTCCGTGCGGAGGCCGTCGCCCACCCCCTGCGCGAATCCCTGGCGGCGGCCCTGATGACCGCGCTCCACCGCTCGGGCCGCCAGTCCGAGGCGCTGGACTGCTTCCACCGCACCCGCCGCCTGCTCGCGGACGAACTGGGCATCGACCCGGGCCGCGAGCTGGCGGACGCGTACGCGCGCATCCTGCGCGGGGAGGGCGGGCCCGTCGCTCCCGCGCACACCGTCGGGGCCGGGGGCCCGGGCACACCGCAGGCCGGTCCGCCGCTGTCCGAAGCGGCGTCCGGCAGGGCGCAGGCCTCCACCAGGACCAGCACCTCGCGGGCC
>NZ_JAAGNI010000344.1 GCF_010550605.1 Streptomyces sp. SID9727
GCGGCGAACCGCCCGCGTTCGCCGAGGAGTGCGGGCCGCTGCGCCCGGTCGTGGAGTCGCTGCTGCGGCAGGATCCCACCGAGCGCCCCGACGTGGAGGAGCTGAGCGGCTGGCTGCGCTCCCTCGTACGGTCGGCGCCGGAGCCGGAGGCCGGGTTCGACGTCGTGCCGCTGCCCGCGGAGGACGCCACCCGGCTCCCCGTCGTCCGCCGGCGCGGCGAGCTCGTCCGCAAGCGGCGGTCCCGGCGCGGCGGAGGGACGCACGC
>NZ_JAAGNI010000398.1 GCF_010550605.1 Streptomyces sp. SID9727
GACGCGGCGGACGGCGGCGGCCCGGCGCGGCAGCGCGAGGCCGGCGGTCGCGGCCTCGCCCTCGGTGGGGCGCATGCGGCCGGTGAGGGACAGCAGAAGACAGGTGCGGCCGGAGCCGGACGGACCCTCGACGGCGATCAGGGAACCGGGGTCCGCGCTCAAGGTCACGCCCCGGAAGGCCCAGCCCCGCGGCCCTTCGAGCCCCAGGCCCTCGGCGGTGACGGCCGCACCGTGCGGACGTTCCACGTACCCCACCCCTCATTTGAACTGACTGGTCAGTTCAAAAAGTAGCCCGAACTCGCGACCGGAGCAAAACCCCAGGTCAGGCCCGCGTCGAGGCCGATTGTCAGTGGGGGCCGTCACGATGGATACAGACGGCCACAGAGTCGTCACCGAGACAGGAGGTTCTGTCATGGCCCACTCGTCCGCAGCCGCCGCCCAGCGACGCCGCGCAGACGGCCCTGCTCCCTCACCGACCGGCCCGGCCCGCGACGTCCACCCCGTCGTCCGGCGCACCGCCGCACCGCCCGCCGCCCTCGATCTCCTCACCCAGGCCCGCGCGGGCCTGGACGAGGCAGCTGTCCTCTCCGTGCCCAACGAGCGGTACGCCACCGCGCACCTCGCCGCCCTGCGCACCGCCGCCGCCGTCCTCGCCGCACGAGCCCGCCCCGAGCCCCCGCGCCGGCGCCGGGCACCGATCCGCAGCGCCTGGGAGATCCTTCCGGAGCTGGCCCCCGAGCTGGCGGAGTGGAGCGCCCTTTTCGCCTCCGGCGCCGCCCGGCGGGCCCGAGCCGAGGCGGGCATACCCGGCGCGGCCAGCCGGCGGCAGGCCGACGATCTGCTGCGCGACGCGGCGATGTTCCTGCGCCTGGTGGAGCGGCTGCTCGTGCTCCAGCCGGTGCTGCCGAAGCCGCGCGAGGAGCGGCCCGACGCGGGGTGACCACGGGCGCGGCGCCAGGCAATAGGGTGGGCGGTACCTGTTACCTGCGCTGTTCACGCTCCGCCCCCGGGCGGCCCGTGCCGAGGAGTCAACTGCCGTGTCGGACCCGCTGCGCCCCCGTGCCTCCCTCCGTACCGCCGTGGTCTGGGAGGTCCTGAAGGACGCCCTCGACCGCCGGGTCAAGGCGACCGGCCGGGACGCCCTGGACGTGCTGGACACCGGCGGCGGCACGGGCAACTTCGCCGTGCCCGCCGCCCGTCTCGGCCACCGGGTCACCGTGGTCGACCCCAGCCCCAACGCGCTCTTCGCGCTGGAGCGCCGCGCCGCCGAGGCCGGGGTCGCCGACCGGGTGCACGGCGTGCAGGGCGACATCCTCGGCCTGTTCGACGTGGTGGAGCGCGGGGGCTACGACGCGGTGCTCTGCCACGGCGTCCTGGAGTACGTGGACGACCCCGCCGAGGGCGTACGGCACGCGGTGGAGGCCCTCCGTCCGGCCGGGGCGCTGAGCCTGCTCGCCGCCGGTCTCGGCGGTGCCGTCCTGGCCCGCGCCCTCGCCGGCCACTTCAACGAGGCGCGGCACGCGCTGGGCGACCCGCAGGGCCGCTGGGGCGACGGGGACCCGGTGCCCCGGCGGTACACGGCCGAGCAGCTGGCCGAGCTGGTCACGGCCGCCGACGTCGAGGTGGGCGCCGTGCACGGGGTCCGGGTCTTCGCCGACCTCGTCCCCGGGGTCCTGGTGGACACCGAGCCGGGCGCGATGGAGGCCCTGCTCCGGTTGGAGGCCGCCGCCGCGGAACTGCCCGCCTTCCACTCCGTGGCCACCCAGCTGCACGTCCTGGGCACCAAGCGGGGCTGACCCCCCGAGGGTTACCGGCGGGAGCGCGGCTGATCAGCGACGCAGCGGCAGACGGAGTACGCACCGACAGCCCCGTTCGGCGCTCCGGCCCCGTATGATCGGAGGACACCATCCGGCATGACGGATCGGAGGTTGGGGAATCAACTCAACAACTGAGCCGTCGTGGCGGCCCGGACTGGCTGTTTCGCAATGAGGGCGGGTTTCACGGGGGCGATTCCCTGCCTATCCTGGAAGGGCCGCATACCGGCCGCCCCCCGCGGCCGACGACGAGGAGGACTCCGTGCCGCTCTCGGAGCACGAGCAGCGAATGCTCGAGCAAATGGAGCGAGCGCTGTACGCCGAAGATCCCAAGTTCGCGACAGCGCTCGAGGGAAGCAAGCTGCGTACGTACACCCGGCGACGGGTCTACCAGGCGGTCGCTGGCTTTCTGGTGGGTATCGCGCTCCTCATGGGCGGAATGGTCGCCCGGCTGACCTGGGTCGGCGTGGTGGGCTTCCTCGTCATGCTGGGCTGCGCGGTACTCGCGGTCACCGCATGGCGCAACGCGCCCAAGCCGGGCGAACAGCAGTCGGTGCGCACCGGTGGCGCGGGTGACCGCCGGCAGTCCCGGCAGCGCCGGTCCGTGATGAACCGGATCGAACAACGGTGGCAACGCCGCCGTGACGAGCAGGGACAGTAAGCACAGAGCGCTTCGGATGAAGGGGCGGCCGCGACGCGCGGCCGCCCCTTCACGCGTGCGGGGGGCTCGGGCGGCCGGCGCCGGGGGAGCGGGCGTCCGCGTGTTGGTGCGGCCCG
>NZ_JAAGNI010000414.1 GCF_010550605.1 Streptomyces sp. SID9727
TCTGCCTCGGGGCGCTGGATCTGCTGGTGGTGGCCCTCACCGAGGCGATGCACCGGGCCTCCGCGGTGTCCTGGGTGCTGGCCGCCCTGTCGGCGATGAGCGCGGTCGGGGGCCTGGCCTACGGGGCGCTGCGCTGGCGGGCACCGCTCGGGGTGCGGCTGCCGGTGATGGCCGCCGGTCTGGGCGCGGCGGTGGCGGCGGCCGGTCTGGCCGGCAACGTCTACGTGCTGATCGCCGTGGTC
>NZ_JAAGNI010000430.1 GCF_010550605.1 Streptomyces sp. SID9727
GCCTGGAGGGCCGGCTGCACGAGCTGGGCGTCACCGAGCGCCGGGCGGCCGTGCTGCTGGGCTTCCGCGACGGCGTCGCGACGGCCGCCGTGGTCATGGAGGGCGCGAAGCCGGAGTGGGACGCGGTCGCCCGTGAGGTCGTCACGGAGTCGCTGCCCGACGCGGAGCTGCTGCTCGTCCACGTCCGCCGCAGCGGACTGGCGGTCACGTCGAGCGGCAAGCCGCGCCGCCGGCTGATGTGGAAGCAGCTGTGCGACGGCACGCTCGCGGACACGGCGGCGGTCTGACCCGTACGCGTACGAGAGGGGGGCCGGTCACCGACCGGCCCCCCTCTCGCGTGCCGTCAGGCGCGGAACGCCAGCACCACGTTGTGGCCGCCGAAGCCCGCCGCGTTGGAGAGGGCCGCGAGGTCGCCGGCCGGCAGGGCGCGGGGCACGGTGCGGACCACGTCCAGGGCTATGGCGTCGTCCAGGTCGGCCAGGTTCGCGACGGGCGGGACCGTGCGGTCGCGCAGGGACAGCACGGCGGCGAGCGCGCCCAGCGCCCCGGAGCCGCCGATCAGGTGCCCCGCGGCCGACTTGACGGCCGAGACGGCGTAACCGGACTCCCCCAGTACGTGGTTGAGCGCGCGGCTCTCCGCGATGTCGCCCTGCGGGGTCGACGTGGCGTGGGCGCTGACGTGGGCCACGTCCGCCGGGGTCAGGGCGGCGTCCGCGAGTGCCTTGCGCAGGGCGCTCGCCAGGCCGAGGCCGTCCGGCTGGGGCCGCACCATGTGGTGGGCGTCCGCGCTCACCCCGGCCCCCGCCAGCTCGCAGTAGACCCGGGCGCCCCGGGCGCGGGCGTGCGCGGCGGACTCCAGGACGAGGACGGCGGCGCCCTCGCCGAGGACGAACCCGTCCCGCTGCTTGTCGTAGGGGCGGGAGGCTCCCGCCGGGTCGTCGTTGCGCCGGGAGACCGCGTGCATCGAGGCGAACGCGGTGAGCGTCAGCGGGCCGATGACGGCCTCGCCGCCGCCGACCGCGACCACGTCGGCGCGGCCGAGCCGGATCATGTCCAGGCCCGCCGCGAC
>NZ_JAAGNI010000454.1 GCF_010550605.1 Streptomyces sp. SID9727
GTCGGGGCGGCCCGCCGAGAGCGCCCGGCCCACGTCGGAGGCGGGGCCGAGCAGCACGGTGAGCCCTTCGGCGGGCAGGTCGGACCGGTCGACCAGGGGGCGGCCGCCCTCGGGGACGGCGGCGTGGGCGGCGGTCACCAGACGGCACAGCTCGGCCCAGCCCTGGGCGCCGTCGCGGGCGAGGAAGGTGGCCCGGGGTGCGGATTCATCGACAAAGACACCTCCGCGGGCGGGGGTGCGGGGGCGCCGGGCGGGTCCGTCCCCCGGCCCCGGCCCCAC
>NZ_JAAGNI010000467.1 GCF_010550605.1 Streptomyces sp. SID9727
CTGGGCAGCCCGTGCCGGTCCGCGCCCGGGCGGAGCCGGTGCGGGCGGCGCCGCCGGGATGGCGGCGGTCCGTGCCGGGCGGGCGGGACCGGGGCGCGGAATCAGCGCACCGGGGACCCGGACAGCTCGCTGTCCATCGTGGCGCGCAGGCGCAGCGTGGAGACCAGGCGTTGGAACGCCTCCGTCCAGTAGCCGTTCGCGCCGGGGGAGGCGTCCGCCGGTTCGGCGGGGGTGGTGGTCAGGACCTCCAGGCGGGCCGCCTCCGCCGGATCGAGGCAGCGCTCGGCCAGGCCCATGACGCCGCTGAAGCTCCACGGATAACTGCCCGCGTCCCTCGCGATGTCGAGCGCGTCGACCACGGCCCGGCCGAGCGGCGGCGCCCACGGGACCGGGCAGACCCCCAGCAGCTGGAAGGCCTCCGACAACCCGTGCGCGGCGACGAAATCACCCACCCAGACGGCCCGGTCCGCCGGAGGCAGCACCGCCAGGAGCTTCGCCCGCTCGGCGAGCGACGCCGTACCGGGGCCGTTGGACGGGGGCGTCGAAGGCGGACCCAGCAACGCCCGCGCCCACGCGGCATCGCGCTGCCGGACGGCGGCCCGGCACCAGGCCGCGTGCAGCTCCTCGCCCCAGCCGTCCGCCACGGGCAGTTCCACGATCTCCTCCGGGCCACGCCCGCCGAACCGCGCCGGCCAGACCGAGAGCGGGGTCGCCTCCACCAACTGACCCAGCCACCAGGACCGTTCACCCCGGCCGGACGGCGGGAGCGGCACCACCCCGTCACGCTGCATCGCCTCGTCGCACTCGTGCGGCGCCTCCACCGCGACGAACGGCTCATCGCCGGTCAGGCCCGGGCTCACGCAGGACAGCGCCCGGTCCGCCATTCGCCGGGCCAGCGCCGAACCGGGCAGCGCGGAGAGCAACTCGGCGGCCGTCGCCCGGACATTGCGGCTGCGGTCGGCGAGCGCCTGCTCCAGGAACTCCTCGTCCGCGGCGGACAGCCCGGTACGCAGCGAGTCCACGAACATCAGCCGGTCCTCGGCGCGTTCGGTCTTCCACGTGGTGGCCAGCAGCGCGCGGGCCGCCTCCGCGTCATGCGCCCGTACGGCCCCGAGCAACGCGATGCGCTCCGCGAACAGGCCCTCCTCCCACAGCCGCCGCACCGCCTCCGCGTCGTCCGGCGGGGGCAGCAGCGCGCTGCCGGACGCGCCGCGCAGCGCGAACTTCCACTCCGGATTCAGCCCGGCCAGCCACAGGCCGCGCGGCCCGGCGAACTCCAGGGTCTGCGGGCGCAGATCGGTGCGGGCCCTGGCCGCGTCCAGCAGCGCGGGCAGGGCGGAGTCCGGCGCCCGGTACCCGTGCAGGTTGGCGGTGGCCAGCCACTGCGGGATCAGCTCCGTCAGGTCCGGGGCCGCGCCCCGCCTGCCGCCGGAACCCGCCGCCCGGTCGGCCAGGAGCTGGGCCAGCCGGCTCCGGGCGGCTTCCGGCAGCGGCG
>NZ_JAAGNI010000484.1 GCF_010550605.1 Streptomyces sp. SID9727
CGGACCGGGACCCGGGGGGTTAGGGCCGGGAGGCGGGGTGTGGCCGGGAGGCGGGGTGTGGCCGGGGGGCGGGGTGTGACCGGGGGCGGGGGTGTACGGGCCCGGGTTCTGCGGGCCGTACGGGCTCGGCGGGGGCGGGTACGCCGGGGAGCCGCCGCCCGGGCCGTCGCCGCCCGCCATCCGCGCCAGGTAGGGCGCGACGAGCACCGCGCCGCCGACCCACAGCAGCCCGAACAGCAGCGCGTCGGCGACGCTGGGCGAGACGTCCAGGGTGCCCGAGCCGCCGATGTCCGCGACGTTGCCGGAGAACTCGGCGGACAGGCCGCTCATCGCGGTGAGCGCGAGGAACCCGAGCAGGAACAGGGCCCCGACGGTGACCTGTTCGCGCCGGTCGGCGGAGCGGCGTCCGGCCAGCAGCCCGACGATGAGCGCGCAGACGAGGCCTGCGGCGAGCGCGCCGACGAGGGCCCAGTCGTTGGCCGCGTCGCTCAGCTCGCCGAGCCCGAACGAGCCGTGGTCCATCCCGGAGCGGATGATGTCCCCCTGTCCCCGCGCGTCGTACTCGACGGAGCCGCCCCAGCTCACCGAGAGCACCATCAGCGCGATGTTGGGCAGCAGCGGCAGGGCCATCAGCAGGGACGTGCCGTTGACGTCGTCCAGGGTGGCGTACGTGATGAAGCCGATCAGGCCGCAGAGCAGGAGGACGGCGCCGAGCGCGCGGACGGCGGTCCCGGCGGCGCGTACGAGGCTCCGCGTGCCCGGCCGCTGGGCCAGCCAGGCGGCCGCGACGTCGCGTTGCAGGACGGCGCAGGTGGTCACGAGGGCGATGGCGAGGGCGCCGAGCGCCGCGAGGACCGGCGAGGAGTGGAGCGAGTAGCCCTCGATCTCGGGCTGGGCGTAGAGCCCGAGGACCAGGACCGCGGCGGTGGCCACGACGCTGATCCGGACCGCCGCGTCGAGCCCCCCGCCCTGCCGGCGGACGGCCCGGGCGCCGAGGACGAGAGCGCCGATCCACAGCACGGTGACGGTGAGCGGGATCAGGGAGAGCGTCGTCTGGCTCTGCCCGCCCGCATCGAAGTCGCTGTACGTGTCCCCGTACGGCGAAGCGCCCCCGTATCCGCCGCCGCCCGGCAGGACGGCCCGGATCTCGAAGCCGCCGCCGAACGCCTGGAGCAGCATCGCCAGCGCGATCCGCAGCCGGTCGCTCCACCCGACGACGACGTCGTCCCCCTGCCCGTAGTCCGGGATGGCGAGCGCCACGGCGAGTCCGATGATCAGCCCGGTCGGCCAGACGGCCGCCTTGAGCGAGCCCGCCCAGTCCCCGCGCATCACCCGCCCGAAGAAGATCCCGGCCGGCGAGGGCCCGGCCGGCACCGGCGCGTACCCGGGCGGCGGGGCGGCGGGCCGCGACATGTAGGCCGGGACCGCGGGTGGTTCGACGGGCGGCGTCCCGGCCGGCGGTGGCGGGGCGGCGGGCTGAGGAGGCGCGGCGGGCGCGGCGGGGCGTTCTCGCCCGCACTTCATGCAGAAGCGCGCCTCGTCGGGCGCCTGGGTTCCACAGAACGGGCAGTACGAGGGCATGAGAGCTCCGCAGCGGGCCGGGGACGGGCAAGACGGTGACACACGGAAACGGGGAAGACGCGTGCCGTATCAACGGACACATCTTCCCCGCCCACCGGTTCCCGTCAACTCGGAATACCGGCAACCGCTTTCGCGCGTGCGCGGTTCCCGTCCGGGCCCGCCGGAGACGTCAGTGGCGCACACCCCGGTGCAGGGCCACCACACCGCCCGTCAGGTTGCGCCAGGCGACCTGCGACCAGCCCGCGTTCTGGAGCTTCTTCGCCAGGCCGGCCTGGTCGGGCCAGGCGCGGATGGACTCGGCGAGGTAGACGTAGGCGTCGGGGTTGGAGGAGACCGCGCGGGCCACCGGGGGGAGGGCGCGCATCAGGTACTCGATGTAGACCGTGCGGAACGGGGTCCAGACGGGCTGGGAGAACTCGCAGATGACGACCCGGCCGCCCGGCTTGGTGACCCGGTGCAGCTCGCGCAGGGCCGTGTCCGTGTCCTGGACGTTGCGCAGGCCGAAGGAGATGGTCACCGCGTCGAAGCTCTCGTCGCGGAAGGGGAGTTTCGTGGCGTCGCCGGCGGTGAAGGGCAGCCAGGCGTGACGCTTCTTGCCCTCGCGGAGCATGCCGATGGAGAAGTCGCACGGCACGACGTACGCCCCGGTCGCGGCGAACGGCAGCGAGGACGTCGCCGTACCGGCCGCCAGGTCGAGGACCTTCTCGGCGGGCCGGGCGTTCACCGCCCTGGCGACCTCCTTGCGCCACAGCCGGTCCTGGCCGAGCGAGAGCACGTCGTTGGTCAGGTCGTAGTTCGCCGCCACGTCGTCGAACATCGAGGCGACTTCGTGCGGCTGCTTGTCCAGAGAGGCTCGGGTCACGCATCCCATTCAAGCAGCCCGGTCCCCGGCGGCTCGCGGCGGACGCCCCCGGCGGAAATCCGCTTCAACCTTTTCCGCCCGGCGGCACTCAGTAGTCACGGAGAGACCTTCGAGGAGAACAGGGAAGGGGGCAGATGTCCACGGGAGCCAGCCGGGGTGACGACGGCTTCGAGGAATTCGCCCGCGCCGGTCAGCACCGGCTCTACCGCACCGCGTATCTGCTCTGCGGGGACGCCGACGCCGCGCGCGACCTGACCCAGACGACGCTCGCCAAGCTGTTCCAGCACTGGCACCGGGCGGGCGCCGCCGACCATCCGGACGCCTACGCCCGGACCGTGCTCACCCGCACCTACATCGCCGAGCGGCGCCGCCGGCTGCGCGACATCCTCGCCCACACGCCGATCGCCGCGCCCGCCCCCGCGGTGGGCCCCGAGCTCACCGTCACGCTGCTCGCCGCCCTCGCCGAACTCCCGCCCCGGGCCCGGGCGATGGTCGTCCTGCGCTACTGGGAGGACCTGAGCGTGGACACCGTCGCCGGCCTGCTGCGGTGCAGCCCGTCCACCGTCAAGAGCCAGTGCTCGCGCTCACTGGCCACCCTGCGCGCCCGCCTGGGCGACGCCCACCTCTACACCGCCCGAAGCTGAGGAGTTACGCCGTGTACGTGCTCATGGACCCCGCTCCGGGCGACGAGCCCGGCCGGGACGAGGAGGAACTGCTCGTCCGGACCGCCATGGAGCGGCTCACCGACGGGGCGCCGCCGCTGCCCGACCTGGTCCCCGGTGCCCTGGCCGAGGGCCGCCGCCGACGGGTCCGGGCCCGCGCCGCCATCGGTGCGACGGCGATCGCGATCGTCGGCCTGGGGGTCCTCGGCTCCACCCTGCCGGTGTGGGGCGGGGACGGGGAGCCGGTACGCGAGTGGTCGGCGGCCGCCTCGCAGACCTCACCGGCCCCCTCGCCGACGTCCGTGCCCGTGCCCGCCCCCGTGCACATCGAACCGAGCCCCGGCGAGTCCTCCATGGCGGACCTGCCGGACGACGAGCGGTCGCGGCAGCAGGTCTTCCAGAGCGAGGCGGCGGGGGTGCTGGAGACGCTGCTGCCCGAGGCGCTCGCCCCGGTCCGTCCGGTCGACATCGCCGTCGACCGGTACCAGGGCGGGGCGGACGGCGGCCCGGTCTTCCCCCTCACCTTCTCGGTCCGCCCGCTGGCCACCGGCAAGGCGGCCCGGGCGGACCGGGCCTGCCTCGACGTCGCGGTGAAGCACCTCCGGTGCGACGAGGTGGCACTGGCAGGGGGCATGATGGCCCAGGCGATCACGGCGGCCGGGAACGCCAAGGGGGGCAGGACGGTCACCAGCGCCACCGTGCGCTTCACGTACGGGAACAGCCGCGTCACGCTCACTGTGGGGGGCGATGCCGACGCGATGGTGTCGGCGCCGGTCACCGCCGACGGCCTGCTGGCCGTCGCCCGGGACCCGCGGTTCATGGAATTGGTCGCTTACGCGGACGCACGTCCGATGGAAGCCAGGGAGGGATCTGTCCGTGGGGGCTGAGAACAAGCGGGGGCGGCACGGTGGAGGCGGCAGAAGACGCGCGAGACGGGCGCGGCGCAGCCGGGTCCGGATAGGGGCCGCCGTCGCCGTACCGGCGGTGCTGATCGGCGTCGTGGTGCTCCTCGCACCCCGCTGGGCGGGCGGTGAGGGGTCCCCGGCGTCCGCCGCCGCGCGTACCCCCTCGGCCGCCGCCGCGTCCTCCGCCTCGGCCACGCCCTCCGCGAAGCCCAGCCGGAGCCCCGAGCCCTCCCGCTCCCCGTCCGCCTCCCCCTCCCCCAGCCCGAGCCCCACCCGCGTGCGCGTCCCCGCCTCCGGCCCCGGCACCTTCACGGTCGCCCGCGCCGACGCGTCGTCCTCCGGGCAGTACGCGTACCGCGTCGAGGTCGAGGACGGCTCGGGCGTCGAGCCGGAGGAGGCCGCCGACCGGATCGCCGACATCCTCGCCGCGCCGCGCGGCTGGGGGCAGGGCGGCAAGCGCACGTTCCACCGGGTGGCCTCGGGCCCGGCCGGGCTGGTCGTCCGCATTGCGACGGCGGCCACCACGGACCGCATCTGCGGGCAGGGCGGGATGAACACGCACGGCGAGGTGAACTGCCGGATCGGCGAGAAGGTGATGGTCAACCTCAAGCGCTGGCAGACCGGTTCACCCGAGTTCGACGGCCCGCTGAACGACTACCGGGCCCTGATCATCAACCACGAGGTCGGCCACTGGCTCGGCCACGGCCACGAGACCTGCCCCGGCAAGGGCCGTCCCGCCCCCGCGATGATGCAGCAGATCTACGGGCTCAAGGGGTGCGTCGCCAACGCCTGGCCGTACGCCGAGAACGGGACGTACCTGGGCGGCCCCTCGGTGCCGTAACGATTCTCCGGGGCGGACCTTCCACCATTCGATAGGGATGTGGACTGAACCAATTGCGCCGATCACCGGTCCTACAGCGGGGGACGGAACGTCGATCGCTGGGGAGGGTTACGGATGCCCGGAGGGAAAGGGCGCCGGGGGGAGAGCGGCCGGAGCAGGCTGCTCACGTTGGCCGTCGTCCCCGTCGTACTCGCGGCAGCCGCCGTCGTCGGCCTCCGCTGGAACGACGCGCGCGGGCCCGCCCCCGCCGACTTCACCGTGGCCCGCGCCGCCGCCACCGACAGCGGGACGGGGAGCGCCTACCGGGTGGAGGTGGAGGAAGGCTCCGGGCTCGACGCGGACAAGGCCGCCGCCGTCGTCGCGCACATCCTGGCCGCGCCCCGGGGCTGGTCGCACCACGGGGAGCACCGGTTCCGCCAGGTGGCGCAGGGCCAGGCGGGACTGGTCATACGGATCGCGACCCCGGAGACCACCGACCGCGTCTGCGGCGAGAGCGGCCTCGACACGCACGGCGAGGTCAACTGCCGGGTCGGTAAGGTCGTGATGGTCAACCTCAAGCGCTGGCAGCAGGGTTCGCCCGAGTTCGACGGCCCGCTGGGCGAGTACCGGGCCCTGATCATCAACCACGAGGTCGGCCACTGGCTCGGCCACGGCCACGAGACCTGCCCCGGCAAGGGCCGTCCCGCCCCCGCGATGATGCAGCAGATCGACGGCCTGAAGGGCTGCGTCGCCAACGCCTGGCCGTACGACTCCGAGGGCGCCTACCTCGGCGGGCCGCCCGTTCCCTGAGGAACCGTTCCGTCCCGGGCCCGGAACGCCCGAGGCGGGGCATCGCGGCGCCGGAGCGCCCCTGCGGGCAGCGGATTCCGCCGCGCTGGACGCCGCCGAGGCGTTCCACCCGCGCGTCAGTGTCCACGGGGAAGCCGGGACCGGCGGACGCGCACGTCACGCCTCGCGACCCACGTACTGGCCCAACGGGCAGTGTTTTCCGGCACATTGGTCTGTTTCACTGTTCGGCAGCCCGAGCCGGAAGCCGTCGGATCCCCCGGACCGGGCCGGTCCGTCAGCCATGCCCTCAGGTCCGCGCACCCGAAAGGCGTGCCCCTTGAACACCGTGAGCTCCGGCGCGCCGCCGCCGGCATCGTCGTCTCCGCCGTCGCCATGGGTACCGGCAGCGCCGTTGCCGCGGAGACGGACGGCCGGCTCACCGCCGGAGAGCTGGGCCTCTTCTGCCATGCGGACCAGGGCAGCTCCGATTTCGACATCGCCGCCCACCGCTCGGACAGCCGCCTCGTGAACGACCGATTCACGGGATCGCGGGACTTTCGTGCTATCTGCCGGCAGGGGGAAAGGGAAACGCGTCGAGCACCTTCGAGAACCGGATTCACTCGGTTTCCGCGGCCTCACCGATGATCCGATGACCCGATGGACGGAGGCGCTCTGCCGCCGGACGTGCCACGATCGCTCCGGGGCGGCGGAGCCCGTCCCGCGCGTCCGGATCCGGCGAATACCGCATCGCAGAACTGTTCCGTTTGCCACCCGATCCGCGTGCTAGGTTCGCAAATCCGAGCTCACTCCCGGGGGGGATCATGAGGATTCGCTGCCTAGTATGCGCTGATCACAGCAGTTCACGGCGCCACCAAGGAAGGCACAGGACACAGCTGACACGGGCCCCACTCCATCACCTCACGCCGATGGAACGTCAGGTGTTCGCCGCTCTGCACAACGGACCGTCGAATGAGGCGCTCGCGGTATCTCTCCACATCACGCCACGCACCGCGAAGTTCCACATAGCCAATCTCCGCACCAAGCTCGGCGGTCTCAGCCGACTGCAGCTCTGTCTCCTCGCAGCCCTGGAGAAGTTGGAGGTGCCGGCCATGTGCCTCACGTGTACCCGCACTCTGACAAAGGCTCCCGAGCTGGCCCGGAGTGCGTAGATCGTTCCTGGATCGCTTTCCACCCTTTCCGGCCCCTCCGGCGCTCTGACCGAGGGGACGCCTTTCCTGTGGGAAACCCGCGTGGTTTCCCACAGGAGCCGGGCGGAGGCGATCCGGCGTTCACCGCCGCCGGTACACGAGCCGCCCGCCCAGCACCGTGGCCACGCACGTCCGCGCCCCCACCGCGCCGAGCGTCGTCACATCCGGTACGTCGAAGACCGCGAAGTCGGCACGGCCGCCACTGGTGAGGGGCCCGTGCTCCGCGCCGGGCACGTCGTGGCCCCGCGCCAAGGGATCGAGGGCGGGTGCGCCGGGGTCTCCGGAAGGCGGGACCACGGTCAGCCCGGAGCGGGCGACGAGGGTGCCGACCGCCGCATCGGTGAACGGGCCCGCGAGGTGCGTCGTCCCGAACCGCAGCATCTGCTGCAGCCCGCGCCGCACGCTGCCCGCGCGCCAGGTCTCCTCGGGGCCCAGCGCGTCGAGCGCCGCGCCGGTCAGGGGCTCGGTGCCCAGCGCGTCCGCCTCGCGGGGGTCCGGGAAGTACCACTCCTCCAGGAGCCGGACCGCGTTCCGCTGCACCAGCCCCGGCGTCAGGACGCCCGGCCAGCGCCGGACGCGGGCGCCGGGGTGGGCGGCGGCCAGTTCCCCGAACGCCCCGAACGCCTCGACCGAGGCGTCCCGTACGGCCACCGCACCGCCGGGCACGGGTGCGCGGCCGCCGCCCGGCAGGAGCAGGGCGGCGGCGTGGATCGTCAGCAAGACGGCCTCAGTTGGCGCTGAGGAGCTTGAGCTCGGGGTGCGCGGTGCCGCCCTCGATGGCGACGGACGAGATGTGCGAGACGACGCGCTCGTCGACCGGGTCGTTCGCCGGGTCGTCGTGCACGACGAGGTGCTCGTACGTCGTGGAGCGCTGCGCCGGGACGCGGTCCGCCTTGCGGATGAGGTCGATGATCTCCAGCCGGTTGGAGCGGTGCTTGGCACCGGCCGACGAGACGACGTTCTCCTCCAGCATGATCGAGCCCAGGTCGTCCGCGCCGTAGTGCAGCGACAGCTGGCCGACCTCCTTGCCGGTGGTGAGCCAGGAGCCCTGGATGTGGGCGACGTTGTCCAGGAAGAGCCGGGCGATGGCGATCATCCGCAGGTACTCGAAGAGCGTGGCCTGCGTCTGCCCCTTCAGCTTGTTGTTCTCCGGCTGGTACGTGTACGGGATGAACGCCCGGAAGCCGCCGGTGCGGTCCTGCACGTCACGGATCATGCGCAGGTGCTCGATGCGCTCGGCGTTCGTCTCGCCCGTGCCCATCAGCATGGTCGAGGTGGACTCGACGCCCAGGCCGTGCGCGATCTCCATGATCTCCAGCCAGCGCTCGCCGGACTCCTTCAGCGGCGCGATGGCGGTGCGCGGCCGGGCCGGCAGCAGCTCGGCGCCGGCGCCCGCGAAGGAGTCGAGGCCGGCCGCGTGGATACGGCTGATGGCCTCCTCGGCGGAGACCTTCGAGATCCGGGCCATGTGCTCGATCTCGGAGGCGCCGAGCGAGTGGATCACCAGCTGCGGGAACGCCTTCTTGATGGCCGAGAAGTGCTCCTCGTAGTACTCCACGCCGTAGTCCGGGTGGTGCCCGCCCTGGAACATGATCTGCGTGCCGCCCAGCTCGACGGTCTCCGCGCAGCGGCGCAGGATGTCGTCCAGGTCCCGGGACCAGCCCTTGGCGGTGTCCTTCGGCGCGGCGTAGAACGCGCAGAACTTGCAGGCCGTGACGCACACGTTGGTGTAGTTGATGTTGCGCTCGATGATGTACGTCGCGATGTGCTCCGTACCGGCGTACCGGCGGCGGCGCACGGCGTCGGCCGCCGCGCCCAGGGCGTGCAGCGGAGCCGACCGGTAGAGGTCGAGCGCCTCCTCCGGAGTGATCCGGCCGCCTTCGGCGGCTCGGTCGAGGATGGGCTGGAGGTCGGCCTTCTCGGTCACCGGGCTGTCACCTTTCGGCGGTTTTTCAACGGATCTACGGACCGGTTCAGCGTACGCCAGGGGCGTCGGCGGTCAGCCGTCGGACCGGGTGAGCGTGCCGTACGGCTGTCCCGCGCCCTCCTCGTCGGAGCGGAAGCGGAGGGTGCCCTCGGAGGTGCGGGTGAAGTGGAGGCCGGCGGGCGCGGTGGTGCAGAGGCCGGCGGTGCTGGGGCGGTCCCGGTCGGCGCGTTCGCGCAGTTCCAGCTCCTCGTCGGTGGCCGAGGTGAGCGTGGCGACGCTGTAGCACGTGAAGTCCACGCCGAGCGAGGAGACCGTGGTGGTCAGGCGGACCACGTCCGTGCCCTCGCGGCCCTTCGTGAAGACCGCGGTGAGCGTGCCGTGCGGCAGGCCCGAGCTCTTCTCGGTCAGCGGGCCCTTCCAGGTTCCGACGAACGCCTCGGGCAGTTCGGCGGCCCCGCCCGGGGTGGCGGCCGGGGCCGACGGAGTGCGCGCGGCGCTCCCCAGGTCGCCGCCGTCGTCTCCCCTGCCCGGCACCAGGTCCAGCAGGAAGGCGCCGCCCACCGTCACCGCGGCCAGCGCCCCGGCCACCGCGAGCGCCAGCGTGCAGCTCACCCGGCGGCGCCCCGCCGCGTCC
>NZ_JAAGNI010000509.1 GCF_010550605.1 Streptomyces sp. SID9727
GTGGGCGACGGCGAGCTCGCGCGGGACGGGGCGGCCCGGGCCGCCCGGCTGCCCAGCCTCGCCTGGCAGACCGTCCGGGACGGGCTGCGCACCGGTCCGGTGCTGGTCCAGGTGCCCCGCCGGGGTTACGCCCCCCGGCTCGCCTGCGAGCGCTGCCGGGAGCCCGCCAGGTGCCGGCAGTGCGCGGGGCCGCTGGAGGCGCCGGACCAGCAGGAC
>NZ_JAAGNI010000522.1 GCF_010550605.1 Streptomyces sp. SID9727
CCGCCGCCGCTCCCGTCACCGCACCGCCCGTCCCGGCCCGGCCGACCTCCGCCCCCGGCGCCGCGTCCCCCTCCGGGGCCGTACCGCCGCAGCGCCCGGCCTCCTCGCCGGTCACCGCGCCCCGCGCGTCCCTGACGGACGTGGTGCCGCGCCGCACCCTCGCGATCATCGCGGCCGTCATCGTGCTCGCGGTGCTCGGTACGGTGCTGGCGCTCACGCTGGGCGGGGGCGACGACAAGCCCGACGACTCCGGCGGGAAGAACGCCGGCGCCTCCGCCCCCGCCGGGACGCCGAGCCCCGACGCCCCGTCCGGCTCGTCCGACGCCGCACAGGGCGGCAGCGGCACGGAGCAGGACGCGGGCAAGGGCGAGGACAAGGGGCAGGACGACGACGCCGAGAAGCAGGGCGAGGACGGGAAGAAGGGCGGCAAGGCCGAGGACGCCGTGCCCGCCGGGTACCGCGCGGTGACCAACAAGCGGTTCCACTTCTCCATCGCGATGCCCAAGGGCTTCCACTTCGACACCACCTCCGGCCAGGGCGCCGGCGCGATCTACAACGCGAAGGGCGGCTTCCCCCGCCTGCAGGTCGACTACACCTCCTCGCCCGGCAACGACGCCGCCGCCTCCTGGAACTCCGCCCGGGGCGGGGTCGCCGCCTCCAGCACGGACTACCACCACCTGGGCATCCAGAAGGTGCAGTACAACGGCTATCCGACCGTCGCCGACTGGCAGTTCGAGCGCACCCAGCAGGGGCAGCGGGTCCGGGTGCTCAACCGCGGATTCAAGGCCGACAGCGACCACGGTTACGCGATCATGATCAGCTGCAAGGCCGACGAGTGGGACGGCAAGGAGTGCCGGACGCTGCGGAAGGCGGCGTTCGCCTCGTTCGAGCCGGTCGACTGAGGCGTCCGGCGGCGGGAGTCGGCGCGGCCGGGCCGCTGGTTGCGCCGACCCGCCGCGCGGCCGCCACTTGCCACGTATGGTGAGAGTCCGGAGACCGTACGCAGCCGAAACACGCAGTCAATTGCACCGCAGGCGACTGGGAATGACCAACTCGGTGCGGTCTCAGTGACCGGGGGACAGCGCGCTCTGGGGAGGCGTCGTGGACGACTACGCGGGTCGGGTGCTCGCCGACCGCTACCGCCTTCCGCTGCCCCCGTCCGACGCGTACGAGTTCGCCGAGACGCGGGCCTTCGACACCTACAGCGGGCAGGAGGTCCTGGTCCGTCAGGTGCCGCTGCCCGAGGTGGTGGACGCGGAGTTCGTGGAGGGCGACGGCCGGACGTCCGCCGCGCCGCGCACCGCCCGGCGGCCCGCCGACCCCGCCGTGCGGC
>NZ_JAAGNI010000536.1 GCF_010550605.1 Streptomyces sp. SID9727
CGGGCCCCGGGAGGCGGGCAGCAGGCCGGCGGGCGGCACGTACGGGCCGGTGGGGCCGGTCTCGACGGCGGGACCGCCGAAGCCGTCCTCGTCCGGCTCCGCGTCCTCGGGTCGCGGCACCGGGCTGTAGCCGCACAGCGCCTCCTCGGCCGCCCCGGCGGCGAGACCCGTCAGGACGACGCGTCCGTCGTCGCAGACGAGCACCGTGCGCGCGGTGATGTTGCGGTGGGTCCAGCCGTGCGCGTGCAGCACGCGCAGCGCGGTGAGCACGTCGGAGCCGATCTCGGCGGCCCGGTACGGATTCAGCGGGCGCTCCGCGAGCAGCG
>NZ_JAAGNI010000181.1 GCF_010550605.1 Streptomyces sp. SID9727
AGGCCGGGGCACGCCCGCGGCGCCGCCGGCGGGGGCCACGGCTGGGGGTCCCCCTGGCCCTGCTCGTCGTCCTGGCCGGGGTGTGGTTCGCGCTGCCGCACCTGTCCGGGCTGCTCGGCCTCGCCAAGGAGGAGACCGGCGCGCCGGAGTCGATGCCGCCCTCCGCGTGCCACGCGTCGAGCGCGGCCCCGGGGCATGGCGCAGGCGCCGCGGTGGACGGCTTCAACAACCGGTACTGGGCGCCCAGGACCACCGGCGGCGGGGCCGGGGAGTTCCTTGAGTGCACGTTCGACTCGCCGGTCCGGATGCGGAAGATGGTGGTGTTCTCCGGCACATCGACGCGTACGGACGAGTATCTGACCCAGGCCCGGCCGGCCAGGCTCGTCGCCGAACTGACGGCGCGGGACGGCACCAGGAGCACGAAGACGATCCGGCTCGCCGACCAGGCCGGCCAGCAGACGTTCGATCTGCGGGGCTCGCAGACCGTCCGCGTCCGGCTCACGGTCGACTCCGTGTACGGCGCCGGCAAGGGCCGCCGGGTGGCGGTCGCCGAGGTCGAGTTCTTCGGCCACCGCTCCTGACACCGCGGCCCGCCGCGCGGGCCCGGCTTGCGGCGGAGGGTGGGGGACGGCAGGGTTCGGTGGTGTGCCCACTCTCCTGATCGTGCATCACACCCCCTCGCCGAACTGCCAGGCCCTCTTCGAGGCCGTCGTCTCCGGCGCGACGACGGACGAGATCGAGGGCGTACGCGTCGTACGGCGCGCCGCGCTCGCCGCGACGGCCTCCGACGTGCTCGAAGCGGACGGGCTGCTCCTCGGCACCCCGGCGAACCTCGGCTACATGTCCGGGGCGCTCAAGCACTTCTTCGACCAGATCTACTACCCGTGCCTCGACACGACGCGGGGCCGCCCCTTCGGCTACTACGTGCACGGCGGCAACGACGTCACCGGGGCCGTGCGCGGCATCGAGACGATCACCACCGGACTCGGCTGGCGCCGCGCGGCGGACGTCGTGAAGGTGACGGGCGAGCCGGCCAGGGCGGACACCGAGGCGTGCTGGGAGCTGGGAGCCACGCTGGCGGCCGGCCTGACCGGATAGGGGACTGCGCGGCGAGCGGCCGGACGCCACGCTGGCCGCGACGACGACTCGTTCCCTCCGTGGATCGGGCCCCGTCCGCGCATGGTGGGACGAGAACGACCCCGCGCCTACGTACCGGACGCGCCGTCGGCGTGGGCGCGCGTCGCCGGCATCGGCCGGTCGGGGGTCCCGGCCGCCCCCGCCCGCAGCCCGTCCGTGACCAGGTCGAAGAGGCGGGCGGCGCGGGGCTGCCAGTCGCTGTGCGGGTCGAGCTGCCACAGGCCCGCTATGGCGAGGAGGAAGTCGTCCGGGGTCACCCCGGCGCGTATCGTGCCCGCCGCCTCGTTCGCCGCCAGCAGGAGCGTGATGGCCTCGGTCACCGGGCCGTGGCCGACCTGCGCCAGGCTGCCGTGCCCGCTGGTCGCGGCGCGCAGGGCGTCCGCCAGGCCCGCCTTCGCCATGGCGTACCGGGCGAGGCGGTCCATCCACTCGCGCAGGGCGCGGTCGGCCGGGCGGTCGGCGAGGAGCTGGGCCGCCGCGTCGGCGACCTGGCGCATCTCGTACCGGTAGACCTCCAGCACCAGGGCCTCGCGGTGCGGGAAGTTGCGGTAGAACGTGCCCTGGCCCACGCCGGCCTTCCGGGCGATCACGCTCACCGGGGTGTCCGCGGCCCGGGTCAGCTCGTCGAGCGCGACGGCCAGGATGCGTTCGCGGTTGCGCTGCGCGTCCGGCCGCGTGGGCGTGCTCCTCGCGTCCCGCACTCCTCCCCCCTCCCGAGCCGTGGCCGGGGACGGCCTTGCTCGCCGGACAGCCGTCCGTTAGGTTCGACAACCAAGCGGACAGCTGTCCGCTTGTCTCCACCGCAGCGCCGGATCAGGCCACTTGACCGACCGGCTCCCGTCGGCCCCCCACCCGCACGCCGCGCTCGCCGCCTCCCGCACCGGCCGCACACCGTCCCGTGCGGAGCGGTCCAGCACATGCGAAAGAAGGCTGATCATGGCCCCATCGACGTCCAGCGCCGTCACCCTGCGCGTCAACGGCGAAAAATACACGCTGACTGTCGACCACCGCACCACCCTGCTCGACGCGCTACGCGAACGCCTCGACCTGACCGGTACCAAGAAGGGCTGCGACCAGGGCCAGTGCGGCGCCTGTACGGTGCTGCTCGACGGCCGCAGGATCGTGGCCTGCCTCCAGCTCGCGGTGGCGGCCGAGGGGCGCGAGATCACCACCATCGAGGGCGTCGCGGACGGCGACCGCCTGCACCCCGTGCAGCAGGCGTTCCTGGACCTCGACGGATACCAGTGCGGCTACTGCACCCCGGGCCAGATCTGCTCCGCCCTCGCGGTCATCGAGGAGCACGCCGCCGGGTGGCCCAGTGCCGCGACCGAGGACGTACGGCCCGATGCCGGGGCACCCGCGCTCACCCCCGACGAGATCCGTGAGCGCATGAGCGGAAACCTCTGCCGCTGCGGGGCGTACACACAGATCGTCCAGGCGGTCGCCCGCGCCGCCGAGGCCACCACCGACCGGTCCAAGGAGCTTGCGGTATGAGGGAGTTCGGATACGAACGGGTCCACGACGTCGCCGGAGCGGTGGCTCTCCTCAGCGGCGACCCCGGCGCCCGGCTCCTCGGCGGCGGCACCAACCTGATCGACCTGATGAAGGCGGGCGTGGAGCGACCCAGCCTCCTCGTCGACGTACGGGAACTCCCCCTGGACGAAATCAGCTTCAGCTCCGGGGGCGGCCTGCGCATCGGTGCCACCGTCTCCAACAGCGATCTGGCGGCCCACCCCGACGTACGCCGCCACTACCCGGCCCTCGCCCAGGCGCTGCTCGCCGGAGCGTCCGGGCAGCTGCGCAACATGGCCACCGTCGGCGGCAACCTCCTCCAGCGCACCCGGTGCGGCTACTTCGCCGACCTGGCCAAACCCTGCAACAAGCGGGTGCCCGGCACCGGTTGTCCCGCCGTCGCGGGGGACCACCGCAACCACGCGGTCCTCGGCGCGTCGGAGCACTGTGTGGCCACACACCCCTCCGACATGGCGGTCGCGCTCGCGGCGTTCGACGCGGCCGTCTCGTACGAAACGGCCGACGGACCCGGCGAGTTGCCGATCGAGGCGTTCTACCTGCCGGTGGGCGACACCCCCCACATCGAGACCGCGCTGCCCGCCGGCTCCGTGATCACCGGAGTCACACTGCCGCCCGTCCCGGCCGCCGCGCACTCCCGCTACCGTAAGGTGCGCGAGCGTGCCTCGTACGCCTTCGCGATCGGCTCGGTCGCCGCCGCCCTCGATGTACGCGAGGGCGTCGTGCACGACGTCCGCCTCGCCTTCGGGGCCGTCGCCTCCCGGCCGTGGCGGGCCCGTACCGCCGAACGGGCCCTGACCGGCGGCCCGGCCGACGGGACCGCGTTCGCCGCGGCGGCCGACGCCGAACTGGCCGCCGCCCGGCCCCTGCCCGGGAACGGCTACAAGGTGACGCTGATGCGCAACCTCGTCGTCGCCGAGCTCACCCGACTCGCCGCGGAGGCCGCCCGATGACCACGACGACCGGTACCACCACCGCCTCCGGGACCGTGGGCCCGGGCCGCGCCCGGGTGGAGGGCCGCGACAAGGTCACCGGCGCCGCCCGCTACGCGGGCGAGATCCCCTTCGCCCGGCTCGCGCACGGCTGGCTGGTCCTCTCCACGATCGCCCGGGGCCGGATCACCGACGTGGCGGACGAACCCGTGCTCGCCATGCCGGGCGTGCTCGCCGTGCTCCACCACGGCAACGCCCCGCGCGTCGACGCCGACTACGTGGGCATGCTCGGCCGCCCCAACCCGGTCGTCGGGCTCTTCCAGCACGACCGGGTGCCGTTCGCGGGCTGGCCGGTGGCGCTCGTGGTGGCCGAGACCCCCGAACAGGCCAGGGAGGCCGCGGAGGCACTGGTCGTCGGCTACGAGGAGGAGCCGCACGACGTGGCGTTCCGCGCCGGCCGCGACGACGCCTACCGGCCCGAGGACTCTCCGAGGATGCGCCCCGACACGGAGAAGGGGGACGTTCGAGCGCGGATCGACGGGGCCGCCTTCGTCGTGGACGCGGAGTACACGACGCCGGAGGAGCACCACTGCACGATGGAGCCGCACGCCGCGACCGCCCGCTGGGACGACGGCCGGCTCGACGTCATCGACTCCAACCAGGGCAGCTCCTGGGTGGCCGGGGAACTCGCCCAGCTCTTCTCCCTGGACCCGGCCTCGGTGCGGGTGCGGTCCGAACACATCGGCGGCGCCTTCGGATCGAAGGGCCTGAACGCCCACCAGGTCGCCGCGGTCATGGCGACGACAGCGCTTCACCGGCCCGTACGGGTCGTCATGACACGCCGGCAGATGTTCTCGCTCGTCGGCTACCGCAGCCCCACCGCCCAGCGCGTCAGGATCGCGGCGGACGCCGAAGGCCGGCTGTGCGCCTTCGACCACGAGGCGCTGAACCTCACGTCCGGCGTGCACGAGTTCATCGAGACGAGCGCCGTGCTCGGCCGCGTCCTCTACGACGCCGACGCGCACCGCACCCGGCACCGGGTCGTACGGCTCGACGTGCCGACGCCTACCTGGATGCGCGCCCCCGGCGAGGCACCCGGGTCCTTCGCCATCGAGTCGGCCCTCGACGAACTCGCCGAGAAGTGCGGCGTTGACCCCATCGCCCTGCGGGCCCGCAACGAACCCGCCGCCGGGCCGGTCTCGGGCCTGCCGTTCAGCAGCCGCAACCTGCTCGCCTGCTTCGAGGAGGGCGCCCGCCGCTTCGGCTGGGCGGACCGCGATCCGCGGCCCGGCCTGCGCCGCGAAGGCCGCTGGCTGATCGGCACCGGGACGGCCGCCGCCTCCTACCCCTCGGGCGTCGGCCGCTCCACCGCCGCCGTCACCGCCGAGGCCGACGGCACCTTCACCGTACGGGTCAACGCGGCGGACATCGGCACCGGAGCCCGCACCGCCATGACGCTCGTCGCCGCGGAAGCGCTCCAGGCGGACCCGGACCTCGTCCAGGTGCGCATCGGCGACAGCGACCTGGGCCACGCGATGATCGCGGGCGGTTCCACCGGCACCCGCTCCTGGGGCTGGGCGGTACGCCTCGCGGCGGCCGACCTCCGCGAACGGCTGGCACTGGGCGGCGGCATCCCGGCCGAGGGGATCACCGCCCGCGCGGACACCGCCGACGCCATCGCCGCCCTTCCGCAGCGGGAACGGCACTCGTTCGGCGCCCAGTTCGCCGAGGTCGCCGTCGACGTCACCACCGGCGAGGTGCGCGCACGCCGCCTGCTCGGCATCTTCGCGGCGGGCACCATCGTCAACCCCCTCACCGCGCGCAGCCAGCTCATCGGCGGCATGACCTGGGGCCTCTCCATGGCGCTCCACGAGGAAGCGGTCCGCGACGCGGCGACCGGCGGGCACGTCAACGCCGACCTCGCCGGATACCACGTCGCCTCCCACGCCGATGTGCCGCATATCGAGGCGGACTGGGTGGACGACCCGGTGCCCGGCGACCCCGTCGGCATCAAGGGCATCGGCGAGATCGGCATCGTGGGCGTCGCCGCCGCGATCGCCAACGCGGTGTGGCACGCGACGGGCGTACGCCACCGTGAACTGCCGATCCGTCCGGACCGCGTCCTGGGCAGGGGGACTCCCTAAGCACCGAGCCGCACTTCGCGCCCCCGCCAGCGACGCCGCAGCCAGCGGTCGTGGCTGGCGACCACGACCGCGCCCGGTCCCGGACCCAGTGCCTCCTCCAGCTCGTCGCAGAGCGCGGGGGAGAGGTGGTTGGTCGGCTCGTCCAGCAGCAACAGCTCCGGCGGGCGGGCCATCAGCAGTGCGAGCGCGAGCCTGCGCCGCTGGCCCGCCGACAGTTGCCGCACCTGCTTGCCCAGGTCCGCCTCGCGCAGCAGCCCCAGCGAGAGCAGCGGCACCAGTTCCGCGCGCTCGGCGCCCAGCACCCGTACGTAGGTGTCGGCGACGGTACGGTCCGGCCGGGCGAACACGCTGTCCTGAGCCAGCACCCCGACGGACAGCCCCGGCCGCCGGACCACCTCGCCGAACGCCACCGGACGGCCCGCGAGCACCGCGATCAGCGTCGACTTCCCCGTACCGTTGCCGCCCGTCACCAGCAGCCGGTCGGACGCCTCGACATCGAGCTCGTCGACGGCCAGCCGGCCGGGGAACCGCACCCCGCGCAGGGACACCAGCGTGCCCGGCCCGGGCGGCTCCGCCCGCTCCGGGTACCGGAACCGCAGCGGGCTGGGCGGCTCGGCCACCTGGCGGCGCTCCGCCTCGTCCAGACGGCGGGTGGCGTTGCGCACCCGGCGGGCGATCTGGCTCTGCACCCGGCCGGCCCGCAGCCCGTACCCCATCTTCTCGCTGTCGCGGGGCCCCCGGTCGGGCGCGACCTGGCGCGCGGTCACCGCGGCCGACCGGCGCAGCTCGCCGATCTCCTCCTGCTCCTCGGCGTACCGGCGCTCCCACCGGGCCCGTTCCGCCCGCTTCTCCGCCAGGTACGCGCTGTACCCGCCGCCGTACCGTACCGGCCCGTCCACCGCAGGATCGAGGTCCACGAGGTCCGTGCAGACGGCGTCCAGGAACGCCCGGTCGTGACCGGCGAGCACCACCGGCCCGGGCATCGCGCGCAGCTGCTCCTCCACGAACGCCGCGGCCTCGTCGTCCAGATGGTTGGTCGGCTCGTCCAGGAGGAGGGCGGCCGGACGGCGCACCAGCAGCGCGGCGAGCGCCAGCCGGCCGCGCTGCCCGCCCGAGAGCGAGCGCAGCGTCCGCCTGTGCGGGAGCGAGCCGAGCCCGAGCCCGCCGAGCACGACGGACGCGCGCCGGTCGGCGTCCCAGACCTCCCTCTCCTCGGCCTGTTCGAGCCGTCCGCCGTACGTCTCCAGGAGCCGCGCGTGCTCCGGAGAGCCCTCCGGCGTGCGCGAGAGCAGACCGGAGAGCCGGTCGAGCTCCGCGAGGTCCGCCCGGGCCTCGCGCAGGGCGTCGTCCAGGACACCGGCGACGGTGGAGTCCGCGTCGAACGGCATCTCCTGGTGCAGGAACCCCACATCGGCGGGCCGGGTGACCTCTCCGGCATCGGGCTCGTCCACCCCGGCGAGCAACCGCAGGAGCGTCGACTTGCCGACACCGTTCTCACCGATGAGGCCGATGCGCTCGCCGGGCGACGCGGTGAGGGACACCCCGTCCAGGACACGCTTCGTACCGAGGACGCGGACCAGGTCGTGGGCGAGGAGGGAGCGGCTCATGCCTCCGGTCCCCCCGTCTCGCGCAGCTCCCCGTCCGCCAGCCGCAACCACCGGCCCACGCCGATCCGTTCCAGGAACCGTTCGTCGTGGCTGACCACCACGAACGCCCCCCGGTACGAAGCGAGCGCGCTCTCCAGCTGGCCGGCGCTCACGAGGTCCAGGTTGTTCGTCGGCTCGTCCAGGAGCAGCAGCTGCGGGGCCGGTTCCGCGCACAGGACGCAGGCCAGCGTGGCCCGCAGCCGCTCGCCGCCCGACAGCACGCCGACCGGCAGATGGGCGCGGTCGCCGCGGAAGAGGAAGCGCGCGAGGAGGTTCATCCGCTCGGCCTCCTCCCGGTGCGGGGCGTACGCGGCGAAGTTCTCGGCCACCGTGCGCCCGAGGTCGAGCAGGTCGAGCCGTTGCGAGAGGTACGCGATGCGCCCGTCGGCCCGCCTGATCGACCCGCCGTCCGGGGTCAGGTCACCGTTGACCAGCCGCAGCAGGGTGCTCTTGCCGGCGCCGTTGGGCCCGGTCAGGGCGATGCGCTCGGGGCCCCGGATCGTCAGGTCGACGCCGTCGCCGGAGAACTGCTCCCGGCCGCCGAGGCGCACCCGCAACCGTTCGGCCAGGAGCACCGTGCGGCCGGCGGGCACATCGGTGTCCGGCAGGTCGAGCGTGATGCGCTGCTCGTCGCGTACCGCACGCCCCGCCTCGTCGAGGCGGGCCTGCGCCTCGCCGACCCGCGCGGCGTGCGTCTGCCCCGACTTGCCGGCCGCCTCCTGGGCGCCCCGCTTCATGTTGCCGGCGAAGATGCGGGGCAGGCCCGCGTTCTTGAGGTTGCGGGCCGCGTTGCTCGCGCGCCGCTCGGCCCGCTCACGGGCCTGCTGCATCTCGCGCTTCTCCCGCTTCAGCTCCTGCTCCGCGTTGCGGACGTTCTTCTCGGCCACCTCCTGCTCGGCCCGCACGGCTTCCTCGTACGCCGTGAAGTTGCCGCCGTAAAGCCGCAGTTCCGATGTGCCGAGTTCGGCGATGCGGTCCATGCGGTCCAGCAGTGCGCGGTCGTGGCTGACGAGCAGCAGCGTGCCGTTCCACGTCTCCAGCGTGTCGTAGAGGCGGTGCCGCGCGTCGAGATCGAGGTTGTTCGTCGGCTCGTCGAGGAGCAGGACGTCCGGCCGCTTCAGCAGCTGCGCCGCGAGTCCGAGCGAGACGACCTGGCCGCCGCTGAGCGTGCCGATGCCGCGGTCCAGGGCGATGCCGTCCAGGCCGAGCCGGTCGAGCTGGGCGCGGGTGCGCTCCTCGATGTCCCAGTCGTCGCCGATGACCGCGAAGTGCTTCTCGTCCACGTCACCGGACTCCACGGCGTCCAGCGCGCGGATCACCGCGTCGACGCCCAGGACCTCGGAGACCGAAAGGTCACCGGTCAGGGGCAGGCTCTGCGGAAGGTAGCCGAGCGTGCCGTCGACGGTGACCGAACCGGCGCTCGGGCGCAGCTCGCCGGCCAGCAGTTTGAGCAGGGTGCTCTTCCCCGAGCCGTTGGGCGCGACGAGACCGGTACGGCCGCTGCCCACGCTGAAGGACAGGCCGGAGAAGACCGGGGTGTCGTCCGGCCAGGAGAAGGAGAGGTTCGAGCAGATGAGGGATGCGTCGGACATACGAAGACCTCGCGTGTGAATCCGGGGACGGCAGACACCACGGCCCCGGGAGAATGGCCTGAGGGAACAACGACATGGCCACTGCGGCGGCGCCCTGGGCGCCCGCTGCGGCTACGGGGCTCCGGGATCACCCGGAGATGTCGTCGTCGCCTGCCATGTCTGGTCTCCTCGTACACGCTGAACGGCCTATCGATCTTAGCAGCCGTTCCCGCTCACGGCATTTCGTCCACGGTGCCGGTCCGGCGGCGCAGGTCGGCGATGCCCTGGTCCAGGGCCGCCTCCAGGTGTTCCGGGCTGCCGGTGGACAGCAGGATCACCACACCGCCCTGGATCCCGGCGAGGAGGGCGGCCGCCGAGCGGTCCGCGTCCCGGTCGGCGTCGATCTCGCCGGTGGACTGCATGTGGCGGATACCGGAGGCCAGCGCGTTCTGCCAGCGTTCCAGCAGCTCGGAGGCGACGGCCTGTGCGCCCGACGAGGCCGGCCCGATCCGGGAGACCGCGATGTCGAGCGGGCACTCCCGGCCCTGTTCGCGGTAGCGGGCGACGACCTTGTCGCGCCAGCTCAGCCAGGCCGGCCACGAGGTGAGGGCGCCCAGCTCCGGCTGCTGGTCGCCGATCACCCGGTCCGCCTCGTGGCGGGCGACGGACAGCATCAACTCGTCCTTCCCGCCCGGGAAGTAGTGGAACAGCTGGCTCTTGCTGGTCGACGTGAGCGCCAGGACGTCGTCGAGCGTCAGCGCGAACACACCCTGACGCCTGATCGCCGCGGCGGCACCCTCGACGATGCGCTGCTTCGTCGCGGCGCCCTTGGGGGTCAGCGGCACGATGTCTCTCCCTCTCTCGGGGTCGTACGGACTCTCACGGTGGTACGGGTCGGGCGCCCGCTCAGGGGGTCAGCAGCAGCTTCCCGGTGGTCCGGCGGGACTCCAGGTCGCTGTGGGCCCGCGCCGCGTCCGAGAGCGCGTACCGCCCGCCGATCCGCGGGGTCACCTGCCCCGCCCGCACCATCGAGAAGACCTCCTCGGTCCGGGCGACCAGTGCCTCCCGGCTGGGGACGTGGTCCTGCACGGTCGGGTACGACAGCAGGATGCTGCTCGGCAGATCGGTCACCGAGAGCGACGGTACGCCCATGAAGGGACCGTAGTAGGCGTGCACCCCGTGCAGTCGCAGGGACAGCTGCGAGGACCGGAACGTCGAGGTCCCGCCGCCGTCGTACACGACATGGGCGCCCTCGCCGTCCGTCAGCTCGCGCACCCGCTCCTCGAACCCGGCCCCGGACGACACGATGACCTGGTCCGCACCGGCCTCCGCGGCGACGGCCGCCTTCTCCGGGCGGGAGACCAGGCCGATGACCCGGCCGCCGCGCGCCTTGATCATCTGGGTCAGCATGAGTCCTACACCACCGGCGGCGGCGTGCACCACGGCGGTGTCGCCGGGGCCGACGGCGTACGTCTCGGTGGTGAAGTGGTTCGCCGTGAGCCCCTGCATCATCACCGCGGCCGCCGTCTCGTCCGGCACGTCGTCGGGCACCTTGACCAGCCGGTCCGCCGGGACGGCCAGGACCTCCGCGTAGCTGCCGGGGTGGTAGAACCAGGCGACCCGGTCGCCGACGGCCAGCCCCTCGACGCCCTCGCCGAGTGCGGTCACGTATCCCATGCCCTCGGCACCGAGCACGGCCGGTGCGGCCCAGCCCGGGCCGCCCACCGTGCGGGCGCCCACGTCCATGAAGTTCACCCCGGCGGCCCCGAGCCGGACCAGGGCCTCGCCGGGGGAGGGGGTGGGTTCCGGCAGTTCGGTCCAGGCCATGACCTCGGGGCCGCCGTGCTCGGTGATGCGGATCGCGTGCATCAGGTGTGCCTCCTCCGTGAGCCGTCACCGCGAGCCGAGTGCCGCGGTGAGGTCAGGCCACCGTAGAAAGGCAGAAATGGACCGGCAAGTCCAGTCCGAGGCGGCGGGACGTCCCACCGCCCCGCGGTGTCATCGGTGCGGGCGATGGCCGCACCTGGCCCCCTCCCGCGGCGTTCCGGCCGGGAAGGACTGCGCGCGGCGCTGCCCGGAGTGCCGTGCCGGGGCCCGTACGACGGCCGGCTCCGCGCCCTCGGTCCGGGCCGGCCGGTCCAGGAGCTCCCGTCGCACCGGCCCGGTCGCCGTGCACTCCGGCCGTGTCCCGGCGCTGCTGGTCGGTGAGGACCACGATCACCTGCGAGTGTGCCCCGGAGGGCGGCGCCGGGACGCCGCCCTCGGGAGCGGGGAGTGCGGGCTCACGCAGCCGTCGCCTCGGTGGTGGAGGCGCCGGACGCGATCCCGAAGGACGGATCCGGCACCGCCTCGGGGCTGATGAGGGTGGAGGAGCGGCCGTCGACGCCGACCGGGACGTCACCGTCGATGGTGACGCGGCGGAGCTTGCGCTCGTGGGTGTCGGAGTCGTCCACGCCGTAGTGCTGGGTGGCGCGGTTGTCCCAGATCGCGACGTCGCCCACCTGCCAGTCCCAGCGCACGGTGTTCTCCGGGCGCTCGATGTGCGACTGGAACAGGTCGACCAGCGCCCGCGAGTCGCGCCCGGTCAGGCCGCTGATCCGCTGCACGAAATTGCCGAGGAGCAGGACGCGTTCGCCGGTCTCGGGATGCACCCGGACCACCGGGTGCTCGGTGAGGAACTTGGTCGATGTGAACACCTCGCGGTACTGCTCCAGCGCTTCGGGCAGGGCGTTGGGCCGTACCGCCGCGTAGTCGTAGTCGTTGGAGTGGACGGCCCGCAGACCGTCCGCCAGGGTGCGCAGCTGCTCGGGCAGCTCCGCGTAGGCGGCGGCCGTGTTCGACCACAGGGTGTTGCCGCCGTACGGGGGGATCACGACGGCCCGCAGGATGGAGAAGGCCGGGTAGGCGGGGACGAAGGTGACGTCGGTGTGCCACTGGTTGGCCCGGCCGCCGTGGTCGGAGTCGATGCCGAGCGAGTACCGCCCGTCGGCGGACGGCACGGTCGGATGGGCGACGGGCGTGCCGAGGAGCCGGCCGAACGCCTCGTGGCTCTCCTCGTCCAGGTGGTCCTGCTCCCGGAAGAAGACGACCTTGTGGGCGAGGAGCGCGGCCCGGACGGCGGCGACCGTCTCCGGGTCGAGATCGCCGCCGAGCCGTACACCCGAGATGACCGCGCCGATACGGCCGCCGAGCTGCTGGACGGTAACGGCGGGGGCGGTGGTGGTGGAGGACATGGGGTTTCCCTTCGAGGTCGCCCGTCGCCGCCGGGCGCTGGGCGCGTGCCGACGGCGAGCGGATTAATTGCGGAGCGGAATCAATTGAGGCGGGATGCGCCTCGGGCGGAGACGGTGCACTGCCCGGAGCGACGGTGCGCGGAGTCGCCGGCTCAGGAGAGGGAGCGCGGTGCGGTGGTGGTACGCCGGTGAGCTCAGGCGGCGGTACAGCGGCCCGGACACACGGGCTGAGAAGCGGGGCGGCCGGCGCGGACGGGCCGCGCATCGGTGAGTGCCGTCGCGAACATGTCCCGGAGACTCGCAGCGCGCCGCCGGGTACGTCAAGCGCCCGCCGAAGCCCCGAGGGGCGTACGGCAGTGGTTCAATCGGCGCCTGCACGGGGTCACACCACGCCTTCGAACGGTGCCCAAAAACCTTGCCTGGCCTCGGAGTTCGCTGCGCAGACCCGGTAGTGCGCGGGCGCCGCTTCCGGGCCCGGTCACCGGCCCCGTGCGAATTCACGCCGCCGTAACGTTGCGAGCGCCCCACCGGCGCAGGACCGAAGGAAGGCCCCATGACCGCCGACCCCCGCCTCTTCCGCGCGACCGGAGACGGAAGGCGAGAGACCAACGCCGCGACCGTGCTGCGCACCGTCCTGGACCACGGCCCCGTCGCCCGCCGGACGATCGCCGACCGCTCCGGGCTGAGCCCGGCCGCCGTGTCACGCCAGTGCACCGACCTCGTACGGCTGGGCCTGGTGCGGGAGTTGCCCGAGCTGATCGCCGGCAACGGGGTGGGCCGGCCGCAGATCCCGGTCGACCTGCACACCGGGGAGAGCGACGGCCCCCTGGTCGCCGGGGTCCACATCGGCGTGCCCGCGTCGACGTTCGGCCTGTTGGACCTGCGCGGCCGGCTGCTCGACCGGCGCGCCTTCCCGCACGACGGCATCCCCGCCGGGGAGCTGCCGCCGAGGATCGCGCGCGGGCTGCGCGCCTTCCTGGAAGACGTCCGGCGCGACCGGCCGCTGCTGGGGGTGGGCGCGGCCCTCGGCGGCTGGGTCGACCCGGGCTCCGGCACCGCCGTGCGGCACGCCCCGCTCGGCTGGTCCGGCCGGCCGCTCGCAGCCGAACTCGCCCGTGCCCTGGACGGTTTGCAGGTGCGCGTCGACAACCACGCGCGGGCCGTCGCCCAGTCCGAGATCCTGTTCGGCCGGCCCGAGGCGCGGCGCAGCCTGGTCCACCTGTTCATCGGCAACGTGGTCGACGCGGCTCTCGGCATCACCGGCCTGGTGCACCAGGGGCCGGGGTCCGGCGCCGGGGACGTGGCGCACCTGCCCGTGCCCGACTCCACGGTGGTCTGCCCCTGCGGTCGCTCCGGCTGCCTGGAAGCGACCGCCTCCAACACCGCGATGGCCCGGACCGCCGTGCGACGCGGCATCGTGCCCTGGCCCGACGCCTTCCTGGTCGTGGACGCGGCAGCAGCCGGGGACCGGCGCGCCGACCGGCTGCTGCGCGAGCGGGCCCGCGCGGTCGGCCGGGCGACGGCCCTGCTGCTCGACGTCCTCAACCCCGACCTCGTCGTCGTCACCGAGCACGCCAGCCTCACCAACCCGGAATACCTGGAGGAGATCAGGGGCGCCGCGGTCGACCACTCGCACGTGTGCCAGGACCCCGGACGCATCGTCAGTCCGCATGCCGGGACGGCCGTCCTCCCGGTCGCGGCCGGTGCCGTCCTCCTGAATCCCCTGTTCAGGAACCCTCTGACGGCCGCGGTGCGCTAGGCGCCTGTCTGACGCTTCCCGCCCTCCGGGCGACGACGGGAATCGCCAGACAGGCCCTGGCCGGCCACCGGACGGGGGAAAGCGCTTCGTACCAGCATGCGGACCAGGCAGGTTGACCGTCCGGCGAGGCCGCTGTCATATTGCTCCCGTGAACCCGGACAAGCGCCTCGTCTCCCGCAGGCACGTCGACCTCTGTCGACAGGCCAGCGCGGTCTGTGCCGTCCGCCACTGACCCGGACCACTGCGGCGCAGCCCCATGGCCCCGGCCGGCTGACCTCACCCGGGTGACCGCGACCCGCTGAGACCCGTCCGGCTTTCCCCGCTCCCGTGCATCCGTGCGTCACGGGAGCCCTTCACGCCTACCCGCGCGGACTCCGCACGGCCGCAGCAGCGGCCCCGGTCCGGCGCGTTCTTCGCGCAGCGCAGCCCCGTCGCCTCATTCCTCCCGCAGCGGAACGAATACGCGTACGTGCTCCGCCGCGCGCTCCTCCTCCCTTCCCCGTCACAGGCAGGCATCGATGACCGAGTTGTACCCCCTCACGCCGTCCGGACCGTCCCGGCGCTCCACGCTCCGCGCCGCGGGCGGCGGCGCCCTGCTCCTCGGACTGGGTCTCGCGGGCTGCCGCTCGGCCGTGTCGGGCACCGCGTCCGTGCCGCGGGGCGCGAGCGCCGCACCCCGGCGCGGCGGTGTGCTGAACGTCGCCGTGAACGCCGACTTCACGCCCGCCCTGCTGTTCGCACAGAGCGGCCAGTCCCTCCAGCAACGCCTCATCTACAACACCCTCACCCGCTACGACGACCGCCTCCATCCCGAACCCGAACTCGCCACCTCCTGGACGTACGCCAAGGACGGGCGAAGCATCACGCTGCGGCTGCGCGACGACGTCACCTTCCACAACGGCCGCTCGTTCACCGCGGACGATGTGATCTTCGCGGTGAGGAACCTTCAGAACCCTGTGCGTGCGGCCCAGTTGCGCAGCACGGCGGCCACCATCACCGGGTTCGAGAAGCGCGGCGACCACGAACTGGTGCTCACGCTGGCGCACCCGGTCAACAACCTCTTCGACCTGTTCGAGTTCATGATCATCACTGACTCGGAGAGCGTCGAGGACGCCGTCGCGGGGACGAAGCTCATCGGGACCGGCCCGTTCAAGCTGAAGAAGTGGAGCCCCGGCTCAGGTCTGAGCCTCACTCGCAACGACACCTACTGGAAGCCCGGCCGCCCCTACCTCGACGGGGTCGAACTCCGGGTCATCGCCCAGGCCGACGCGCTGATCTCGTCCCTGCGCTCGGGCCAGTCCCAGCTCTCCTTCGACGTGCCCGGCAAGAGCCTCGGCGTCGTCAAGGCCGACGGCGGGCTCACCCTCAGCGACTACGACACCGGCGCCGGGGCCGTCTACCTCGGCGTCAACACCACGGTCGCCCCGCTGACCGACCGCACGGTCCGCCAGGCGCTCGCCTGGGCCGTCGACCGGGACCGGCTCGTCGCCCAGACCCTCGGCGGGTACGGCCTCGCCTCCGCCGCGCCCTGGCCCAAGTCCTCACCCGCCTACAGCGAGGCCGACCGCACCCACTACACGCACGACCCCGCGAAGGCCCGGCGACTCCTGAAGTCCGCGGGGCACACCCGGCTCGACCTCCCCATGCTGCACATCGCACTGCCCGGCGAGACGGCCATCGCCGAGTCCATCCAGTACGACCTCAAGCAGGTCGGCGTCCACGTCACGCTCCAGCCCACCGACGGGGCCACGGCACAGAAGAAGCTGATCTCGCAGGGCATGCCGGCCCTGTGGTCCCTCGGCCACGGATTCGCCCAGGTGCAGCCCTCCACCCTCGCCGTCAGCGCGTACCCCTTCAACGAGGCGAAGAACACCTCCAGATACCGGTCCGCCGCCTACACCCAGGTCGTACGGGAAGCCTGGACCGAGCCCGAGACCGACAGGGCCGCCGCCAACGCCCTGCACCAGAAGATCTCCTCCATCCTTCTCGACGAGGCGTTCCTCATCGACCTCGTCGTACGCGGACAGATCCAGGTCTCCGCCGCCCGCCTGCACGGCGTCACGCTCAACAAGTTCTCCTACCTCGACCTCGACAACGCCTACCTGGTGTGACATGCGCAGCTACCTGATCCGGCGGCTGCCGTCCGCCCTCCTCGTCCTGGTCGCCGCCTCCTTCCTGATCTTCACCATCCTCAGACTGGTCCCGGGCGACCCCGCCACCGCGCTCGCCGGACCCGACGCGGACGCGGCGACCGTCGCCGCCATCCGCGAACGGCTCGGCCTCGACGCACCCCTGCTCTCCCAGTACGCCCACTGGACCGGCTCGCTTCTGAAGGGGGACCTCGGACCCTCCTACGCGATCGGCGGGCAGACCGCCGACCTCATCGGCGACGGGCTCGGTGCCACCGCCGAACTCACCCTCGCTGCACTGCTGTTCGTGATCCTGCTCGGTACGGCCTTCGGTGTCCTCGGGGCCACCTCGCGCAACCGGTGGCTGACCGCGGCCGTGCGCGTGATCACCACCGCCGCCCTGGCCGTACCCCCGTTCGTCAGCGGCGTCCTGCTCGTCCTGGTCTTCGCCGTGGCGCTCCCCGTACTGCCGCCCGGTGGCCGGGTCGCCTTCCTGACGGCCCCGGACCTCGCCGCCCAGTACCTGGTGCTGCCGGCGCTCTGCCTGGCGCTGCCCAGCGCCGCCGTGCTCGGCCGCTACCTCAAGGACGGCATCGAACGCGGCCTCGCAGAGGATCACATCCGCACCGCCACAGCCGCCGGGATCGCCCCGCGCCGCCTGCTGTGGCGCCACACCCTGCCCAACGCCCTGCCGCCCGTCGTCACCCTGCTCGGCATGCAGGTCGGGAACCTGCTGGGCGGGGCGGTCCTGGTCGAGGCGATCTTCGCCTGGCCCGGCCTCGGACAGCTCGCCGAACAGGGGCTCCAGCGCCGCGACTACCCGGTCGTCCAGGACCTGCTGCTGCTCCTGGTCGCCGTCTTCGTCCTCGTCCAGCTGCTCACCGACCTCGTGTACGCCTGGCTCGACCCCCGGATCAGGTGGGAGTGACCCTGATGACCCAGCCAACCGACCTCCTCACCGCCGCGCCGCCCCCGGCCGCCCGCACGCCGCACGCCACGGCCCGCCCCCGCCATCCGTACCGCACCGCCCTGTCCACCGCCCGAGCCCGCACCGGCCTCGTCCTCGCCGGCATCGTCGTCCTCGCCGGACTCCTCGCGCCGCTGCTCGCCGGACACGGGCCCACCGACCAGAGCGGCCAGAGCCTCGCGGGACCCGGGGCGCCCGGGCACCTCCTGGGCACCGACGACCTCGGGCGCGACCTGCTCAGCCGGGTGCTGTACGGCATCCGCACCGACCTCACCATCATCACGATCGCGGTGCCCGCCGGCGCCGCACTCGGCTGCCTGCTCGCCCTGGCCGCCGCCGCCCACCCCGTCGCCGACACCGTTGTCCAGCGCGTCTTCGACCTGCTCCTCGCGTTCCCCGGGCTGATCCTGGCGCTCGCCGTCACGGCGATCCTCGGCCCCGGGCGCGTTCCCGTCGTGCTCGTCATCGCCCTCGCGGAGGTCCCGGTCTTCGGCCGGCTGCTGCGGAGCGGCGTCCTCGTACAGCGGGAACGCGAGTACGTCACCGCCGCCCGGGTCGGCGGCGGTTCGGGCCGCCGGGTGCTCGTCCGGCACATCCTGCCCAACGCGGCCGACCCGCTCGTCGTGCAGATCGCCGTCTCGCTGACCGTCGCCGTCTTCATTGAGGGCGCGATGAGCTTCCTCGGCGTCGGCGTCCGGCCGCCCGAGCCCACCCTCGGAGCCGTGCTGAGCCAGTCCATGCCCTACCTCGCCCAGTCCCCGCACTTCGCCGCGGGACCCCTGATCACCGTGACCGCGCTCGTCCTCGGACTCTCGCTCATCGCCGAGGCGCTCAACCGGGAGATACGCCGATGACCGTTCCCGAGCTGCTGGACGTCCGCGACCTCGGCGTCGAGTTCACCGCACCCGACGGTTCACCGCTGCGTGCCGTGCGCGGCGTCTCCTTCACCCTGCGCCGGGGCGAGACCCTGGCCGTCGTCGGCGAGTCGGGGTCCGGCAAGTCCACCACCGCGCTCGCCCTGAACCGCATGCTGCCCGGCACCGGCCGCATCACCACCGGCACGGTCCGGCTGGACGGCCGCGACCTGGCCGCCGCCGACGAGGCGGAGCTGCGCGCCGTGCGCGGCGCCCGCATCGGCATGGTCTTCCAGGACCCGATGACCGCCCTCAATCCCGTACTCACCGCGGGCCGCCACATCGACGAGGCCCTGCGCGCCCACGGCAACCACGACAAGGCCGCCCGCCGTGCCCGCGCCGTCGAACTCCTGGACCGGGTCGGCATCCCCGACGCGCTCCGCCGCGCCGACGACTACCCGCACCAGTTCTCCGGCGGCCAGCGCCAGCGCATCCTCATCGCCATGGCCCTCGCGGGCGAACCCGACGTCCTCCTCGCCGACGAGCCGACCACCGCACTCGACGCCACCGTCCAGGACCAGATCCTCACCCTGTTGGGCGACCTCAACCGCGAGACCGGCACCGCCCTCGTCCTCATCACCCACAACATGGGCGTCGTCGCCCGCGCCTGCGAACGGGTCCTCGTCATGTACGGCGGCACCGTGGTCGAGGACGGGCCCACCGCCGAGGTGCTCACCCGCCCCCGCCACCCGTACACCGCCGGACTCCTCGCCGCCGTCCCGCGCCTCGCCAACCCGTCCGGGACCCGGCTCACCGGCATCCCCGGCAGCCCGCCCGACCTCACGCTCCTCGGGGACGGCTGCGCCTTCGCCGACCGCTGCACCCTGGCCGAGGACCGCTGCCGCACGCAGACCCCGCCGCTCGCACGGGTGGCCGGCGGCGTACGGGTCGCCTGCCTCCCCGCCGCCGGACGCACCGAGCCCCTGCCCGCCCCGGCCCCGCCCGTGCGCATCGACCGCCCCGCGCCCGGCGAGGTCGTCCTGGAGGCGGACGGCCTCACCAAGACGTACGGGGGACGCGGCGCCCGGCGACGCGGGGCGCCCGCGCTCGACGGGGTGTCGCTGACGCTCAGGGAGGGCGAGACGCTGGGCATCGTCGGCGAGTCCGGCTCCGGGAAGTCCACCCTCGCCCGGGTCCTCGCCCACGCCCACACCGCCGACGGCGGCACCCTGCGGCTGCGCGGCCAGGACATCACCCGGCCTTCGCGCCGGGCGCTGCACGCGGTGCGCCGCCACGTCCAGATGGTGTTCCAGGACCCCTACGCCTCGCTCAACCCGCGCATGACCGTGGGCGAGATCGTCGCCGAACCCCTCGTCGCATTCGGCCTCGGCGACCGCGAAGCGCGCCGAAAGCGGGTGGCGGAGCTCTTGGAGCTGGCGGGCCTGGACCCGGCCGCGGCCGGACGCCACCCACGCTCCTTCTCCGGCGGCCAGCGCCAGCGCGTCGGCATCGCCCGCGCGCTCGCCCCCGCACCGTCCGTCCTCATCTGCGACGAACCCGTCTCCGCGCTCGACGTGTCCGTCCAGGCCCAGATCACCGGCCTGCTCACCGACCTCCAGCGGGACCTGGGCCTCTCCCTCGTCTTCATCGCCCACGACCTCGCGGTGGTCCGGCAGATCAGCCACCGGATCGCCGTCATGCACCGGGGCCGGGTCGTGGAGACCGGCACCGCCGACGCGGTGTGCGAGCACCCCCGCGACCCGTACACCCGCGCCCTGCTCGCCGCCGCGCCCGAACCCGTACCCCCGCCTGCACGCGCGGAGCGCGCGGGAGCCCTCGCATGACCGACCGCACCCTCCAGCCGCCCGCCCCGACCCATGACGGAGTCCCCAGCCCATGACCACCAGCACCCGCCGCGACCCCTACGACGGCTTCCCCGGCCGCGTCGGCCGCACCTTCGCCGCCTCCCAGCCGGCCTGGCCGGCTCGCCGGACACCGGGGGAGAAGGCCCCCAACATCGTCGTCGTGCTCGTGGACGACATGGGCTACAGCGACATCGGTCCCTTCGGGTCGGAGATCCCCACCCCCGTACTGGACTCCCTCGCCCGGGACGGCGTACGGCTCAGCAACTACCACACCATGCCGCTGTGCTCCCCGGCCCGCGCCGCCCTGCTCACCGGCCTCAACCCGCACCGCGTCGGCTACGCCATGGTCGCCAACTCCGACCCCGGTTTCCCCGGTTACGGCATGGAGATCGCCGACGACATCCCCACCCTCGCCGAACTCCTCCACGACTCGGGCTACGCCACCTACGCCGTCGGCAAATGGCACCTGGTCCGCGACTCCGCCTCCAACGCCGCCGACGACCGCGACAACTGGCCGCTGCGCAAGGGCTTCGACCAGTACTACGGCGTCCTGGAAGGGCTCACCAGCCTCTTCCACCCGCACCAACTGGTCCGTGACAACAGCCCACTGGACATCGACGAGTTCCCCGACGACTACTACTACACCGACGACATCACCGACCAGGCCATCTCCATGGTGAAGTCGCTGCGCGCCCACGACCCGGACAAACCCTTCTTCCTCTACCTCGCGCACAACGCCGTCCACGGCCCGCTCCAGGCCAAGGAGCAGGACATCGCCCGCCACCGGGGCCGCTACGACGCGGGCTGGGACGCGCTGCGGGAGCGCCGCTTCGCCGCGCAGATCGCCGACGGCCTCTTCCCGCCGGGCACCAAACTCCCCGCACGCAACAGCGAGGCCGGGCAGGACGTGCCCGCCTGGGACAGCCTCACCGAGGAGCAGCAGCGGCTGTACGCACGCTACATGGAGGTGTACGCGGCACTGGTCGACAACATCGACCAGAACCTCGGCCGGCTCACCGCCACCCTCGAAGCGCTCGGTGAGCTCGACAACACCATCATCGTCTTCACCTCCGACAACGGAGGCACCGGCGAGGGCGGCGCCGAGGGCACCCGCTCCTACTTCAGCCGCTTCGTCCACCACCCCGCGCTGCCCGAGGACTGGACCCCCGACGTCGACCGCGACCCCGGGCTGATCGGCGGACCGCGCAGCCTGGTGCACTACCCGCGCGGCTGGGGCATGGCGTCCAACACCCCGTTCCGGCTCTACAAGGGGCACACGTACGCGGGCGGGGTGCGCGTCCCGTTCGTCCTGTCCTGGCCGAGGGGCGCCCGCGAAGGCCGGCTCACCCCGGGCACCCGCCCGCAGTACCAGTACGTCACCGACATCGCCCCGACCCTCCTCGAACTCGCCGGCCTGGAAAGGCCGGAGCGCCGGCACGGCGTCCTGCTCCAGGAACCGGACGGCGTCACCTTCGCCCCCGTACTAGCCGACCCGGAACACCTCTCCACCCACCCCGAGCAGTACTGCGAGATGACCGGCAACCGCAGCTACTACCGCGACGGCCGCAAACTCGTCACCCTGCACCGCCCCGGCGCGCCCTACGACGACTCCGAGTGGGCCCTGTACGACATCAGGACCGACCCGACCGAGGTCCACGACCTGGCCGCCGAGCACCCCGGCCTCGTCAAGGAACTCTCGGCGGCCTGGGAGAAGGCCGCCTGGCGCAACGGCGTCTTCCCGCTCCCCGACGGCAGCGGCGCACTGGCCCGCCGCAATCCCGCCGAAGGCCGCCTGTCACACCCCCTCACCCTGCTGCCCGGGACCCCGGAACTGGAGCGCTACCGATCGTCCCGGCTGGTCTCCCTGCGCTCCTTCGAGGTCACCGTCGCGATCGACGACACGGGCGAGGGCGTCCTCGTCTCGCACGGCGACCAGGGCGGCGGTTACAGCCTGTACGTGGAGGACGGCCGCCTGCACTTCGCGTACAACGAGTACGGCGTGCTCCACGAGACGGACGCGGGCCCGCTCGCACCGGGCGCGCACACGGTCCGCCTCGCCGCCACCGCCGAGCAGGGCCTGCGCTGGAGCTTCCGGATCGAGGCCGACGCCGAGACCAGGGCCATCCCGCCCAGCGTCCACCAGCTCATCGGCATGGCCCCCTTCCAGGGCATCAGCATCGGCGTGGACCGCAAGTCCCCCATCTCCTGGCCCCTCTTCGAACGCCACCGCTCCTTCCCCTTCCAGGGCCGCCTGCGCTCGGTGACCTACACCCCCGGCGATCCGGGCCCGGACTCCCCGGAGGCGGTGGCCCAGGCCCTGAAGGAGGCGGCAGCGGCATTCGAATGAGCGAGCACACCCAGAAATCCCCACCCCGCCCCACCCCCCGGAGATCGATTCGCGACCACCCCCGCCCAGGTCTAACGTCGGTGGGGTGAACGACTGCGTTCACCCCACCGCACCAGCGGCAACGAACCCATGACCGGCTCCCACGCGACACCCCCGCAAGCCACCGCAACCCCCCGGAGGGACCGCGGCGGCACCATAGCCCTGCTGGTCATCTGCTCGTGCCAACTGATGGTGGTCCTGGACATCACCATCGTGAACATCGCCCTGCCCCACATCCAGACCTCCCTCGGATTCTCCACCGAGAACCTGTCCTGGGTGATCAACGCGTACACCCTCACCTTCGGCGGCCTGCTGCTCCTCGGCGGCCGGGTGGGCGACATCCTCGGGCGACGCCGGGTCTTCATGACCGGCGTCGCCCTCTTCGTCATCGCCTCGCTGCTCGGCGGCCTGGCGCAGGAATCCTGGCAACTGCTCGCCGCCCGCTCCCTCCAGGGCGTCGGCGGCGCGATCGCGTCGCCGACCGCGCTCGCCCTGATCACGACCACCTTCCACGAAGGCCCCGCACGCAACAGGGCCTTCGGCGTGTTCGCGGCCGTCTCCGCGGGCGGCAGCGCCATCGGCCTGCTCGCGGGCGGCGTGCTGGTCGAGTGGCTGGACTGGCGGTGGATCTTCTTCGTCAACGTGCCCATCGGCGCGCTGATCGTGCTGGCGACCCGCCGCTACATCCAGGAGTCCGAACGCCACCCGGGCCACTTCGACGTCCTCGGCGCCCTCACCGCGACGCTGGGTATGGTCTCCCTCGTCTACGGATTCATCCGGGCCTCCGAGGAGGGCTGGAGCGACACGCTGACGCTCCTCGCGTTCGCCGCGGCCGTCGTGCTGCTCGGCCTGTTCATCGCCATCGAGAGCCGGTCCCGGCAGCCGATCACCCCGCTGTGGATGTTCCGCGACCGCAACCGCGCCGGCACCTACGGGATCATGCTGAGCCTCGCGGCGGCGATGTTCGGGATGTTCTTCTTCCTGACCCTGTTCGTGCAGAACATCCTGGGCTTCAGCCCGCTGCGCACGGGCCTCGCCTTCCTGCCGGTCAGCGTCATCATCGCGATCGGCGCCGGGTTCACCTCGAAGCTGCTGCCGCGGTTCGGACCCAAGCCCTTCATGGTGACGGGCGCGGTCCTCGCGGCGGGCGGGCTCGGCTGGCTCACGCAGACCGACGTCCACAGTTCGTACCCGGGCAGCCTGCTGGGCCCGATCCTGGTGTTCGGGCTCGGCATGGGCCTGCAGTTCGTCTCGCTGACGCTGATGGCCCTGTCCGGCGTCGAACCGCACGAGTCGGGCGCGGCCTCCGGAATCCTCAACACCACGCAGCAGGTGGGCGGATCGCTCGGCCTGTCCATCCTGGTCACGGTCTTCGGTACGGCGAGCCGCAACGAGGCGACCGACCAGGTCCCCACGTTCATGGCCGAGGCGACACCGGCGCAGCTCGCCCGGTTCCGTAAAACAGGGCAGCTCCCCAGTCCCTGGGGCGACCAGGTCCTGGCGTCGGGTGTCTCCACCGCGTTCCTGGCCGCAACGGCCTTCGCCGTCGTCGCCGCGCTGATCGCGCTGTTCGTCATCCAGGTCCGCCCCTCGGACCTGGAGCGGCTGCGCGGGAGCGGCCGGCCGGGCCCCTGAGGACCGGTCCGACCGCTTCCCGCCGACGGGTCAGCCCTTGACGGTGAAGCCCGCCCGCAGCAGATCGTCGTCGCGCGACGACGGACCGACGAGCAGCTCGAAGGCCCCCGGCTCCACGACCCGCAGACCCTCGGCGTCCACCAGGGCGCACGCGGCGACCGGCAGTTCGATCGTCACCTCGCGCGACTCGCCCGGAGCCAGCCGGATCTGCCGGTAGGTCTTCAGCTCCTTCTCCGCCCACGTCACGGAGGTCACCAGGTCACTCACGTACGCCTGTACGGTCTCCAGCGCGGGGCGTCCGCCGGTGTTGCTCACCGTGACGCGCGCCCGCAGCGTGTCGCCCGCGCCCAGGACATCGGTCAGCACCTCCAGGTCCGTGTAGGCGACGGTCGTGTAGCTCAGGCCCTCGCCGAAGGCGAACGCGGGCCGCTGGGTCAGGTCCGCGTACCGCGAACCGTGCTGGCCGCGCAGCTGGTTGTAGTACGTGGGCTGCTGCCCGGCATGGCGCGCGAAGGACACGGGCAGCCGCCCGGACGGTTCGACGAGCCCGAGTACCAGCTCGGCGACCGCACGGCCACCCTGCATGCCGGGGTTGAAGGCGTACACGATGGCCGACGCGCGGTACGCGGACGGCGGCAGCACCAGCGGTTTCGAGGCGATGACGACCACGGTGAACGGCTTGCCCGTCGCGGCGAGCGCGTCCAGCAGCGCGATCTGGCCGCCGATCAGCTCCAGGGTCGCGGTCGAGCGGCCCTCACCGATCAGCTCGATGCGGTCGCCCACCACGGCGACGACATGGTCGGCGGCCTCGGCGGCGGCGACCGCCTCCGCGATCAGGTCGCCGGACGGTTCGCACGGGACGACGATCTCGGGGCGCGGCTGCCCGTCCGGGAAGAAGGCGCCCTCCGGGTCCGGGCCCACCGTCAGGATGTCGGCGCCGCGCGCGTGGGTGACGGTCCAGCCGGCCGGCACATGCTCCCGGAAGCCGTCGAGGACGGTACGGATCATGGCGCGCGGATGGCCGTCCGGCAGCCAGTCCGCCTGGCCGGAGGAGCCCGCCCAGTCCCCGAGCTGGGTCTGCGCGTCATCGGCGTTGGGACCGATCACGGCGACCGTACGCGGTGCCGCGCCGGCGTCCGCGACCGCCCGCCCGTCCGCCCCGGCCTCGAAGCCGCCGTCCAGAGGCAGGGTGCCGTCGTTGGCCAGCAGCACCAGCGAGCGGCGGGCCGCCTCCAGGTTCAGCTCGGCGTGCCCGGCGCTGCCGATGACCGCCCGCTGCCGTTCCCGGTCGGGGTGGCGCGGGTTCTCGAACAGGCCCAGCTCGAACTTGAGCGTGAGGATGCGCGCGACCGCCGCGTCGACGTCCGCCTCGGCGAGCCGTCCGGCCGCCACGGCTTGCTGCGCCCCCTCGAAGAAGTCGGGCGTGGTCATCACCATGTCGTTGCCCGCCCGGACCGCGGCGGCCGCCGCCTGGGTGTGGTCGGCGTACACCTTCTGCTCCCACACCATGCGCCCGACGTTGTCCCAGTCGGTCACCAGCGTGCCGGTGTAGCCCCACTCGCCGCGCAGCACCTCGTTGAGCAGCCAGTTGTTGACGGTGACGGGGACGCCGTCCATCGACTGGTAGCCCAGCATGAACGTACGGCAGCCCTCCTTGGCGACCCGCTCGAACGGCGGCAGGAACCAGGAGCGCAGCTTGCGGCGCGAGATGTCGGCCTCGCTCGCGTCCCGGCCGCCCTGGGTCTCCGAGTACCCCGCGAAGTGCTTGGCGCACGCCAGGATCGCCGTCGGGTCGTCCAGCCCGTCGCCCTGGTAGCCGCGCACCATCGCCGACGCCAGCTCGCCGATGAGGAAGGGGTCCTCGCCGAACGTCTCGCTGACCCGCCCCCAGCGCAGGTCCCGGGTGATGCACAGCACCGGCGAGAACGTCCAGTGCACCCCGGTCGCGGCCACCTCGACGGCGGTCGCCCGCGCCACGCGCTCCAGCAGCTCCGGGTCCCAGCTCGCGGCCATCCCCAGCTGCGTCGGGAAGATGGTGGCGCCCTCCCAGAACGAGTGCCCGTGGATGCAGTCCTCGGCGACCAGGAGCGGGATGCCCAGCCGGGTCCGGCGGGTCAGCTCGGCCGCCTCCAGGACGCGTTCCGGCGAGGCGTGCAGGATGGAGCCCGCGTGCATGTCCTCGATGTGCTGCCGTACCCCGTCCTTGGCGTTCAGCTGGAGCATCTGGCCGACCTTCTCGGGCAGCGTCATCCGGCCCAGCAGATCCGAGACGCGCTCCGGAATGGACAGGCGGGGGTCGAGATAGGGCAGGGAGGAGCCCACGGGCTTTCCTTTCACGACGTCGGCGACGTTCTCATCGGGCGGTGCGCGGAGGCGGCACGCTCCGGGGACCACCGTACGCCGAATACCGACCTAGTGGTAAGTAAGTAGCATGCGAACATGTGCGGCCAGGGCGGCCGAGACCACCGGGGAGCGTGCCGAGTGACCGGCGATGAGCGGCGTGGATACGCGAAGGGCCGGGCGAAACGCGGGGAAATCCTCGACCAGGCCATGACCATGTTCGGTGAGGCCGGCTACCGGGGCGCCTCGCTGCGGGTGATCGCCACCCGCTGCGGCATCTCGCATCCCGGACTGCTGCACCACTTCCCGACCAAGGAATCCCTGCTGCTCGCCGTCCTGGAACACCGCGACGCCGTGGACGGCCAGTGGCTGGAGGCGGGCCGCCCCACCGGCGTCGACCGGCTGCGCCGGCTGGTCGGACTCGCGGCGCTCAACGCGGAGCGGCGCGGCATAGTCGAGCTGTTCTGCGTGCTGTCGGCCGAGGCCACCTCGGCCGACCACCCGGCCCACGCCTACTTCGTGGAGCGGTACCGGTGCTCGGTGCTGTCCACGGCGGTCTCGTACACCGAGGCGCGCGAGCAGGGCGTGCTGCGCGAGGACATCGACCCGCGGGAGGCGGCGCAGCAGCTCATCGCGCTGATGGACGGACTGCAGATCCAATGGCTGCTCGGCGACGGCGCGACCGACATGGCCGGGGTCCTGCACGCGCATGTGCAGGCGCAGTTGACGGTTGCGTTCTGAGCCGACGGGGCCGGCGTCGCGAGACGGCGCCTCCACACCTCTTTACGGGCTTGTCATGTGCCGGTAACTTCCCTGCTGCAAGAGATTGCAGCAACATTCCGGCTTGATTTACAAGCTCGCTCGGACCTTGAGGCGCGTCAGGGTCTCCGGCGGGATCGCGCGGGCCCCACCTCCCGCGCATCGGACGCCACGGCTTCGCCGCCGTCGTGGCCCTTCCCTGGAGACACCATGAAACGCAACGCCCACCGGCTGCTGAGACGCACCCTGGCGTCCGCCGCTGCCGCCGCCGCGGTGTTCGGGCTGCTCACCGCACTGCCGGACACCGGTCTCGACGCGCGGCCCGTCGCCGCCGCCGACGCGACGACGACCGTCTTCTACTACACCAAGACGAAGAACTGGGCCGCCTACAACCTGCATTACGCCCCCGACGGCGGTGCGTGGACGACCGTGCCCGGGGTGGCCATGGACGCCGCCTGCACCGACTGGGTCAAGAAGACCGTCCCGCTCTCCGGAGCCGAGGGCATCCAGGCGACCTTCAACAACAGCTCGGGGGTCTGGGACAACAACGGAGGCAAGAACTACGACCTGGGCAGCGGGAACATCACCGTCAAGGACGGGGTCGTCGCCCACAGCGATCCCTGCGCGGACAGCGGTGATCCCGACCCGAGCCCCACTCCGACCGACGCGGCGCACACCGCCTCGGTGTACTACTCCACCGCCACCGTCGGCTGGACGACCACCAACCTGCACTACCGGCCCGCCGGAGGTTCCTGGACCGCCGTGCCCGGCGTCGGCATGGAACCGGCCTGCACCGGCTGGATGAGGAAGACGGTCGACCTCGGCGCCGCGACCTCCATGAAGGCCGCGTTCAACAACGGCAACGGCGTCTGGGACAACAACAACGGCGGCGACTACACGATCACGGCGGGTCTCAGCACCGTGAAGGACCGCGCGGTCCTCGAGGACGCCTCGGACCCGTGCGCCACCGCACCCGCCGACAACGAGGCGCCCACCGCCCCCTCGGCGGTCACGGCGGAGGCCGACGGCGTCGCGGTCGTGCTCAGCTGGGAACCCTCCACGGACGACACCGGGGTGACTCGCTACCAGGTCACCCGCACAGGCGGCACGAAAGGCAGCCTCGTCACCGATGTGACCTCCACCGTGCTCTCCGAATCCGGTCTGGAGGAGCACACCACCTACACCTACACCGTCAAGGCGGTCGACGCGGCGGGCAACACCTCCGCCGCCTCCGCGCCCGCGAAGGCGACCACCGGTGACAAACCGCCCGCGGCGGCCCAGGGCACACCGCTGGGCACCGACCCCCGCAAGGACCCGATCTACTTCGTCCTCACCGCCCGCTTCAACGACGGTGACGCGAGCAACAACCGGGGCGGCAGCCAGGACGTGAAGTCCGGCAACGCCGCCAACGACGATCCCATGTTCCGGGGGGACTTCAAGGGCCTGGTCAACAAGCTGGACTACATCAAGGGGCTCGGCTTCTCGGCGGTCTGGATCACCCCGGTCGTCCTGAACCGGTCCGACTACGACTACCACGGCTACCACGGCTACGACTTCTACAAGGTCGACCCCCGCCTGGAGTCCGCCGGAGCCTCCTACCAGGACCTCATCAACGCCGCCCACGCCAAGGGCATCAAGATCTACCAGGACGTCGTCTACAACCACTCCTCGCGCTGGGGTGCCAAGGGCCTGTTCACGCCGACCGTCTACGGCGTCCGTGACACGCAGTGGAGCTGGTACTACGACGAGAAGAACGAGGGCTTCGAGTACGACGGACTCACCGTCGAACCCAAGAGCGGCAAGTCCTACTACAACGGCGACATGTGGTCCACGGCCGAACCCGCGGGCAACACGTGCCTCAACTGGGGCAAGCCGACCGGCGGCAAGTCCGCCGAGGGCTACACCATCTACAACTGCCAGTGGCCCAACCCCACAACCGGGATGTTCCCGAAGGAGTACTACCACACCTGCTGGCTCGGCAACTGGGAGGGCGAGGACTCCCGCTCCTGCTGGCTCCACGAGGACCTGGCCGACTTCAACACCGAGTCCGCACCGGTGCAGAACTACCTGATCGGCGCCTACGACAAGTACATCGACATGGGCGTGGACGGCTTCCGCGTCGACACCGCGGTGCACATCCCGCGCACCACCTGGAACCGCCGCTTTCTCCCCGCGATCCAGGAGCGGGTCACTCAGCGGTTCGGCGCCGAGGCGGCGAAGAACTTCCTCGTCTTCGGCGAGGTCGGCGCCTTCGTCAACGACAAGTGGAACCGCGGCTCGGTCAACCACTCGGCGCAGTTCTTCACCTGGAAGGAACGCCGGGAGTACGACGCCGACGACACCAAGGCCGCCCTGGAGATGTACGCGTACGAGGAGAAGCTCGGCACCGGCGACCAGCCGACCTCCACCAACGCCTTCCTGGACGGGAACAGCTACCACACCCCGGACCACAGCCGGTTCTCCGGCATGAACATCATCGACATGCGCATGCACATGAACTTCGGTGACGCCACCAACGCGTTCAACAACGGCAAGGACTCCGACGATTCCACCAACGACGCCACCTACAACGTCGTCTACGTCGACAGCCACGACTACGGGCCCAACAAGAGCGGCGAACGCTACGCGGGAGGCACCGACGCCTGGGCCGAGAACATGTCCCTGATGTGGACGTTCCGCGGCATCCCCACCCTCTACTACGGATCGGAGATCGAGTTCCAGGCCGGCAAGAAGATCGACTGCGGCCCCACCTGCCCCCTGGCCTCCACCGGCCGCGCCTACTACGGGGACCACCTCGCGGGCAGCGTCACCGCCTCGGAGTTCTCACAGGTCGACTCCGCGTCCGGTGAGGTCGCCAACACCCTCGCCAAGCCCCTGGTCAAGCACCTCCAGCGGCTCAACCTGATCCGCCGGGCCGTGCCCGCCCTCCAGATGGGCCAGTACTCCACCGAGGGCATCAGCGGCCAGATGGCCTACAAGCGCCGCTACACCAGCGGATCGACCGACAGCTTCGCCCTGGTCACCGTCACGGGCGGCGCCTCGTACACCGGCATCCCCAACGGCACCTACAAGGACGCCGTCACCGGTGACACCCGGGTCGTCACCGACGGAAAGCTCACCGTCGACGCCCCGGGCAAGGGCAACATGCGCGTGTACGTGCTGAACGGCCCCGGGAAGATCGGCACCGCGGGCCCCTACCTGAAGTAGCCCGTACGTGCGGGTGCCCCGTCGGCCGGGGCGCCCGCACGCCGTCACACGCCCAGCAGCTCCGCCCGGCCGATCACGGCCGTCGACCCCGGAGCCGTACACGCGAAGGCACCCGCCACCGCCCCCAGCCGGGCGCACTCCGCCGGCTCACGCCCGTCCAGCCTGCCGTACAGGAAACCGGTGACGAACGCGTCGCCCGCGCCGTTGCTGTCGACCACGGGCGCCGGCGGCGCGACCGCCGCGATGTGCACCGGCTCGTCGCCGCCGTCGCGGGTGAGGAGGTACGAGCCCTCCGCGCCCGCCGTGGCCACCACCGTCGTGGCCCGGCCCTCACGCAGGATCTCCCGCATCAGCGCGGGCGCGTGCTCCCCGGTCGCCGCCGCGCTGAAGAAGACCAGATCGGACCGGAGGGCGAACTCCCGCTGATGGTCGCTCCGCCCGTCCCAGTCGTGCAGATCCGTGGAGACCGGCACCCCCAGCGCCTCGATGTCGTCGTACAGGAACCGGGTGAAGTTCGTGATCGACAGATGGACATGGCGGGCCCGCCGCAGCCGGGGCAGGTAGAACTCCCGCGGCATCCGCAGGTCCTCCGGGTCCCGGGCGTCGTAGAACGACATCCGCCGCCCCGTCGCGTCCACCAGGTTCACCGCACGCCGGGTCCCGGCCGGGGAGATCACCGCATGGAACTCCACGTCCCCCTCGGCCAGTCGCTCGCGCACCTGCGTCCCGGTCCAGTCGTCACCGATGCAGTCGAGGAACACCACACCGAGCCCCAGCGCACGGGCGCCGAGCGCCACGTTCCCGCCGGTCTGGCCGGGCCACTCCCGGATCGGGCCGACCAGCACCGAGTCGGCCGCCGGGACCGGCAGGGCGTCGACGCGGACGATCGTGTCCACCCCGCTGCCGCCGACCACCACGATGTCGTATTCCGTTGGCTGTTGGACCACTGAGCCCCCTCTCGCGTACCCGCCGCGCTCAGTATCGCCCACCCGCCCGGCCGTTCGACGCGCGCCCGGGACCCCCGCTGGCTAGGCTCGACCGGGGGCCGACAACCTGTCCCATGGAGGCTCACGCCATGATGCTGTTGCCCGAACCGCGCGATATCCCGCCGCGCCTCGCCACCGGCGCCTTCATCCTCAACTCCGGCCTCGGCAAGCTCAAGGCCGACGAGGGGACCGCCCAGGGGCTGCACGGTATGGCCAGCAACGCCTACCCGTTCCTCGGCAAGCTGGAGCCCGCCCGGTTCACCCGGTTGCTCGCCTGCTCCGAGATCGCGGTCGGCGCCACCCTGCTGGCGCCCTTCGTACCGACCCGGCTCGCCGGGCTGCTCCTCACCGGGTTCTCCGGTGGTCTCTTCGGCCTCTACCTGCGGACCCCCGGCATGCGGGAGCCCGGCAGCCTCCGGCCGACGCAGGACGGCATCGCGCTCGCCAAGGACTCCTGGATGCTGGGCATCGGCCTGGGCTTCCTCGGCGCCGGCGGCAACCGCGTCCGCGCCACCGCGAAGTGCCGCACCCGACGCAGGTGCGCGCACTGACCCCACGCCGCCGTCACGCGTGGACCCGGGCCATCAGCAGCGCCACGTCGTCGTGGCCGTCCGGGTCCCGCAGCTCCCGCAGCAGCCGGTCGCACGTCGCGTCGAGCGACGCGTCCGGGGTGCGGAGCAGCCCCAGCAGCGTCTCCAGGCGGCTGTCGATGTCGTCGTCCCGGGTCTCCACCAGGCCGTCCGTGTACAGCACCAGCCGGTCGCCCGGGCCGAGCGGGACCGTGACATCGCTGAACGGCACCCCGCCCACCCCCAGCGGCGCCCCGGCCGGGAGATCCAGCAGCACCGGCTCACCGCCCTCCGGGATCAGCACCGGCGGCAGATGCCCGGCCGTGGACACCCGGCACCGCCCGGCACCCGGGTCGTACACCGCGTAGACACAGGTGGCGAACCACGGGTCCAGGCCGGCGGTGATCTCGTCCAGGTGCCCCAGCACCTCGGCAGGCTCCAGGGAGAGCCGGGACAGGGTCTGGGTCGCGGTGCGCAGCCGCCCCATCGTGGTGGCCGCGTTGATCCCGCTGCCCATCACATCGCCCACCACCAGCGCGGTCCCGCCGTCGCGCAGCCCGATCACGTCGAACCAGTCCCCGCCGACCTCGTAGCGCGAGGCGGCCGGCCGGTACCGGGACACCACGTCGAGGCCCGCCGGGTCGTGATGGTTGCGCGGCAGCATGCTGCGCTGAAGCGTCAGCGCGGTCTCCTGCTGCTGGCGGTAGAGACGGGCGTTGTCGATGCCGACCGCGGCCCGGGCCGCCAGCTCGGCGGCCAGCGCCTCGTCCTCCGCCGTGAACGGCAGCGGGTTGTCCGTCCGGATCAGGTCGATCGCCCCCAGCACCTCGCCCCGCGCGATCAGCGGCACCGCCAGGTACGAGTGCGCGCCCGCCTCGGCCAGCAGGGCGGCCGACCGCTCGTCGCGGGCCACCCTCGCCAGCTTCTCCGCGTCGAGATACGGCTCCCGCACCGGCCGCGCCGTCCGCACGCAGCGGGTGACGAGGCGGTCGGCACCGTAGCGGGCGGCCCGGCCCGGTGGGTCGGCCGCCTCCACCACGGGCGTCGGCCGGGCGGCGACGACGGCGAGGGCCCGGATGAGGAGCGGACCGTCGGACGGCCCGGGACGCCCCTTCAGGACGCTGTCCAGCACGTCCACCGCGGCGACGTCGGCGAGCTGCGGCACCGTGACCTCGGCCAGCTCCAGGGCCGTCTGCTCCAGGTCGAGCGTGGTGCCGATGCGCACCGAGGCGTCGGCGATCAGCGCGAGGTGCTGCCGGGCCCGCTCCGCCTCGGCCGCCGCGCGGTGGCGGTCGGTGACATCGATCAGCGAGGCGGCGATGCCCAGCACCCGCCCCGCGGAGTCGTCCAGCCGGTACAGCGACACCGACCAGGCGCGGTCGCTGTCCGGTGCGGCGGGGGAGCGGCCGACCACCTGGCGCGACACCTGCGGCACACCGCTGTCCAGAACCTCCCGCGCGGCCGCCTCCAGGCCGTCCGGGCCCAGGAACGACAGCGCCTCGCCCATCGGCCGCCCCAGGTGCTCCGCGGCGCTCACGCCGTCCATCCGTTCCAGCGCGGCGTTGGCGGACAGGAAGCGCAGACCGGGGTCCAGCACCGCGAGCCCGATCGGCGACTGGTCGACCAGGCCCACCGACAGCGCGAGATCCCGCTCCACCCGGCGCAGCACGTCCCCGTCGGCCGCCAGCCCCAGCGCGTAGTAGTCACCCCGGTCGTCCTGCAACCGCATGTTCCGGAACTCCAGCAGCCGGGTGGTCCCGTCCTTGTGCCGTACGGGGAAGACCCCGGCCCACGCCTCGCCGCTCCCCATCACCTGGCCGAAGAGGCGGAGCACCAGCTCGAAGTCCTCCTCGTCGACGAGCACCCGGGCGGCGAACTCGCCCAGCGCCTCCTCGGCGGAATACCCCAGCAGCCGTTCGGCCTGCGGGCTCCACAGGACGATGCGGCCCTGGGTGTCCAGGACGAGCGCGGCGACCCCGAGGACGTCGAGCAGACCGCTCTCGGACGCCCGGCGCGCGCCCGCCCGGTGAGCCTCGCCCCAGCCGATCCGCATGTCATCAGTGCCGCCCACGGACGATCCTTCCCAGCCGTCACCGTGCCCGACGCAGGCCCGCCGTCTCCCATGATCGCCCCTGAGCCGCCGCCCCCGCAGCTCCGAGGGACGTGAAGAGGACGCGAAGGAAGGCCCACCGGGGTTTCGGGGGCGAAATGCCGGTCACCCGCAGCGTACCGAGGCAAACGCGACGCACACGACCGTCAGGAGTGAGAGTCCATGGATAACTGGCGCATGCACGCGGCCTGCCGCGACGAGGACCCGGACCTGTTCTTCCCCATCGGGAGCAGCGGCCCGGCGCTCGTCCAGGTCGAGGAGGCCAAAGCGGTGTGCCGACGCTGCCCCGTACAGCAGGAATGCCTGCGGTGGGCCCTGGAGAACAACCAGGACGCCGGGGTGTGGGGTGGTCTCGGCGAGAACGAGCGGCGCGCCCTGAAGCGACGCACCCGGTACCGGACGCACCGCTCCGGATAAGCCGGACAAGGCAGGATGAAGTATGGACACCAAGACGTGGATCATCGTCGGCGCGGTACTCGGCCTGCTCATGCTGGCCACCGCCGGCGTCCTGCTGGTACGAGTCCTCAAGGCCAGGAAACTGCTGGTCGAGGCCGGTGTCCCACTGCACAACAAGGCGCTGGTCTGGGCGGCGGTGCTGTACACCGTGTCGCCGGTCGACCTGCTGCCGGACCCGGTCTACCTCGATGACATCGGGTTCCTCCTGCTGGCCCTGCGCTCGCTGCACAGCGCGGCGCGGGCCGCAGGGGTCGGCGCTCGGCGGGAGCAGCCCGCCGAGACCAGGAAGAACCTCGTTCCGTAGCGCGCCGCACCCCTTCCGCCGAACCCGGCGCGCTCTGATCGTTGACAGCTGGACGAGTACACGTCACTCTCCTGGGAGAGCGCTCTCCCACCCGCCGCGGGATCCCCGTCCCGCACTCTTCCGCCAGGAGAGAATGTGCACAGAGCCGGTTCAGCCCTGCCCGCGCGACCCCGCGCGGGCACGCTGCTGATCACCCTTCTCGCCCTCGTCGCCTCGTCGCTGGTCATGCTGACCGCGTCCGGCGCACGGGCCGCGGAATCCCTGCTGTCGCAGGGGAAGACCGCCACCGCGTCCTCGTCGGAGGGTGCCGGCTACGCGGCCTCGGCCGCCGTGGACGGCAACCTCACCGGCACCCGCTGGGCCAGCGCGTGGAGCGACCCGCAGTGGCTCCAGGTGGACCTGGGCGCCGCCGCCGGCCTCAGCAGGGTCGTCCTGACCTGGGAGTCCGCCTTCGGTAAGGCGTACGAGATCCAGGCGTCCGACAACGGGTCCGACTGGCGCACCCTGAAGACCGTCACCAACGGCGACGGCGGTACCGACGACCTCGCGGTCAGCGGTTCCGGCCGCTACGTCAGGATGCACGGCACCGCCCGCGCCGGCGGCTACGGCTACTCCCTGTGGGAGTTCCAGGTGTACGGCACCACCGGCTCCGGCAACCCGGACCCCGGCACCGGCGGAGCCGTCCGCGTCACCGGTTCGCAGGGCAACTGGCAGCTCACCGTCGGCGGCAAGCCGTACCAGGTGAAGGGCCTGACCTGGGGTCCGTCCGTCAACGACGCGGCGCGCTACATGCCCGACCTGAAGTCCATGGGCGTCAACACCATCCGCACCTGGGGCACCGACGGCACCTCCAAGCCGCTGCTCGACGCGGCGGCGGCCAACGGCATCCGCGTGGTCAGCGGCTTCTGGCTGCAGCCCGGCGGCGGCCCCGGCAGCGGCGGCTGCGTCAACTACGTGACCGACGACGCCTACAAGTCCTCCTCGCTCACCGAGTTCGCCAAGTGGGTGGACACGTACAAGAGCCACCCCGGTGTGCTCATGTGGAACGTCGGCAACGAGTCGGTGCTCGGGCTGCAGAACTGCTACAGCGGTGACGAGCTGGAGAAGCAGCGCAACGCGTACACCGGCTTCGTCAACGACGTCGCGAAGAAGATCCACACCATCGACCCGGACCACCCCGTGACGTCCACCGACGCCTGGACCGGTGCCTGGCCCTACTACAAGCGCAACGCCCCCGACCTCGACCTGTACTCGATGAACTCCTACGGGGACATCTGCGGGGTCCGCACCGCCTGGGAGACCGGCGGCTACACCAAGCCCTACATCATCACCGAGGGCGGCCCGGCCGGTGAGTGGGAGGTGCCGGACGACGCCAACGGGATCCCCGACGAGCCCACCGACGTGCAGAAGGCCGAGGGGTACACCAAGGCGTGGAACTGCGTCACCGCCCACCAGGGTGTCGCACTGGGCGCCACCTTCTTCCACTACGGCACCGAGCACGACTTCGGCGGCGTCTGGTTCAACGTGGTGCCGGACGGCAAGAAGCGGCTCTCGTACTACGCCCTGAAGAAGGCGTACAGCGGCTCCACCGCCGGTGACAACACCCCGCCCGTCATCAGCGACATGACGGTGCAGAACGCCGGCGGCGCCCCCGCGGGCAAGGAGTTCACCGTCCGCGCCGACGTCCGCGACCCGGACAACGACCCGGTCACCTACAAGATCTACCTGAGCGGCAACTACGCGACCGGTGACAAGGCCCTGGTGGAAGCCAACTGGCGGTCCACCGGAAACGGCACCTTCGCGGTGACCGCGCCCGCGCGGCTCGGGGTGTGGAAGGTGTACATCCAGGCCGAGGACGGGCACGGCAACGCCGGCATCGAGACCAAGTCGGTGAAGGTCGTGGTGCCCCCGGTCAGCGGCACCAACATCGCGCTCGGCCGCCCGGCCACCGCCTCCTCCGCCCAGGCCGGCAGCAGCGGCTGCCCCTGCACCGCGGCGATGGCGACCGACGGACGGCTGGACACCCGGTGGGCCAGCGACTGGAGCGACCCGCAGTCCATCCAGGTCGACCTGGGCGAGCGGAAGTCGTTCCGCCACCTCCAGCTGGTGTGGGACCCGGCGTACGCCAAGTCCTACGAGGTGCTGGTCTCGGACGACGGCAACTCCTGGCGGTCGGTGTACACCACGACCACCGGGAACGGTGACGCCGACGACTTCGACATCGCGCAGACCGCCCGCTACGTGAAGCTCAACCTCACCCAGCGGGGCACGGCGTGGGGCTACTCCCTCTGGGAGTTCGGCATCTACAGCTGACGAGCGGGCGGGCGCCGGCGGGGACGTCCCCGCCGGCGCCCGCCCCGGTGCGTGTCGGTGGCCGCGCGGGGGAAGGGGAACGGCCATGGTTGAACGCATGAACGTCACCGACATCCTGACCGAGGGGTACACCCGCATCCAGGAGACCGTGCACGCGGCCGTCGAGGGCCTGGACCCCGACGACCTCCACGCCCGGCTCGACGACGACGCCAACTCGATCGCCTGGCTCGTCTGGCACCTGACCCGGGTCCAGGACGACCACATCGCGGACGCGGCCGGCACCGAACAGCTCTGGACCGCCCAGGACTGGGCCGGCCGCTTCGACCTGCCCCTCCCCGCCGACGCCACCGGCTACGGGCAGAGCAGCGAGGAGGTCGCGGCCGTCCGCGTGGACTCGGCCGATCTGCTCCTGGGCTACTACGACGCCGTCCACGAGAACACGCTCGCCTACATCCGCGGCCTGGACGGTCATGCGCTGGGCCGCGTCGTGGACGAGGGATGGGACCCGCCCGTCACGCTGGGGGTTCGGCTGGTCAGCGTACTGTCGGACGACCTCCAGCACGTGGGTCAGGCCGCTTTCGTACGCGGAGTGCTCGAACGCCGCGCGTAGTGCCCCGGGCCCGTACCCACGATCCGCTTGAAGTGGCGGGTCAGGTGCGACTGGTCGTAGAAACCCGCCGACGCGGCGACCGCCGAGGCCGGGACCCCGCGCAGCAGCAGCCGCCGCGCCAGGTCGACCCGCCTGCCCATGACGTACTGGTGCGGCGCCATCCCGAACTCCCGGCTGAACGCCCTTACCAGATGGGTGTGATGGGCGTGCAGCCGCGCACCGGCCTCCTGGAGCGTGATGCCCTCGACGTAGGTCGCGTCGAGGAGCTCGCGCAGCCGGTGCGCGAGCCGGCCGTCGTGGACGTACGGGGCGGAGCCGGCCCGGCCGCCCAGATGCTGTTCGAGCCGTTCCGCGACCAGGGCGAGCCGGCTCGCCGCCTCCAGCTCGTCGCCCGGGGCCGCGAGCGTGCGGTGGAGGCGGTCGATACGGCTGCGCAGCGCCGGGTCGTGCAGCACCGGCCGGTCCACCGCCCGGCCGATCAGCCGTTCGTCCACCTGACCGGTGTCGAGGTACAGCACGCGCTTGCGGAAGCCCTCGGGGGTGGCCGCGGCACCGTTGTGAGGGACGTGCGGCGGCAGGAGCGTCACCGTGTGGGTGAGCACACCGTGCTCGTGGTGGTCCAGGTCGTAGCGCACCATGCCCTCGTCCACGACCAGCAGCGTCCAGGCGTCGTGCGTGTGCATGGGGTACGCGTGGTCGGTGAAACGCGCGTGGAAGACCTCGGCGATCCCCTCCACGGGCGGCGACCACGCGGTGATCTCGGGACGTGCTGCGGCCATAGGCCGATCGTACGCCGGGCGGGCGCCGCTCCCCGACGTGCAAAGTTCGTACAAGACCGGGCCCCGGGCGGCCCGGCAGGCTCGGGGCATGACAGCTGAGACCACCGCCCCCGCCCCCGTACGCTTCGACACCAAGATCGCCGTGCTGCTGAGGAACGACCTGGAGACCTGGCAGCGCCTGAACGTCACCGCCTTCCTGGTCAGCGGTCTCGGCACGGTCGCCCCGGAACTGATCGGCGCGCCCTACACCGACGCGGACGACACCCCTTACCTGCCGATGTTCCGCCAGCCGGTCATGGTCTTCGAGGGTCCGAAGGAGATGTTGACCACCGCCCACACCCGTGCCGTCGGCCGGGGCGTCGCGCTGTCCGTGTTCACCTCGGACCTCTTCGCGACGGGCAACGACCGCGACAACCGCGCCGCGGTCCGCGCGGTGCACCGGACCTCACTCGACCTCGCCGGGATCGCGGTGCACGGGCCTCGCAACGCGGTGGACAAGATCCTCAAGGGTGCGTCGATGCACCGGTGACGACGGCCGCGCCGCCCGCCGGAACGAGAGGCGGCGCGGCCGTCGTCACCGGGTGCGGTCCACGACGTACGGGAACAGCGTGAGCATCTCCTCCAGGGCGTCGGGCGCCGACGAAACGCTCTCCAGGCAGGCCCGCGCCCGCTCCAGGTGACCGTGTGCCTCCGCCGTGGCGGCCGCCCGCCCGCCGGCCTCCT